>NZ_JBWKEQ010000032.1:44855-99712 GCF_056435365.1 Kitasatospora sp. NPDC043949 | reverse complement strand
TTCCCCCCCCCCCCCCCCCCCTCCCCCCCCCCCCTTCCCCCCTCCCCCCCCCCCCCCCCCCCCCCCCCCCCCTCCTTCCCCCCCCCCCCCCCCTCCCCCCCCCCCCCCGCCCCCGTGTCACTTGGTGATCTTGAGCGAGACAACCTCGTTGCCGAGACCCGTGAGGGTTCCTCCCGTGTAGGGAAGGACGGCCCGCGTCATCACCCACAGTGGCCCGAGGCCGTGTCCGGCATCGATCGTCATCCGGTACTTGACCGTTCGGCTCTGCCCTGGAGCCAGGGGGAAGAGCGACTCGGGATCCGCCATCGCGTAGTCCATCGCGCTTCCTCGCGTGAGCGGCTTTTCCTTCCAGGTGGCACCGTCGAGACGCTCGAGCTTGCCCGCGTTCAGCGACACCACATCCACCGGCGTGTCCATGGGCCACTCGGTGTAGACCAAGGGCTCCACCTGGGCGAAATTCGTCGGACTGTTGTTCTTGTAGGTCACCGAGAAGGTGACGGCCGGACTTCCCGCCTTCAGCTCCTGAACGCCCGTGAAGCCGCCCACGGTGATATCGATGTCGTTCTCGTGGTACTTCACCGGCGGCGCCTGGCGGCCGCTCAGGTCGAGGGTGTTGACGATCGTCATCAGTCCGGGCTGGTAGTCGGTCTTGAGGCCGATCGCCGAGACGGACACGAAGTCCTTCGGCAGGGCCCACATCTGGGCCGTGAAGGCGTCGCCGCCGCAGTTGATCTGCCACTGCGACTTGCGTGCGGCACGGCCTGCCACGGTGGGTGTGCTCCTGGTCGGGCCGACACTGTCGATCTGTCCGTTCCTGGTGAGCGTGGGGGAGTAGGACCACGCCGGGCACCAGGGCTGCGTGGACCAGCCGCTCTCGGAATCCAGGTCGGGCAGCCTCGGCCAGAGCTGCGACTCCTGGTCCGTGACCGTCAGAAGCACGCCGTGCGGCAGGCAGTCCCCGGCCGTCGCGTCCTGCGGAGCGCTCGGGCTCAGGATGCAGAGGGTGTTGGCGGAAGGATCCGGATTGACGGCCCGCCAACCTGGCGGGATCTTGAACCTGACGCCCCGGAAGGGGTAGGTCGTCCCGGCCGGCGCGGTGGTGGCCGGTGTGGTGGCGGGGGTGGTGGGCGGCGCCGTCGTCCGGGTGCCGGCCGACGTCGGGTCGGAGAGGGGGGCCCCGGTCTCCGGGTCGGCGGCGGGGCTGCCGGTGTCCGGCGAGGTGGCCGTGGGGGTCGGGGCGGCGGTCGGCTCGGGGGTCGGGCTCGGCGAGGTCGTCATGGTGGCGGCCGGTGGGGGGACGTCCTTCCTGGCCAGCGGGTCGCCGTGGAAGGTGAGCAGGCCGATCGCCAGGGAGGCGGCCAGCGCGAAGACCGGCACGGCGGTCAGGTAGACCGGGCGCAATCGCCGCACCCGACCGCGCGGCGGTTGCGCCGGGCGCAGGTCGTGCGCGGTGATCAGCGAGGCGCGGGCGTTCATCGCCTCGCGCAGCAGCCGTTCGGTCGCCGTCTCGGCCGGCCCGTCACCGTCTCGGCCTCCGCTCTCGCGGCCGGGGAGCTTGTCGGTCATCGAACCTTCTCCAGATGCTTTTCCAAGGCGTCCAGGGCCCGGCTGGCGGTGGACTTCACGGCGCCCCGGGACAGCCCCAGGGCCTCGGCGATCCGCGCCTCCGACAGGTCGGACCAGTAGCGCAGCACCAGCACCTCGCGCTGGCGGGAGGTCAGCTCCTGCATGGCCGCGAGCACCCGCCGGTGCTCGTCGTTGAGCACCGCGTGGTCCTCCGCGGAGGCGGCGTCGGGCTCGTGCGGCGGGACGTACTCGCGGGCGGTCTTCCGGCGGCGCAGCATCGACCGGGCGCCGTTGACCACCGCGGTGCGCAGGTAGCCGAGCGCGTTGTCGAGGTCGTCCAGGTGCTCGCCGTACCGCTGGTAGAGCTGGGTGAAGGCCTCCTGGACGACGTCCTCGGCCAGGTCCTGGTGGTCGACCAGGAGGACGGCCATCCGCACCAGGCCCAGCCGGTGGACGTGGTACAGGTCGGTCAGGGTGGGCCGGTCCTCCGTGGGCTTGCGCCCTCCGCGCAGCAGCCGGAAGCCGGAGCGGCGCTGCGCCGCCTGCTCGTCGCCCGGGCCGGCGGGCACCTCGCCGGTCTCCTGCGCGCCGAACAGCACGGCGACCACTCCGCGAACGGAGAAACCGCGCCCCCTCGTCGGCCCGGCGATCGGCCCGATGGCCATGGACATGCGCGTTTCCGCTTTCCCCCGGGACGGTGGCGGCTCTCGCCGGACCGTCAGGACTCCTGATCAAGATCGTGACCGGGGAGATCCTGACAGCCGCCCTCGGCCCGCCTCTCTCCGCCCCCGTACCAATGGACGTGTGGCCGGGGTGGAGGTTGCAGGTGGATCCGAGGAAGATTCCCGGCCGGCCGGAACGGCTACACTCACCGCCATCCCGCCACCCGTCAGCAGGGGGTCCGCATGACCGAGCAGCACGTCGAGGGCCCGGTCGGCACCGGGTCGGGCCCGGTGCCCGTCGTCATCGGCCCCCGCCCGGAACCGGTGCACCACGTCGCGGTGTACGCCTTCGCGGGCATGGCGCCGTTCGAACTCGGCGTGGTGGTGGAGGTGTTCGGACTGGCCCGGCCCGAACTGGGCGGCCTGCTGGCAGCGCCCTGGTACGGGCTGAAGGTGTGCGCCGACCGGCCCGGGACGGCGCTGGACGCGGTGGGCGGGTTCGCGCTGACCGCCCGGCACGGGCTGGACGAACTGGCCTCGGCCGACACGGTGGTGGTCCCCGGGGTGCCGAACGCGTTCAGCGGCGCGGTCTCCCCCGGGCTGGTCGCCGCGCTGCGGACGGCGCACGAGCGCGGCGCCCGGATCGTCTCGATCTGCTCGGGCGCCTTCGCGCTGGCCGCCGCCGGACTGCTCGACGGGCGGGAGGCAACCACCCACTGGCGGTACGCCGACCTGCTCCAGCAGCGCCACCCGGACGTGCGGGTCAACCCGGACGTGCTGTACGTCGACAACGGGAACGTGCTCACCAGCGCGGGCAGTGCCGCCGGGATCGACCTCTGCCTGCACCTGGTCCGCCGCGACCACGGCGCCAAGGTGGCCAACAGCGTGGCCCGCCGCTTCGTGGTGGCGCCGCACCGGGACGGCGGGCAGGCCCAGTTCATCGAGGCCGCCGTCCGCCCGGTCGAGGAGGAGGACGACGGGGTCGCCCGCAGCATGCAGTGGGCGATGGGCCACCTGGCGTCCCCGCTGACCATCTCGCTGCTGGCCCGCGCCGCCCGGATGTCGGACCGCTCGTACCTGCGGCACTTCACCGCCCGCAACGGCACCAGCCCGATGCGCTGGGTCGTCACCCAGCGCATCGCGGCCAGCCTGCCGTTGCTGGAGTCACCGGAGGGGACGGTGGAGGAGATCGCGGCGGCGGTCGGCTTCGAGAGCGCCGCGACCTTCCGCCACCACTTCGGCCGGGTGATGCGCACCTCCCCGACCGCCTACCGGCGCTCCTTCGGGCGCGGGGTCGCGTAGCCCCCCGGCCACGTGGCCCGGCATCCGGCATCCGGCATCCGGCATCCGGCATCCGGCGGCGACTATGCCTTCTCGTGCCGGTCCGCGTTGGCGAGGATGGCGTCGTGCAGCCACTGCGCCAGGCCCGGGGCGAGGTTCTCGTAGGTGGTGGTCCACCTCGGGTCCGAGACGTACAGCCCGGCCAGGCCGCGGTGGATGGTGAACGTGCAGTCGTAGAAGTTCTGGCAGATGTGCTGCCGGTGCGCCTCGGCGAGGTCCGTGGCGGCGGCGCCGTCGGCGGGTTCGCCGGCGGTGAGCGCCTCGACCAGGCGGGTGTTGAGGTCGGCCATCTCCGCCTGGATCCGCTGCCAGTCGGCCTTGTCGTAGCCGCCGGTGCGGCGCTGCGACTCGGCCCAGGCCGCGGTGTCGCCCCAGCGCTGTTCGGCCTCCTGCTCCCACTCCTCCTGGTAGCCCTCGCCGAAGATCTCGAACTTCTCCTCCGGGCTCAGCTGAATGCCCATTCTTCGTGCCTCCATGGCGTGTTCGACGGCTGTGGCGAGGTCCTGGAGGTGCCTGATCCGGTCGGTCAGCAGTTGGTGCTGCCGACGGAGGTGCTCGCTCGGACTGACCGAGTCGTCGTCCAGGATCGCCGCGATCTCTTCCAGGGGGAACCCGAGTTCGCGGTAGAAGAGGATCTGCTGCAACCGGTCGAGGTCGGCGTCCTGGTAGCGGCGGTAGCCGGTCCGGGTGCGGCCCGCGGGGGACAACAGGCCGATCTCGTCGTAGTGGTGCAGGGTGCGGACGGTCACCTTGGCGATCTTGGCCACGGCTCCGACCGAGTAGCCCTCGCTGCTCATCCGGGTCCTCCCTTCGTGCTGACCACCAGCCTCCGCTCTCACGCCGCGTGAGGGTCAAGCCGTCCTCGGGAGGGAGGGCCCCGGTCAGGCTCGGGCTCCGGGGCCGGGGCCGGGGCCGGTCAGGCTCCGGTGCCGGTCAGGCTCCGGTGCCGGTCAGGCTCCGGTGCCGGTCAGGCTCCGGTGCCGGTCAGCACGCGCTCGCGCCGCCGGGAGGAACGGCGCCGCCCCTCGCCGTCCGCCGGGGACCGCGGGCGGCGCGTCTGCTGGGTGGGCCAGAACAGCACGTACGCGGCGGAGACCACCACGAAGGCCAGCCGGACGAAGCCGCGGCCCGCGTCGGACGGGATGAACAGCGTCCCGCCATACAGCGCGGCCAGCGCTATCCAACTCCACCACGGGACGAGCCGCTTCTGCCCGACCGCGTCCCAGAGCAGGGTGCCGAGCAGGATCGAGGCCGTGTAGTAGGTGTAGACGCTCGGATCGAGCAGGATCCGGGCGTCCGCGCCGAGCAGCACCACGGCCGGCCAGCGGCCGCGCCAGACCGCGATGGTGCCGAGGCCGAGGCCGAGGGCGAACTGGGTCGGACGGTCCCACCAGGGGGTGGCCGGGTCGGTCACCCCGAACCAGCGCAGTGCGGAGGCCGGCTGGTTGGGGATGGTGAACTTGGCGGCGGCCAGGGTGTCCAGATTGCCCAGGTAGAACGGCAGCCAGGCGATCGCCACCAGTCCGACGAACCAGATCGCGCTGCGCAGCCAGGCGGGCCTGGGCAGCGCCAGGATCAGCGGGGCGAAGGCGATCGCCCAGGGCTTGGAGTCCACCGCCAGCGCCAGGTAGACACCGACCATGGTGGGCTTGCCGCGGGCCAGGGCGTGCGCGGCGAGGGTGGTGAAGAACAGCGCCAGGACGTCGTCCAGGTGCGCGAATCGGACCGAGACCTCGACCCACATCGGGATGAACGCCAGTCCGGCGATCAGCAGGCGCTGCTGGAGCCGGCGGTGGTTGGTGCCGGTGCCCAGGTAGTACAGGGCGGCGGTGCGACCGATCAGGACCAGCATCACCAGGCCGAGCCCGGACATCGCCGCCTCGGCGATCAGCTGGCCGGTGTGGGCCGAGAACGGGGCCGTGAGCCGGGCCACGGCCAGGCTGACCGGGCCGATCTGCAGCTCCGGGTGGTGGGCGTAGAGCGCCAGCCCGCCGTCCGGGTGGTCGCTGAAGAGCAGCTGCTCACCCTGGCGCAGGTAGTGCCAGGAGAAGCCGCCGCTGGGCTCGACCAGGAAGAACCAGAGCACCGTCCAGGCCACCAGTAGAACGTGGTGTCTGCGCAGCGGCAGCCCCGCGATCCGCCCGGTCGCCGACTCGTAGTCGGTGGCCGTCCGTGCCGTGCGTGATCCCCGCACCTGTCCCTCTCCCCGCCGGTTCCGCCCCCCTCCGGCCGGACATCCTATGTGACGGAGGTGTCCCGCCCGCGCCGCCCGGAGGTCCGTCGAACGGACGGCCGGGCGGCGCGGGCGGTTGTCAGGCGGGTACCGCCTCGGTGTAACGGCTGGAGCGTGCCTTGCGGCCGCGGTCAGCCCTGCTGGGCCGACTTGCGGCGGCGCAGCACCACGAGGGTGCCGACACCGGCGAGCAGCACGGCGCCGCCGGCCACGGCGATGGCGGTGGTGTCGTCACCGCCACCGGTCTGGGCCAGGGCCTTGTCCCCGTTGTCGGCGGCGGCCTTGGCCTTGGTGACGGCGGCCGGGGTGAGCGGCGGCGGGGTGAGGGTCGGGACGGCCACCGGGAAGTCGATCGGGCCGGCGGTGTCGCCGTTGCCGTCGACCGGGGCCGGGGCGGAGGTCGACGCGGAGGCGGAGCCGGACGGCTCGCCCGTGGTCGGGGTGGTCGGCGGGACCGACGGCGACGGCGTGGTCGGCTCGGCGCTCGGGGTGGCCGAGGTGGAGGGGGTGGCCGTGGCGGAGGTGGAGGCGGTCGGCGACGTGCTCGCGGTCGCCGAGTGGGAGGCCGTCGGCGAGGTGGAGGCGGTCGCCGAGTGGGAGGCCGTCGGCGAGGTACTCGCGGTCGGGCTGGGCTTGCCGGTGTGGCTCGGGCTGATGGTCGGGCTCGGCTTGCCGCCGCCGCCCGCCTTGATCACGAAGCCCGCGCCGCGGACGCCGTCGCAGCTGAGGTGGCCCCCGTCGACCGGCGCGTGGGTCTCGTCGTCGAGCTCGGCGGAGAACACCACCGGGACGACGCCGGCCCGGCCGAGCGGCGCCTCCGAGGTGAAGGAGACCCGGACCTTGATCGAGAAGCTCTTGCCGCGGTTCACGACGAGCAGGTCGTCGTCGGTGGGGTTGCCGTCCTGGCCGAGGCCACCGAGCAGGGTGAGGACGGACTTGTCCTTGTCCTCGCCGCCGTCGGCGGCGACCGAACCGGTCTGCCACTGGCCGCCGGGCAGCTGGTACTGGACCTTGAGGTCCTTCGCCTTGAGCGAGCCCGCCTTGTTCTTGAACTTGAGCAGCGGGAGGAAGAGGAAGTCGTGCTTCGTCGAGTTGTCGATCTTGAAGGTGAAGTCGCGGGCGTCGCCGCCGGCGATGAAGGTGCCGGGCACGCCGTTCACCGACAGGTCGAGGCTCTGGTGGGAGGCCTTGCCGGCCGCCTGGGCGGCGGCGGACGGGGAACCGGTGGTGCCGACGGCCATGGCGCCCTGGGCGCCGGACAGCACGAGCGAGGACGCGAGCGCGGCGACGCCGGCAAGGGCAAGACTGCGACGTATGGGCAAGGGAGACCTCACGGAAGAGTCCGGGCGAGGCCCGGGGCGCGGCGGGGCGGGCGGCCGTGGACGCCTCTGACCCCTCGCGAAGCTTGAAAGTCCGACGGAGATTACCGAAGGATCCGGCCACTCCGGAAGGCGGGTGTCACGCTGGGGACCGCTCACGGGACGGGAGTGCCCGAATCGCCCAATTCCGTCCTGCGGTAAGGCTTTTGCGCTTTGCAGAAAGATGACCGGAGAGTGACGGGTACACGCCCGGGGGACCGTATCGCACCGCCTCGCGTGGCGTGAAGCGATCGGTCGTGTGAACGTCCGGCGAATGCCCGGGTGAATGTCCTGTGAGGGTCGGTGCGAACGCCTTGCGCGCGCCGGTGCGAACGCCCTGCGAACGTCCACGTGAGCGCCGGCGTGCACATCCGTGCGAACGTCCGCGTCAGCGTCCGCGCGAGCGCCCGCCGGAACGGGTGCGCGGGCTCAGCCCGCGAAGAAGGACTTGGCCGCGATCAGCGCCCGCTCGTCGCGCAGCACGTCCCCGGGGCGGGTGCCGTTGCCGAGCAGCGCGCCGCCCCAGCGCATCCCCATGTACTCGGCCGTCAGCCGGAGCATGCCGATCAGCGGTTCGGCCTTGTCGTCCTCGGTGGCGAGGGCGGTGACGCCCCAGATGGTGCCGCCGCGCATCCGGGCACGGAAGTCAGCCCCTGGCTGCCGGAGCCAGGACGACCAGTGGTCGAGGTAGAGCTTCGCGCTGGTCGGCAGCGAGTACCAGTACAGCGGTGCGACGAAGACCAGGTCGGTGGCCGCCAACGTGGCGTCCAGCAAGGTCCGTTCGTGGCCGACCGGCTCGGGGTGGCGGCCTCCCTCGACGTGCCGCAGGTCCTCGAAGGGCGGCAGCGGGTGCTCGCTCAGCCGCAGCCAGCGCTGCTCCGACCCGGCCGGCAGGCTCGCCTCGGCGGCCAGCCGGGCGAGTTGCTCGGAGTTGCCGCCGGCCCGCGCACTGGCGTTGAGGAACAGAAAGGTGCGCGGCGCCTCGGCGCCCGTCGGCTGGTCGGCCATCGGGACTCCCCCGGTCGGTGGTGCGGATGAAGGTGCGAGCACCCCCCGCCCCCCGGTTGTTCCACGTCCGGCGCCCGGGAGTTCGCCCGGGAGTTCGCTCAGGCGGGCAGGCCGGCCCGGCGCCGGGCGACGGCCGCGACCGCCGCCCAGTCCTTGTCCGCGTCACCGTGGGCCAGCGCGTCCAGGAAGGCGTCCCGCAGGATGCCGCCGAACGGGAGCGGGACGTTCCGCGCGGCCCCGGCCTCCAGGGCCAGGCCGACGTCCTTGAGGCCCAGCGGCAGCCTGAACCCGGCCGGCTCGTAGCGGCGTTCGGCCACCATCGCGCCGTAGCCGGAGTAGACCGGCCCCGGGAACAGCGTGCCGGTGAACATCTCGACCAGGTCGGTCGGCCGGACGCCGTGGGCCTCGGCCAGGCTGCACGCCTCGGCCATCGACTCGATCGCGCAGGCCAGCAGGAAGTTGGTGCTGATCTTGGCGGTGTTGGCCTGTCGCGGGCTCGCACCGAAGTGCCAGGTGTGCTCCCCCATCGCGGCGAACAGCGGCTCCGCGCGGGCCAGCAGCTCCGGCGCGCCGGCGGTCAGGATGTTCAACCGGCCGGCCGCCGCGACCGGCGGACGGCCGAGGACCGGGGCGGCCAGGTAGCCGATGCCGTGCTCGGCGTGCAGTGCCTCGGCGCGCTCGGCGAGTCCGACGGAGATGCTGGCCATGTTGACGTGCAGGGTCGTCGCGGCGCCCGCGAGCAGGGCGGGGTCGAGCAGCAGCCGTTCGACCGCCTCGTCGTTGGCGAGCATGGAGACCACGGTGTCGGCGGCGTACACCTCGGCGAGTGTGCCCGCCGCCTCGGCGCCCTCGGCCACCAGGGTGGCCACCGGCTCGGGCGAGCGGTTCCAGACCCGGACGGTGTGGCCGGCCCGCAACAGGCTGCCGGCCATGCCCCGCCCCATCGCACCCAGCCCCACGAAGCCGATCGTCGCCCCGGTCATCCCGCACTCCCGTCGCCGTCACCGTCACTGTCACCGCATCTGCGGATGACTGTACGTCAGGAGACGGTGGCCTCCTGCGTACTGGACGGACTCACGCGCAGGCGCGCTCCGGTAGCCGGACGCGGCCGCGCTCCAGCTCGGTGACCACCCGGCGGCTCAGCAGCTCGTACTGGGCCTGGAGCCGGCCGGGGCGGGCCGGGCGGGCGACCGGACGGCCGGGGCCGACCAGTTCGTCCGGCCCGAACTGCTCGCGGGTGAGGTCGATCTCGATGCCGGTGGCGAAGCGGTTCCACCAGTGCAGATCCGTCCGGACCCCGCCGACGTGCACCTCGCCCATCATCAGCTCGCCGCCGAGCAGGTCGTGCACCACCATCGCCGTCACCCCGCACTGGCCGCGGGCGGGATTGTCGGGACGCCAGTGGGCCAGATCCTCGGGCGCACAGGTGTCGACACCCCAGGAGGAGCGGATCGCACGTTCGATGTCGTTGAGGGTCCACGCCGTCATACCGGGAAGCCTGCCATGCACCACTGACAGCGGCACCGGCTTTTCAGAGGGCCACCCCGTGTTCTGCGGAGACCTTCTCGATCTTCACCCGAACGAGCAGTTCCCCCGGCACGCCGTTCCGGGCCCCGTACTGCTCCGCGACGTCCTCCCCCATGTACCGGGCGGCGATCCGGGTGGCCCAGGCGCGCACCTCGGCCAGGTCCTCGCTCAGCCGGGCGGTGCCCTGCACGAGAACGTACGCGAAGGGCGGCCGGTCGTCGTCCACGCAGATCATCACCCGGCCGTCGCGGGCCAGGGTGCGGCCCTTGACGGTGCCCGCACCGGTGTTGAAGACGAGCTCGTCGCCGTCCAGCAGGAACCAGACCGGCGCGACGTGCGGACGGCCGTCGGCCCGGGTGGTGGCGAGCTTGGCGGTGCGGGTGCCCTCGGAGAGGAACGCCCGCCACTGGTCATCGGTCATCGTCGGCATACCGCCCATCCTGGCCGGTCGGCCCGCCCCGCGCATCAGGGGACGGGCAACCGGCCAGGGGATCACTTCGCCAGTGCGGCGACACCCGCCTGCGCGAACTGCTCGTCCAGGTCGCCGCTCGGCGCGCCCGCGACACCGATCGCCGCGACCGGGGCGCCCTTGGACTGCACCGGGGCGCCGCCGGCCAGGAACAGCGTGCCCGGGATGTCCTTGAGGGTCGGGGCCTGGGCCAGCCGCTTGGTCAGCTCCGAGGTCGGCGCGTTCCAGGAGACCGCCGTGAACGCCTTGCGCTGCGCCGACTCCGGAGACTGCGGGCCGGCACCGTCGCCCTTGAGCAGCACCCGGGTGACACCGTCCCGGTCGACGACCGCGACCGAGACGTGCTGGCCGGCCTTGGCCGCCGCGTCCAGGGTGGCCTGGGCGGCGCGGGTCGCGGCGTCGATGGTCAGGCCGGTGCTCTGGGCGAGGTTCTTGTTCTGGGTGTCGACCTTCACCGCGGCCGGCGCGGCCGGGGTCCCTGAGGTCTCGGCGCTGGCCGAGACGGCGCCCACGGTGGCGGCGAGCGCGGCGGCGGCGAGAGTGCCGGTCAGCACCCGGGTGCGCACGGAGATCTTCTTCATGGTCCAGCTCCTCAGCGGATCGGCGAACGGGATCGGGGCCGCCGGGCGGCAGGAGGTCCGCCCGGCTCCACCCCGATCCTCCGGCCGGGGCGAGGCTCGCCACATCGACGCTCCGGCGCGACCGCGCGGGCATGATGGAGGACAACCCCGTCAACCGATCGGCTGATGCGGGACCGGGTCGACCGGGCCACCATCGAGGGATCGGTGCAGGTCGGTGCGCCGGGCGCACCGGGCGCACCGGGCACGCGGTCGAGGCGGCCGGTGCCCGTCCGGATGCCGACCGCCCACCGAGGCGCCCAGGTGCCGATCGCCCGTCCAGCCAGGAGCCACCCGTGCAGCAGCCCCGCCCCGCCGCCGGTCACGACGCCGGCGACCCGGACGCGGGCCGCCTGGCGGTGCTGCTCGACTCCGCCTTCCTGCTGCTGCTCGCCGCCTCGCTCAGCCGCTACCTCACCCACCATCCCGGCAACCCCCGGATCCCCTGGGTGATCGGGCTCAGCATCGCCCTCGCCCTCGCCCAGCCGGCCGGCTCCTGGCTCGCGCACTGCCACCCGCCACCGCCACCGCCACCAGCGCCCGCGCCCGCGCCCACGCCCACGCCCACGCCCGGGGCTGAAGCTGCGCCCGGCGACCGGGTTCCGCGTCGGCGCCGGTGGCCGCTGGCCCTGGTGGTCGCGCTCTGGGTGGTGCTGGTGCTGCTCGCGCCGAGCTTCGCCTGGTGCGCCGTCCCGCTGGTCTACACCGCGCTGCGCACGCTCCCCGCGCGGGCGGCGATCCCGCTCGTGGCGGCCCTGACGCTGCTGGTGGTGATCGCCGAGCTCCGGCTGGCCGGCGGGGCGGACGCCACTCTCGTCCTGCTGCCGTTCGCGGTGGCCGCGCTCGCCACCGGCGTGTTCCTCTTCATGGACCGGCAGGACGCCCGGCAGCGCGCCCTGATCACCGACCTGGTCCGCACCCGGCGCGAACTCGCCGCCACCGAACGGCGGGAGGGCACCCACGCGGAGCGCGAGCGGCTCGCCATGGAGATCCACGACACCCTGGCCCAGGGGCTGTCCAGCCAGCAGATGCTGTTGCAGGCCGCCGAGCGCACCTGGGACACCGAGCCGACGACCGCCCGCACCCACGTCCGGACCGCCGCCGAGGTGGCGGCCCGCAACCTGGCCGAGGCCCGCCGCTTCGTCCACGACCTCGCACCGGCCGAACTCGCCGACGGCCGTCCGCTCGACCAGGCGCTGCGCGCGCTCGCCGGACGGGAGGCCGCCGAGAGCGGTCTGCCGGTCCGCTTCCACCTGGACGGCACGCCCGTCCCGCTGCCCGCCGCCGCGCAGTCCGCGCTGCTGCGGATCGCCCAGGGCGCGCTGGCCAACGTCCGGGAGCACGCCGGTGCTTCGGCCGCGGCGATCACCCTGTCCTACCTCGGCGACCAGGCCGTCCTGGACGTCGCCGACGACGGGCGGGGCTTCGACCCGGGCGCGGTCGGGTCGGCCGGCGGCCGCGGGTACGGGCTGCCCGCGATGCGCGCCCGGCTGCGGCAGTTCGGTGGCACGCTGACCGTGGAGAGCACCCCCGGCGAGGGCACCGTCGTCTCCGCCGCGATCCCCCTGGAGCACCGATGAGCGAACGAACCGGACCCGCCCCCGTCCGGCTGCTGGTCTGCGACGACCACGCGGTGGTCCGGGCCGGCCTGCTGGCGCTGCTCGCCAGCGCGGGCGACATCGAGGTGGTCGGCGAGGCGAGCACCGGGGAGGAGGCGGTCGCGCTGGCCGCCGGGCTGGCGCCGCAGGTGGTGCTGATGGACCTCCAACTCGGCGACGGCATCGACGGGGTGGAGGCCACCCGGCGGATCACCGCCGCACCGGGCGGCCCGCACGTGCTCGTGCTCACCACCTACGACACCGACGCCGACATCACCCGGGCGATCGCCGCGGGCGCCACCGGCTACCTGCTGAAGGCCGAGCGGCCGGAGGAGTTGTTCGCCGCCGTGCACGCCGCCGCCCGGGGCCGTACGGTGCTCTCGCCGCCGGTCGCCTCCCGGGTGATGGCGCAGATGCGGGCGCCCGCACCGCAGCTCACCGAGCGCGAGCAGGACATCCTCGCGCAGCTGGGGCAGGGGCTGGGCAACCGGGAGATCGCCCGGGCACTGTTCATCAGCGAGGCCACCGTGAAGACCCATCTCGGCCGGATCTACGACAAGTTGGGGGTGGACACCCGGTCCGGCGCGGTGGCCGTGGCCAAGGAGCGCCGACTGCTGCGCTGACGGGCCCTCACGTACGGCCGGGCCGTCCCGCCGGTGAACTCACTCCGCATCAGCCTGCCATAGCACCACCGGACGCATCCGCTGCGCTCAGCGCTCGCGCGGTGTCACTGCGTGCTGCCATGATGCTCGGAATGTCGGATTCCAGCGCGGCCCGCCGCACGGCCTGCCGCCCGTACCGGAGCCCGTCGCGCGCCCGTCGAAGGGTCGCCGGGCGTCCTGCCGGGCCTCAACCCGCTGGTCCAGCGCCTGGCGGGACCTTACGGACCGACCGTCACGTTTGTGGATTTTTCGTGGATCCCACTATTGACAAACCAACCACGCGGTTTGTTACCGTGATACCAACGACGTCCCCGGGGGTGGGGGCTCGCCGGGGCCTGTGCGGACCGCTCTCGCCGGAGGGTGCTGCCAGGGGGGAACGGCGGGGCTGCCGGGGAGTCGGGGGGAGCGGCAGCGCGAAGCCGCGCGACGAGGCGGTGCGGAGCGAGTCCGGGGGGACTCGCTCCGCGCCTCCCCTGCGTCCACGAACCTCCGCCGCCCCCAGCGCCTTCCGGTTCTTCCGGCTCCCCGGTTCTTCCGGCTCCCTGGTTCTTCCGCAGCCGGACAGAGCCTGGCTAGCCCATCGCGCTCCAGTACGGGCAGCACACGTTCGGCAGCGGTGCCGGGCCGCGACCGCCGGCGCCCTGCAGTGACGGCAGCCGCTCCGAGCGGGCCACGCCGGGCGAGCTCGCGGTCAGTCCAGCCTCGCCCAACTCACCGAATGTCAGAGCCAGTCGATAACCGTCCAGAGTGGCGGCGGCGACTCCGGGGCGGCTCCGGCCGGCGTTCAGCGAAGTGATCGTCCAGCCTCGCCGCCGCCAGTGCCACTCGACCGCGTCCACCAGTGCCGCCCGCCGGACCGCCGAGACGATGGTGAGGATGTCCCGCCCCCGGGTGACGTACCAGCGCAGGTCCGGGTCCCGCCCCGGCAACGGCAGCCGCGCGCCCGCTCTGGGTGCCGCCCCCTGCCAGACCGGCGCCGGCCGGACAGCGTCCAGGGTGTCCTGCAGCAGTGTCTCGCAGCGCTCGGCCGCTTCGAGCTGATCGACCGCCGGCGTCGGGCCGAGCCACCGGGCGGGCGGCACGACCGGCACACCGCCTCGGCTTCCACTCGGGAATCCGACATTCAGTTCGGCACCACCTGGCTGCACTGGTCCCCTCCACGCTCCTCCCGGCGTTCAGACCGGGCCGGGATTCCGTCACTGCTTGGACGGTGGACGTGGACGGACAGTTCCGCCTCTTACCGTTCCCACACCCTCTTCCGCACCCCTCTCGCACGCCCCTTTCGCACGCCCCTCCCGAGCCCCCGCATCCCCCGCATCCCCCGCCTCCCCCGCCTCCCCCGCCTCCCCCGCATCCCGCAGTTCGCTCAGGCGCCGGACCTCGGTGGTGAGTTCGTCGATGCGCCGGTTCAGGGCCTGGATGCAGACCAGGGCGATGCCGTTGGCGTCGACGACGGGGATCACGCGGGTGTTCTCATGGTGGAAGTCGAAGGAGGCGTGCCAGTCCTGGGCCATCGGTCCGATGTGCCGCACCTGCTCGGGCTCCCACAGGTAGCGCCAGGTGCTGATGGGCAGGGCGACGACCGTCTCCAGCACCTGATGGCCGTTGACCGCCCCGGCCGGGGCGACCGCGGCGGTGTCAGCGGTCTCGGTGCGATCCGGGGCGGTCCGAGCCGCCTTCCCGGAGCGTCGGAACAGACCCATGCTCAGCGGCTCCAGTCGATCGGGACGCCCATCCCACCCGAGCGCCCCGCCCGCCCACGTCCGACAATCGGGACATAGGGGACCCCGCCGCCACGCTTCCCCCCATCGAGTGAAGCCCCCGCCCGGACCCGCATTCGACCGCCGCACCACCTGTACGAGCCGCCGTCCGGTCCGTCGAGAGCCGATCATCGCGAAGCCCAGGGCGAGTTGGCAGGAGCAACTGGCGATGGACCTCGGATTCGGAGTCCGGGGACGGATGTTAACGGCGGGTTTCCGACGGGAACTATGCTCACGGTCGGAAGTACGGGGGGCCTTGAGGTAAACGACGGGCCTCCCGTGCGCCCATGGCGGGTCAAGTCGCTTTTCGGGAGCTCTCATTGGGTCACGGTGCGTACCGACGGGGCGGCGATCGCTACTCGGAGTCGTCGGGCGAACGGCTCACCCCGAGGGATCCCCTGTCCCGCCTCACCAAGGCCATCGTGATCATGGTGACCCTCGGGTTCTTCACCGCCTCGGTCGTGGCCACCATCCGCAACCGCGACGGCCTCTCGTACCAACTGGCCGCCGTCATGGTCCTCTTGATTCTGCTCGGCTTCCAGATCCTGCACGCCGGCCCATGGCGCCACAGGCGGCCGTGGTGGCCGTGGAGCCTGCTCGCTCACGGAGTGATCACCTACCTGCCGTTCCTGGTCTTCGACGGAGCGTGGGTCGGCATCCCCGGGTCGTTCGCCGGATCGATGCTGCTGACCGTCGCCGCACCCAGGTCCTGGATCCTCTTCACCCTGCTGGTGGCGGGCCAGTACCCGATCTACGCGGCGCTGGGCGACAACGCCGGGCAGTGCCTCAACGCGAGCGTCTCCACGGCAGCGGGCGGAATCGTCGTCTACGGCGTGGCCCGACTGGCCGACATGACCGCGGAGTTGCGGGCGGCCCGCACCGAGCTGGCGGAGCGCGCTGTGGACCAGGAGAGGCTGCGCTTCTCGCGGGACCTGCACGACCTGCTCGGCTACAGCCTCTCCGTAGCAGCGCTGAAGTGCCAGATCGCCGAGCGGACCGTACTGGAGGACCCGCGGCGCGCCCGGGCGGAGATCTCCGAGGTGCTGGCGATGGTGAGGCAGGCGATGTCCGACACCCGTTGGATCTCCAGTGGCGATCTCCAGATGTCATTGGCGCGGGAAACCCGCTTCGCCGCCTCGGCGTTGCGGGCGGCCGGCATCAGCGTGGAGGTCGACCTGGCCTACGGCGCCCTGCCGCCCGAGCACGACGCCGTACTGGCGACGGTGGCGCGGGAGGCCGTCACCAACATGCTGCGGCACAGCGTGGCGCGGCGCTGCGAGATCCGGGCCGTCAGGGGCGAACTCGGCGATGTGAGCCTGGTGGTGTCCAACGACGGCGTCCTGGCGGAGGGCGTCTCGGTGGATCCGGGCGGCGGCCAGGGCATCGACAACCTCACGGAGCGGTTGCTCGCCGTCGGGGGGCGGCTGACCGCGGAGGAGGGCGAGACCGGCTGGTTCCACCTCTCGGCGGTCATCGCGGCCCCGCAGACCAGGACGACGTCCAGGGCCGGCTGACCGTGCGGTCGTGGCCGCGCGGCGCCCGGCGGCGACGGCCACGACCGCACGGCGCCCGCTACTCCCGGAGTCCCATGGCCTCGACCGGCTCCCTGCGCAGCGCCAGCCGGGTGGTCAGCAGTACGGTGCCCAGACCCAACAGAGCCGCCCCGCCCAGCACCGCGGCCGCCCAGGCCGCGGATACGGACGGCCAGGCCGAGCCGGTGAGCGCGAGACTGACGGGCACCAGGACGGCGGCGGTGACCGCGGCGCCGAGGGCGAGGGCCACGCCGACCGTGATGCCCCCCTCCCAGGCCATCATGCGCAGGATCTGACGGCGGGTGGTACCCACCAGACGCAGCAGGGCGAACTCGCGCAACCGCTCGGTCGTGGCCATCATCAGGGTGTTGACGACGGCGATGGCCGTGAAGAAGCTGATCATGCCGAGGAGCAGCCGGCCGACGGCCGTGGCCGACTCCTGCCGGTGCCTGCGGGCGTCGTCGTACGCGGCCCGGTCGCTCGTACGGGCCATGGGGTAGGCGGCGGTGAGGCTTTGGAGCTCCCGGCCGACCTGCTGGGGGTCGGCGTCGGGGGCGGAGCGGACCAGGACCGTCGGCGCGAGGGGGTCCGGCGTGTGCGCGGCGGCGAACTCGGTGGGCATGAGGGCGTCGGCGAACCCCAGGTCGCGGTCGTAGACGGCGACCACCGTGGCGGTGCTCTCGCTGCCGTCCGTCCAGCCGATCCGGAGCTTGGCGCCGACGCCCGCGCCGAGTCCGGAGGCGGAGCGCTGCCCCAGCGCGACGCCGTCCCCGCGCAGTTGGTCCAGCGAGCCCACGGTGACCCCGGGATCGAGCAGCTCGGACAGCTCCGTGGAATCGACCACCCGGGCGCTGACGCCCCGCGAGCCGGCGGTGCCGGGCGATGCGTTGGACACCATGGTCATGGCGGGCACGACCCCGCTGACCGCTTTGACGCCGGGCAGTCGGCGGGCCGCGGCGACGAAGTCCGGCGGGAGCCCGACACCGTCGGCCTGGACCACGTGGTCGGCCCGCAGCCTTCGACCGTCCTCGACCCCGGCGGCCTGGGCCTTGACCCCGGGGACGAACAGCACCGTGCTGGTGAAGGCCACCGCCAGCACCAGCGGGGTGACGGCGGCGGCGAAGCGGCGGGGCTGGGCGCGCAGGGCCGCGGACGCGAGGAACCCCGCCACGGGGAAGAGCCTGCCCACTGGTCCACCGATCACCACACTGGCGACCCGCCCGATCACCGGTCCGAGCAGCGCCACCCCCAGGAGGAGCAGCAGGACCATGCTCTCGGCCGTGCCCGCCCCGCTCCGGCTGCCCGTGGAGGACGCCAGCACCACGGCGCACACGGCGAGCGTCCCGGCCCCGAGCACCGCCCGCACCCAGCCGATCCGCGGCGCGGGCGCGGCGGACTCGCGCAGGGCCTGGGTCGGTTCGACCCGGGACGCCCGGCGTGCCGAGGCCCACACGGCGAGTTGTGCGGTGACGACGACCCCGCCGACGACGGTCAGCAGTGCGGTGGGCCCGACGTGGAGCGGGACGTCGGAGCGGACCACACCGCGGTCGACGAGTACGCCGCGGAGCAGCGACGCGACGCCGACCCCGACCGGGCATCCGACCAGCGCGGCGCCGAGGGTCAGGACCAGCGTCTCCATCGCGATCATCCGCCGCACCTGTCCCGACGTGGCGCCCACCGCCCGCAGCAGGGCCATCTCCCGCAGGCGTTGCTGGACGGTGAGCGCGAGCGCTCCCGCCACCACGAACACCGAGATGAACAGGGACAGGACGCCGACGGTCCCGGCGAGCGAGGCCAGGCCGTCCCCGGGCCCGGGTGTGCCCGAGAACTCCCGCTCGCCCCGCTGGTCGCCGGTGCTCACCTCGGGCCCGGACCAGAGCTCCGTCCCGGTGGCCGGGAAGGCCGTGGCGAGGACCTGTTCGACCTGCGCGGCCAGCGCCTGCGGATCGGCTCCGTCCCGTGCCGTGATGCCGATCGCGTCCGCGCCCTTGGTGGTGCCCGCGAGCCGGGCCGCCTGGTCGGGGCTGAAGAAGAGGGCGGCCTGGCGGGCCAACTCCCGTGGGGATGCGGCCAGTCCGGACACCGTGTAGGCACGGGGGGCGGTGGTGGTGGCCAGCCGCACGGTGTCGCCGGGCCGGAGCCCGCCGCGTGCGGCCGTCGCCTCGTCGAGGACCACCTCGTCGGGGCCGGTCGGCGGGTGGCCGGAGGCCAGGTGGAAGGGGGCGAGGACGGCGCTGGTCCAGGAGTGCCCGAGGGACGCGCCGCCCTGCGGGCCGGAGAGGACCTGCCCCGATCCGGTGATCACGGCGGCGGGGAAGGAGACCTCCGGGGCGACGGTCCCGGCGCCGGGCAGTGCGGCCAGCTTTCCGATCAGCGGGTCGACGTCGGCCATCCGGGTCGAGCCGCTGATCACGACCGGGGCCGCCGCGTAGCGTTCGGTGGGGGTGCCCGCACGCAGGGCGGACTCCAGCAGGACACCGCACGCGGCGGTCAGGACGAGGGCGAACGACAGTGCGGTGAAAGCACCGGCGAAGCCCGCCTTGCGGGCGCGCACCGTCTGCCAGGCCAGTAGAAGCATGCCGTTCAGCGCCTTCCCAGGTGGGTCATCCGGTCCGCGACCTGCTCGGGCGAGGGGCTGGCGAGTGCCTCGACGAAGGAGCCGTCCGCCAGGAAGAACACCTGGTCCGCGGAGGAGGCGGCGACCGGGTCGTGCGTCACCATGATCACGGTCTGCCCCAGTCCGTCGACGACGTGCCGCAGCAGCCGCAGGACCTCCGTACCGGTGGTGCTGTCCAGGGCGCCCGTGGGCTCGTCCGCGAAGACGACCTCGGGTCGCGTCACCAGGGCCCGGGCGATCGCCACCCGCTGCTGCTGACCGCCTGACAGCTGGGTGGGCAGGTGCCGCACCCGGTCGGCGAGGCCGGTCCGGTCGAGGATCTCCCCCAGCCAGGCCCGGTCCGCCCGGCGCCGGGCCAGTCGCAGCGGCAGCGTGACGTTCTGTTCGACCGTCAGGGAGGGCAGGAGGTTGAAGGACTGGAAGACGAAGCCGATCCGCTGCCGGCGCAGGACGGTCAGCTCGGTGTCGCCGAGCGCCCCCAGCTCCACGCCGGCCAGCCGGACCTGACCGGAGGTCGGACGGTCGAGCCCGGCGGCGCAGTGCAGGAACGTGCTCTTCCCGGACCCCGAGGGCCCCATCACCGCGGTGAACCCGCCCCGCCGGAACTCCATCGACACCTCGCGCAGGGCGTGCACGGCCCCCGCCCCGCGCCCGTACACCTTGCTCACCCCGTCGAGCCGCACCGCCAGGTCCGGCTCCGAAGCGGAATGGGCCTGTTCCGGATCGCTGGAATCCGCAGTCCGAGAGAAAACGGGAATCCCCTCCTCGATGTGGCGCCCTGCCCTCATTTACCGCGAGCTTAGCCAGATCCACATTGCCCGCCCGGACCTCCGACGGCGTCCGGACAGCGCTCGGGCGGCGGCCCCGGAGGCTCCGCCCCAGGTCAACTGGGCACCAGGTCTGCTGGGCTGCCCGCCCGGGAGGGCCTGGACGTGGACAACCCATGGACACATCCATGCGAATCGCATGGGGCATTCCATGGAATACCTCGCGACTAAAAGGCCGCCTGAATATCAGGATCACACGTGTGCGAAATAATCAAACGCCGGCCTTCGAAATTTGACGAAGAAAATTTCCGGTCCGGCTTTCCGGCTTTCCGGACTTCCGGACTTCCGGACTTCCGATGGTTCGACCCCTGCACCTGGGCCACTGGCAGCGACCCGCCGGGGCCGGGGCCCTATGAGGGGCGAGGGCCGGCGGAGAGCCAGCCCATCTCCTCGGCGATCCGAATGGCGTCCACCCGGCTGCGTCCCCCGGCCTTGGTCACCGCGGCGGCCAGGTGGTTGCGGGCGGTTCCCGCCGAAATGAACAGCCGGGCGGCGATCTCCGTCACGGAGGCACCTTCCGCAGCCAGGCGCAGGGTGTCCAACTCCCTGGGCGTCAGCGGGTTCTCGCGCGCCCCCAGAGCGGCGAGGGCCAGCTCCGGGTCGATGGCGCGCTCGCCGGCGGCCACCTTCCTGATCGCCGCGGCCAGTTCCTGGGCCGGGGCGTCCTTGCCGAGGAACCCGAGCACGTGAACGGACATCGCACTGCGCAGATGCGCGGGTCTCGCCAGCCCGGTCAGGATGAGCGTCCCGCACGTCGGGAGCTTGTCGTGCAACTCGGCCGCGGCCCGGAGCCCGTCCAGACCGGGCATGTCGATGTCGAGCACCGCCACGTCCGGCCGGACCCGCAGTGCCGTCGGCACCACCAGGTCACCGCGTTCGACGTCCGCGACGACCTCCAGATCGTCCTCGTACGCGAGGAGTGCCATCAGCGCGCTGCGCACCATGGTCATGTCCTCGGCTAACAGAACCCTGATCATCTGCGTCCTCCCCTGGCAGGCAACCGCCGCCCGCGCGGCTCCATGAGACAACAGGGCTGCGGGCAGCCCGTATCCGATTGATCCACCATGCGTTACCGCGAGCGACGGAAACAACAGTGCGAACCCGATCGAACTACGGCCGCCCCTCCGCGAACACGGATCCGGCACGGCGGACCCGAAGTGGCCCGGACAACAGAAGAGCCGCAGGTCAGATGACCTGCGGCTCTCGGTATGGAGCGGGCGACGAGAATCGAACTCGCGCTCTAAGCTTGGGAAGCTCATGTTCTACCATTAAACTACGCCCGCCTGATGAGCCGTCAGAGACCGCTCAATCCAGTGTCACTGTACCCCATTCGCGACTGTGGTTGCACGGCCCGCCCGGGGAGTGGCGGGGCGGGCGGGGGTGGGTGGGGGGCGTACTGTGTGGGCCGCGTACGAGTGCTCCGGCGGGTGGGTTCGGGGCGGCGAGCCACGGTGTGGAATGTCCGGAGCATCCCCTAATGTGACGCTGTCCCGGGGCGAGGTCCCGCGGGGCGCGATGAGTACGGGTGAGTACTGGGTTAGGGATGGGAAGGGGATCGATGGAGCAGCGCGCCGTCGTTCGTTGTGCCGAGGGGCACCTGTTCAGCACCACCACGTTCCCGATGCAGAACCTCGGTCCGGGCCGGCTCGGGCCCGGGCGGCTGATCCGCTGTCCGCAGTGCGGGCGGCTGAGGAGTTCGGTGCTGGCCGACGTGCGGGAGCTGTCGGCGCCGCAACTGGACCGGGCGCTGCGGCTGGAGGCCGCGGAGTTCCTGGCCTGACGGTCGACGCGAGGACGGAACGGGCCCCGGGCGGATTCGTCCGGGGCCCTGTCGTGCACGTAACCTCGAAGCGTGCTGCTCTCTGACAAGGACATCCGGACCGAAATCGACCTGGGCCGGGTCGTCGTCGACCCGTTCGACCCGGCGATGATCCAGCCGTCGAGCATCGACGTGCGCCTCGACCGCTTCTTCCGCGTGTTCGAGAACCACCGCTACCCGCACATCGACCCCTCCGAGGAGCAGCCGGACCTGACCCGGCTGGTGGAGCCCGAGGGCGACGACGCGTTCATCCTGCACCCGGGCGAGTTCGTGCTGGCCTCGACGTACGAGGTCATCTCGCTGCCCGACGACGTGGCGTCCCGGCTGGAGGGCAAGTCGAGTCTGGGCCGGCTGGGCCTGCTGACGCACTCGACGGCCGGCTTCATCGACCCCGGTTTCAACGGTCACGTGACGCTGGAGCTGTCGAACGTCGCGACGCTGCCGATCAAGCTGTACCCGGGGATGAAGATCGGGCAGCTCTGTCTGTTCCGGCTCTCCTCGCCGTCGGAGCACCCGTACGGCTCGGAGCGGTACGGCTCGCGCTACCAGGGCCAGCGCGGCCCGACGCCGTCCCGTTCGTTCCTGAACTTCCACCGCACCGACGTCTGATCCGGGCGGAGCGCACGCAGTACGGGCGGCCGACCCTCGCCGATGACGGACGAGGGGCGGCCGCCCGTCGCGTTTCCCGGGTGCTCAGGCCCGCTTGGGGCGGGTGACGGCGACCAGTTCGGTGCCGTCCTCGGAGAGCCGCAGTTCGGTGCGGAGTTCGGCGAGTTCGCCGAGGTGGTGCAGGTGGGTGCCGCCGCAGAAGATCTGCGCGCCGCCCTCGGGCAGCTCGCAGTGCCACTGGCGGCGGGCGGTGAGCTCGGGGCCGGGGACCTCGATGCGGACCGGGGCGGCGGCGGCGACCCAGGCGGCGAGCCGGGCGTTGACGGCCTCGGTGAGGGCGGGCAGGGCGTCCGCGAGGGCGGGGAGCTCGTCGGTGGCGTCCGCCGTGAAGCCCTTCTTCTTCAGCGACTTGCCGAGCCGGTAGGTGTCGGTGCTGGCCTCGGTGTCCATCACCGAGGTGGCCATCGCGAGGCTGTCGAAGTCGGGGTGGCCGAGGGCGTCGGAGCGGCCCGGGTCCTTGCGCCAGCGCGGCGCGAGGGCCTCGTTGAGGGCGAGGGCGAGCAGGTGGCAGCCGCTGTGCGAGGCGCTGAGGGCGGCCCGGCGGTCGGCGTCGACGGCGAGGACGGCGGTGCGCCCGACGAGGTCGCCGGGGTCGGTGTCGACGACGTGCAGGACCAGCCAGGACCACTCCTCGTCGCCGCGCCGGACCGGGATGTCGGCGCCGGCCAGCGGCGTTCCGCCGTCCGGGCCGACGGCGCCGGTGAGGCAGTCGACGACGGCCAGCTCGGTGCCGTCGACGGTGAGGATGCCGAGGTCCGCGGGCTGGTCGGGCCAGGTGTGGTCGAGCGGGTGGAACGGGGTGGCCCCGGTCACGACGGCGTGCCGACCGTCCCCCAGCGGGTGCACCGCGATCACCGTCGACTCGCCGGTCACCGCCCCGGCCGGGAAGCTGACGTGCGTGGTGGGGAGGGTCATTCCTGGCTCCGGTGACGTGGAACGGGTGAGGGGGTGGGGGCGTGAGGGGGTGGGGGGTGAAGGCTGAGGGGGTGAAGAGGGTGGACGGGCCCGGCCTGACCGGGATCCGTCCACCATTGTGCCCTCCGGCCGTCAGCCCAGGGTCGGCAGCTTGATCAGCACCAGCAGCGCGAGCAGTTGCACCGCCGAGGCGGCGGCCGCCTTGCCCCAGGGCAGGTCGTGCACCCGCCGGACCATGCTGGTCAGCAGGTACGCGCAGAACGCCCAGGTGGCCCATCCGGCGACCTGGACGACCGCGCTGCCCGAGGGCAGCACCAGGTCGAGCAGCAGCCGGGGCGCGTCCGTCAGCCAGCCGATCAGCGCGGCCAGGCCGACCGTCGACTTCCACGGGCCGTCCCCGCCGAGCTGGCGGGCCAGCGCGTAGGTGACGCCGCCGAAGACCGCTCCGGCCACGGCGAAGCCGATCGCGGCGGCGGCGATGCCGGTCAGCGCGACGGTGAAGGTCGAGTCGACGATGTCGTCGTGGGTCAGGCCGATGCCGAGCACCGCGAGCGCGCCGTACAGCATCGAGACGGTGAGGGCGGGCAGCCAGACCTGGTGGTCGCGGGCGCGGTCGAAGGTCGCGGTGGGGGCGCGGAAGATGCCGATGAGCAGTTCGCGCCAGTGCGGGCGGGGCCCGGCGACGTGCGGGGCGGACTGGCCGCCGGCCCGGTAGACGGTGACGTTGTCCTGGCCGTACGGCGGCTGCTGCTGCGGCCCGTAGCCGTCCTGGCCGTAGCCGTCGCCCTGCGGGTGTCCGCCCTGGTCGTAGCCCTCGGCGCCGTACCCCTCCTGTGGGTACCCGGGGTAGCCGGGGTGCCCGGGGTACTGGCCCTGGTCGTAGTACCCCTGGTGGGGCGGCTCCTGCGCGTACGGGTCGCCGGTCGGGAAGGCCCGGGTGCCGCCGGGCCGGTCGGCGGCGTACGGGTCGTAGCCGCCCTGCGGGCCCGGGGCGCCGGGGCCTCCGGGCGTGCCGTCGGGGCCGTCGGTCACGCCCCGGTGCGAGGTCGTGAAGTACTCCGGCCCGTCCGTCTGCCCGTGCCCCCCGGGCCCCGCCGGCGGCGGAGGGGGCGCCCACCCGCCGTGGGGGTCGGCGCCCTGCCCGCTGTCGTATCGATTACCAGCCACGCTCTGACGGTACCCGTCCGGCCCAATCCGCGTGGGGCCTGGACGGAGCCGGGGCCGGTTTGCAGCGAGCCTGAGACGAACGCGGCCGAAATCCCGCCGCCGACGGCGCCACCGCCGACCCGGCGACAGCGCCCCGGCCCGGCGTCCTGCTACCGCTGCGCGCTGACCGAGGGCCCGTGCACCGCGGCGGCCGCGGCGGTGCCGGCCGGGCAGCCGCCCGGGCCGGCCGAGGTGCGGACCGCGCCGACCGGCAGCAGGGTGCCGCAGGCGATCCGGATGCCGTTCGGCAGCTCGTTGTCGGACTCGACGATCGCGCCGTCGCCGATCACCGCGCCGTCCAGCGCCGAGCGGGCGCCGACGGTGGCGAAGGCGCCCACGATGGAGTCCTTGACCAGGGTCTCCGGGCCGACCACCGCGCCCGGCAGGATCACGCTGCCCTCGACGATCGCGCCGGCCTCGACCACCGCGTTCGCGGAGACCACGGTGCCGCCGCTGAGCACCGCGCCGGGGTGGACGGTGGCGCCGGGCAGCAGCAGGGCGTCGCCGGTCGGGCCGGGGACGGCCGGGGAGTCGACCTTGCCGAGCACCAGGTCGGCCGAGCCGCGGACGAACGCGGCCGGGGTGCCGAGGTCGAGCCAGTACGAGGTGTCGACGACGCCGCGCAGCAGCGCGCCGGTGGCCAGCAGCTCGGGGAAGGTCTCGCGTTCGACGGACACCTCGCGGCCGGCCGGGATGCGGTCGATGACGGACCGGGTGAAGACGTAGCAGCCGGCGTTGATCTGGTCGGTGACGATCTGCTCGGGCGTCTCCGGCTTCTCCAGGAACTCCAGCACCCGCCCGTTCGCGTCGGTCGGGACGAGGCCGAAGGCGCGCGGGTCCTCGACCCGGGTGAGGTGCAGGGTGACGTCGGCCCCGGCGGCCACGTGGCCGTCGCGCAGGGCGGCGATGTCGACGCCGGAGAGGATGTCGCCGTTGAAGACCAGCACGGGCTCGTCGGGGCCGCAGGTCAGCCCGGTCGCCGCGTTGCGGATCGCGCCGCCGGTGCCCAGCGGCTCGCGTTCGGTCAGGTAGACCAGCTCGATGCCGTACGGGGTGCCGTCCTGGAAGTGGTCCTCGAAGACCTCGGCCAGGTAGGAGGTGGCCAGCACGACGCGGGTGACACCGGCGGCGGCCGCGCGGGCCAGCTGGTGTGCGATGAAGGGGACGCCCGCCACCGGCAGCATGGGCTTGGGGGTGTGGGTGGTCAGCGGACGCAGTCGCGTGCCCTTACCACCGACCAGCATGATCGCCTCGGTCATGGTCTGCGCTGTTCCCCTTGTGCTCTGCGGCCCGGCCCGGCGGGCCGATACCTCCGTCGGTGGTCAGGACCCGTCCGGCCGTCCGGAACGGGTCGACCGGCGCGAGGCCGGTCTGCCGCCTACTGTATTTCCTCCCAACGGGCGGACACTCAGGCGGCCGTGCGATTGGCACCACTCCCCTACGGGTCCCGCCCCGGATCCGCCCCCGGTCCGGCCCGTCCCGGCCCCCCAAAAGCCAGGCCCGGCGGGCGCTCTCGCGGCGACCACCGGGCCGGGCAGTTGTAGCAGAACTGTCGAACAGAGGACGCTACGCGTCCACCGTCGCAGGCTCCTCGGCGGCGGCCGGCGGGGTCGCCCTCACCGAGTCGAGCAGCAGCTGGGCGACGTCGACCACCTTCAGGTGCTCCTTGGCAGCGCCCTCGTTCTTCTTGCCGTTGACCGAGTCGGAGAGCATCACCAGGCAGAACGGGCAGGCGGTGGAGACGATGTCCGGGTTGAGGGACAGCGCCTCGTCCACGCGCTCGGTGTTGATCCGCTTGCCGATGCGCTCCTCCATCCACATCCGGGCACCGCCGGCGCCGCAGCAGAAGCCGCGCTCCTTGTGCCGGTGCATCTCCTGCTGACGCAGACCGGGGACCTTGTCCATGATCTCGCGCGGCGGGCTGTAGACCTTGTTGTGGCGGCCCAGGTAGCAGGGGTCGTGGTAGGTGATCAGGCCCTCGACCGGGTTGACCGGGACGAGCTTGCCCTCGTCGATCAGGTGCTGCAGCAGCTGGGTGTGGTGGATGACCTCGAAGTGGCCGCCCAGCTGCGGGTACTCGTTGGCGATGGTGTTGAAGCAGTGCGGGCAGGTGGCGACGATCCGCTTGACCGGCGCGTCCTCCAGGGCCGCGTTCAGCGTCTCGACGTTCTGCGCGCCGAGCATCTGGAAGAGGAACTCGTTGCCCAGCCGGCGGGCGGAGTCACCGGTGCAGGACTCCTCCTTGCCGAGGATGGCGAACTTCACGCCCGCGGTGTGCAGCAGCTCGGCGAAGGCCTTGGTGGTCTTCTTGGCGCGGTCCTCCAGGGCGCCGGCGCAGCCGACCCAGTAGAGGTACTCGACCTCGGCGGGGTCGATGTCCTCGCCGATCACCGGCACCTCGATGCCGGTCTCCTTCTTGAGCTCCTTGACCCAGTCCAGGCGGGCCTTGGTGGCCATGCCCCACGGGTTGCCCTTGTTCTCCAGGTTCTTGAGCATCGTCCCGGCCTCGGTCGGGAACGAGGACTCGATCATCACCTGGTAGCGGCGCATGTCGACGATGTGGTCGATGTGCTCGATGTCCACCGGGCACTGCTCGACGCAGGCGCCGCAGGTGGTGCAGGACCACAGGACGTCCGGGTCGATGACGCCGTTCTCCTCGGCGGTGCCGATCAGCGGGCGCTCGGCCTCGGCCAAGGCGGCCGCCGGGACGTCCTTGAGCTGCTCGGCGGTGGCCTTCTCCTCGCCCTCCATGTCCTTGCCGCCACCGGCCAGCAGGTAGGGCGCCTTGCCGAAGGCGTGCTCGCGCAGGCCCATGATCAGCAGCTTCGGCGAGAGCGGCTTGCCGGTGTTCCAGGCCGGGCACTGCGACTGGCAGCGGCCGCACTCGGTGCAGGTGGAGAAGTCGAGGATGCCCTTCCAGGAGAAGTGCTCGACCTGGGAGACGCCGAACACGGCGTCGTCGGCCGGGTCCTCGAAGTCGATCGGCTGACCGCCGCTGGTCATCGGACGCAGGGCGCCGAGCGCGGTGCCGCCGTCCTCCTCGCGCTTGAAGTAGATGTTGAAGAAGCCGAGGAAGCGGTGCCAGGCCACGCCCATCGAGGGGTTGATGCCGATGGTGGTCGCCCACGCGAACGAGATGCAGATCTTCAGCATCGCGAAGAGGTAGATCAGGTTCTCCAGCGTGCCGTGCGACAGGCCGCTGAAGGCGGAGACCAGCGGGTACGAGACCAGGTGCTCGGGCCCGTACGAGTCGACGCCGTTGAGGGCGCCCTCCAGGGCGCGCAGCATCAGGATGCAGAGGCCGATGCCGAGGATCGTGTACTCGACGTAGAAGGCCTGCCAGGCGATCGAGCCGGCGAAGCGGGACTTGCGGCCGGACCGGGACGGCAGGCTGAGCAGCCGGATCACGATCAGCGTCGCGATGCCCAGCGTGGTGAGGGTGCCGACGAGCTCGACGAAGAGCTGCCAGAGCATCCAGTGGCCGATGATCGGCAGCGCGAACTCGGCGTCGAAGAGCTGGCCGAAGGCGTTGACGATGGTCAGCACCAGGCTGAAGAAGCCGACCGCGACGAACCAGTGGGCGATGCCCACGATCCCCCAGCGGTTCATCCGGGTGTGTCCGACGAACTCGACCGCGACGGTCTTCACCCGCTGGGCGGGCTGACCGAAGCGGGTGGGGTCCGGCTGGCCGGTCCGTACCACTTTGTAGATGTACAGCGCCGCACGGGCGGCGAGCGCGGTGCCGATCACGAACGTGACCAGCGAGATGACGATCGCTGCTAGCTGCATCGGCTCTCCGTCTCCTGCGGCTTGCTGTTGAGCGGTCTTTGAACGGTCTTGCGTGGAAGGGATTGTACTCGCCGGTAACTTTCCGGGCCGACGGCCCGGACATTACCGCCCACCACCAGTCCTCCAGAAGGTTCCCAAGCTATGGCGGCAGTCACGTGGCGCCACACGCGCCGCGGCCGGCGACCACGGCCACGACCAAGGCCACGGGAAGTCGCCGCGGCCGCGGGAAGGAGACCGCTCAGCAAAGTTGAGCGGCGGCGACTCATCCCTGTTGACGACACCCATCCGGTCATGCATCCTTGAGCCTGTAAAGCTCAACTCTTCCGTGGAGGTATTTACGATGGCACGCGCGGTCGGCATCGACCTCGGTACGACGAACTCGGTCGTCAGCGTTCTGGAGGGTGGCGAGCCCACCGTCATCACGAACGCCGAGGGCGCGCGGACCACGCCGTCCGTCGTCGCTTTCGCGAAGAACGGCGAGGTCCTGGTCGGCGAGGTGGCCAAGCGTCAGGCGGTCACCAACGTCGATCGCACCATTCGCTCGGTCAAGCGCCACATGGGCACCGGGTGGAAGATCAACCTGGACGGCAAGGACTTCAACCCGCAGCAGATCAGCGCCTTCGTGCTGCAGAAGCTGAAGCGGGACGCCGAGGCCTACCTGGGTGAGACCGTCACCGACGCCGTCATCACCGTTCCGGCGTACTTCTCCGACTCCGAGCGCCAGGCCACCAAGGAGGCCGGTGAGATCGCGGGCCTCAACGTCCTGCGCATCGTCAACGAGCCGACCGCGGCCGCCCTGGCCTACGGCCTCGACAAGGACGACCAGACCATCCTGGTCTTCGACCTCGGCGGCGGCACCTTCGACGTCTCCCTGCTGGAGATCGGCGACGGGGTCGTCGAGGTGAAGGCCACCAACGGTGACAACCACCTCGGTGGTGACGACTGGGACCAGAAGGTCGTCGACCACCTGGTCAAGGTCTTCCAGGCCGGCCACGGCGTCGACCTGTCCAAGGACAAGATGGCCCTGCAGCGTCTGCGCGAGGCCGCCGAGAAGGCCAAGATCGAGCTGTCCTCGTCCTCCGAGACCTCGATCAACCTGCCCTACATCACGGCCTCCGCCGAGGGCCCGCTGCACCTGGACGAGAAGCTCACCCGCGCCCAGTTCCAGCAGCTCACCTCCGACCTGCTGGAGCGCTGCAAGGTCCCGTTCCACAACGTGATCAAGGACGCCGGCATCTCGCTCTCCGAGATCGACCACGTCGTCCTGGTCGGTGGCTCGACCCGCATGCCCGCCGTCGCCGAGCTCGTCCGCGAGCTGACCGGCGGCAAGGACGCCAACAAGGGCGTCAACCCGGACGAGGTCGTCGCCATCGGCGCCGCGCTCCAGGCCGGTGTCCTCAAGGGCGAGGTCAAGGACGTCCTGCTGCTCGACGTCACCCCGCTGTCCCTCGGCATCGAGACCAAGGGCGGCATCATGACCAAGCTGATCGAGCGCAACACCACGATCCCGACCAAGCGGTCCGAGATCTTCACCACGGCCGAGGACAACCAGCCGTCCGTGCAGATCCAGGTCTACCAGGGCGAGCGCGAGATCGCGGCGTACAACAAGAAGCTGGGCATGTTCGAGCTGACCGGCCTGCCGCCGGCGCCGCGCGGCCTGCCGCAGATCGAGGTCACCTTCGACATCGACGCCAACGGCATCATGCACGTCGGCGCGAAGGACCTCGGCACCGGCAAGGAGCAGAAGATGACCGTCACCGGCGGCTCCGCGCTGCCGAAGGACGACATCGAGCGCATGATGCGCGAGGCCGAGCAGTACGCGGAGGAGGACCACAAGCGCCGCGAGTCCGTCGAGACCCGCAACTCCGCCGAGCAGCTCGTCTACTCGACCGAGAAGTTCATCGCCGACAACACCGACAAGCTCCCCGCCGACGTCAAGGCCGAGGTCGAGACCGCCATCGGCGAGCTCAAGGAGGCCCTGAAGGGCGAGGACATCGCGAAGATCCGCGAAGCCTCGGAGAAGGTCTCCACCACCGCGCAGAAGCTCGGCCAGGCGCTGTACGCCAACGCCGACGCCGCCGCCCCGGCCGGCGAGTCCACCCAGGCCAAGGACGACGACGTCGTCGACGCCGAGATCGTGGACGACGAGAAGCCCAAGGGCGGTGCGGCATGACGGACAAGCCGCAGGGCGGCAAGCCCGGCGACGACTCCGCCGCCGACGAGGCTGTGATCAAGGCCGCCGAGGAGGCCGCCGCAGCCGGCGCCGCCGACTCCGGCTCCGGTGCGGGCTCCGACGAACTCGCCACTGCCAAGCGGGAGTCGGCCGAGCGCACCGCCGACCTGCAGCGCCTGCAGGCCGAGTACCAGAACTACCGCAAGCGGGTCGAGCGCGACCGGCTGACGGTCCGCGAGATCGCGGTCTCCAACATCCTGGAGTCCCTGATCCCGGTGCTCGACGACATCGGCCGCGCCCGCGAGCACGGCGAGGTCACCGGCGGCTTCAAGTCCGTCGCCGAGTCCCTGGAGACGGTCGTCGCCAAGCTGGGCCTCCAGCAGTTCGGCAAGGAGGGCGAGCCCTTCGACCCGACCATGCACGAGGCGCTGATGCACAGCTACTCCTCGGACGTCACCGAGGACACCTGTGTGCAGATCCTCCAGCCCGGCTACCGCATCGGCGAGCGGATCATCCGCCCCGCCATGGTCGCCGTCGCGGAGCCCCAGCCGGGCACCCAGACCACGGCCGCGCCCGACGGCGAGGCGAAGTCCGGGGACGCGGACAAGTCCGACGGTGGTTCGGACAGCTGACAACCTGTGACAGCTGACAACCAGTGCGCTGCGGAGTCGTACGCCGGCCAGTACGGCGGCCGGCTCCGCAGCGCGCTGTCAACAGCGCCCGGTGAAGCGGCTGTTGACAGCGCAGCGACGATGGACATCGGGAGGTGGCGGCAGCTATGAGCAAGCGCAGCGAGCGAATCGTTGAAAAACGAATCGTTGAAAGGCGCGTGTTGCGCGGAGCGGCTGCCGAGCGGAGCGAGGTGGACGCATGAGTGGCAAGGACTACGTGGAGAAGGACTACTACAAGGTCCTCGGCGTGCCCAAGGACGCCACCGCCGCCGAGATCAAGAAGACCTACCGCAAGCTCGCGCGCGAGTTCCACCCGGACGCCAACAAGGGTGACGTCAAGGCCGAGGAACGCTTCAAGGACATCTCCGAGGCCTACGACGTCCTGTCCGACGAGAAGCGCCGCAAGGAGTACGACGAGGCCCGCAGCCTCTTCGCCAACGGCGGCTTCCGGGCCGGCGGACCCGGCCAGGGCAACGGCAGCTACAACTTCGACTTCGGCGACCTCTTCAGCGGCAGCCAGAACACCGGCAGCGGCGGGCTCGGCGACGTCTTCGGCGGGCTCTTCAACCGCGGCGGCGGCCGGCAGGCCCAGCCCCGGCGCGGCGCCGACGTCGAGACCGAGGTGACCCTCGCCTTCGACGAGGCCGTCGACGGTGCGACCGTCCCGCTGCGGATGACCAGCCAGGCCCCCTGCCGCAGCTGCAACGGCACCGGCGCCAAGTCCGGCACCACCCCGCGGGTCTGCCCGACCTGCGTCGGCGCCGGCACCGTCAGCCGCGGCCAGGGCGCGTTCGCGCTCTCCGAGCCGTGCAAGGACTGCCGCGGGCGCGGCATGATCGTCGACGACCCGTGCGTCGACTGCCACGGCAGCGGCCGGGCCAGCTCCGCCCACACCATGCAGGTCCGCATCCCGGCCGGCGTCCAGGACGCCCAGCGCATCCGGCTCAAGGGCAAGGGCGCCCAGGGCGAACGCGGCGGACAGCCCGGCGACCTCTACGTCACCGTGCACGTCGGCCCGCACCCCGTCTTCGGGCGCAAGGGGGACAACCTCACCGTCACCGTCCCCGTCACCTTCCCCGAGGCCACCCTCGGCGCCACCATCGAGGTGCCCACGCTGAACGGGCCCGCCGTGAAGCTGAAGCTGCCCCCCGGCAGCGCCAACGGCCTCACCATGCGCGCCCGCGGCAAGGGTGCCACCCGCAAGGACGGCACCCGCGGCGACCTCCTCGTCACCGTCGAGGTCGTGGTGCCGCGGCACGTCACCGGGGACGCGCTGAACGCCCTGGAGCAGTACCGCGAGGCCACCGCCTCCGACGACCCACGAGCCGCCCTGTTCCGGGCGGCGAAGGGAGCGTGACGACCAGATGATCCCCGACAGCCCCATCGGCCCCGGCATCGGTGAAGGCCTGCCCGGCATCGGCTCCGGCCTGCCCGGCGACGGCCGCCGCACCCGGCGGCCCACCGCCCCGCCGCAGTACGTCCTCACCGAGGACACCCCGGTGTACGTCATCTCCGTCGCCGCCGAGCTCTCCGGCCTGCACCCGCAGACCCTCCGCCAGTACGACCGCCTCGGTCTGGTCAGCCCCGACCGCACCGCCGGCCGGGGCCGCCGCTACTCCGCGCGCGACATCCAGCAGCTGCGCGAGGTCCAGCGGCTCTCCCAGGACGAGGGCATCAACCTGGCCGGCATCAAGCGGATCATCGAGCTGGAGAACCAGGTCACCGCGCTCCAGTCCCGCATCGGCGAACTGGTCGACTCCCTCGAAGGCGCCACCAGCGCCCTCCAGCAGCGCGAGGCCGCCGTCCACGCCTCCTACCGCCGCGACCTCGTCCCCTACCAGCCCCCCACCCAGTCCAGCGCCCTGGTCGTCTGGCGCCCCAAACGCTGAGACTTGGCTGAACACCTCCGGCCGCCGGCTCCCCTCCACCCGGGGGGGTGCCGGCGGCTTGATCGTGGTGAGAGAGTGCTGTCGAACAAATCTGGCCGCCCTCACCGATGCCACCCGATCTGGCATGCTGCACTGCGATTCCGGTATTGGTGCCCGGCAGGTAGTGCAGACACGGCCACGGCAAGGAGCCCGCAGATGAGTGGACGAGAACAGCCCAGTACCGCCGCGATTGGGCCCTCCGTCCTCTCGAAAGAAGCGCGGGAGTTGTATCTGGCGGTCATCCGCGAGAACGGACGGCTTCCGAAGGACTCCGACCTCGCCAGGGCGGGCGGGGCCCAGGAGGAGTTGGTGGCCATAGGCCTTCTGGTCGCCGACACCGACGAGCCCGGTGTCCTCGTCGCGGTCGACCCCCAGCAGCTGTCCGAGAGCCTCTCCGTGACCTGGCAGCGCCAGGCGCTCGACCTGCTCACCCGCGCGTCGGCCCTCGCCACCGATCTCCACGACCTGACGGCCGCTTACCACTCACCGGAGCAGGCCGGCGGCGCGATCGAGTACGTGCGGGGGAAGGTGCTGATCAACCAGCGGGTGCAGCAGATCGTCGCCAGCGCCTCGGAGGAGATCCTCGCCGCCCAACCCGGCGGGCCGCGCCCGTCGGAGGCGCTCACCGGCATCCTCACCCGCGACCTCGAAGCCCTCCGCCTGGGCATCACGCTCAGGACGATCTACCACCCGAGCACCCGGTACCACGCTCCCACCAGGGAATACGTGGCCACGATAACCAAGGCCGGCGGGCGGTTCCGGACGCTGGAGGAGCCCTACACGCGATTGATCGTCATCGATCGCCGAATCGCGGTCATCCCCATCGCCGAGGACCTCAATCTGGCTGCCTTCGTGCACGATCGGGCCGTCATCAGCTACCTGATCAGCGAGATCTTCGAGCGGAACTGGAGCCGGGCGCTGGACTTCGACGGCGCGCGCGCCGTTCCGCAGCAGGTGGTCTCCGGGATGCGGCAGACGATCATCGACCTCATGCTCGAAGGCGTGAACCACCGGGTGATCGCCCGCAGACTCGGCATCAGTGAAAGGACGCTCGCGCGGCACCTGGCCGAGATGCGCGACGAGCACAATGTCGAGTCGCTCTTCCAACTCGGGTACGCATTGGCCAGGAACAGCGTTCCGACCGACTCCGACAGCTATCACTGACCAAGCGTCGCGGCGGTCTCAGTTCCAGATCGTGTCATTGGCCAGCGCCATGGTCTTCGGCGCTGCCGCATCGTGGGAAACCCCGATGTTCCAGATCGTGTCGTCGGCCGGACTCGAACCGCTGCTGATGAAAAGCGCCAGACCCACAACGACTGGAACCAGGACAAACCGCACCACCCGGCGTATCCGAGACATGGTGCCCCCTCTCTTTGTTTAAGACTTGACGCGGGTACCCAGCCATTGTTTCGAACAACCTGCCACATAATGCCGCAAGCCCATGCCGGAAGCCAGGGGGCCTGCTACCCCAGTGCGTCATCTCTCTGCCAGGCATCGAGATGACACCACGGCTCTGTGGACGGTGGCGACGGTCGACAGAGACGATCAGTGCACTCCCCAACCCCTCTCGCGGGAGGGGGAAGACGGGGACACCACAAACAACATGTCCATGACTAGTTCGTTTCGACCACAACGAATGCACAGCAGCATTCCGATAGTCACCACCCAACGGGGCGATCGGCCTGGTTGGCACCTATCCCCGGAGTCGACAATGAGTGAGCCCTACCTGCGAGAGCACGCCGGACAGACCCCCGAGGGCCGGCGTGCGCGTGTGTTCCTGGCCGCGCCGCTGATGCGGCTGACCGGGCCCGCGGACAGTGTGGTGACGCTCGCCAGCCGGACGCGGCTGACGACGCTCCGTACCACCCTGCTCCGCAGCGGTGCCGCCGTGTACAGCGCGCACCACAGTGATGCCTGGACCGTCGCCGGGCAGGCGCCGGAGCCCCGGGTGCCGTCCGACTTCCGGGCCCTGCAGTCCGCGGACCTCGTGTTCGCCTACGTCGGGGCGCCGCTGTCGGCCGGGGTGAGCCTGGAGCTGGGGTGGGCGTCGGCGCTGCGGAAGCCGATCGTCCTCCTCGTCGACGAGGCCATCACGCACAACCCGCTGATCGCCACCATCGAGCAGGTCGCCCCCGTCCTGCCGCTGGTCTTCGACGACACCTGGTCGCAGGAGGCCCTCAACCACACCGTGGAGACCGCGCTCGACTGGGCCGGCATGGCGCTGTCCCTGCGCGAGGGCTTCTGGACCGCCCCCGGTGAGCAGTTCAACGTCCCCCGGCAGCAGCCCCCCGTCGTCGGCCGGGCCGGCTACTGGCCGACCAGCGCCGCCACCGGCTGAACAGCGCTCACCCATCGGGCTCCCCCGTCCGGGCGCCCCGCAGCTGCCAGCCCAGCTGGAACAGCGTCTCCGCGTCGTGCAGTTCGCGCAGCCGGGCGATGTGGCCGGCCACCGTCCGCTCGCTGAGGCCGAGGCGCCCGGCGATGGCGCGCTGGGTGAGGCCCTGGGCGAGGAGCCGGCCGACCTGCTCGTGGGCCGTCGACTCGGGAGCGGACGCCTGGTCGGCGCTCCAGAGGAGGCGGCCTGAGCGGGCCCAGTCCCGTTCGAACACGGCCAGGAAATGGTCGACGGTCGCCGGATCCTCGATGAAGGTCGCGCTCCGGAGGTCGTCGGCGGACTGGAGCACGGCGATCCGGCGGTCGAAGATGTGCAGGTGGCGGAACGGCTCGGCCAGGACCCGGAAGCGGGCGCCCAGTTCGGTGCCGCGGGCGGTGTGGTCGGCGGTCGCCTGGTCCCGGACGGCGCCGGGTGCGTAGATCACCCGGATCCGGCCGCCCCGGCCGCAGAACCGGCCGATCCGTTCCAGGGCCTCCTCCAACTGGTGGGCGTGGCGGGGCCGGCCGGGCTGGGCGACGAGGATCTCCTGGCGGCAGGCCGCCTCCACCTCGGTGAACCGCCGGATGACCGCGCCGAGGCCCTGGACGTGATGCACCGTACCGGCGCGGTCGGTCGGGCGCGGGGCCGTGTCGTAGGCCTTGGTCAGGTCGTCGAGGGCCTGCGGGAGTTGGGCGGCCTGGACGAGCAGCCGGGTGCCTTCGGCCCGGAGCTCGGCACTGATCCGGTCGCCGACCGTCCGCGGGTTGACGGCGGTGCAGACGTCGGATTCGGGCCGGGCGAGCAGCAGCCCGAGCGCGAGCAGGTGTTCCAGGGCCGGTCGGTCGGCGTCGGCCACCTCGGCCCGGTCGATCCAGCCGCCGCGCCGGAGGATGCGCAGGTACAGGTCGTGTGCGGCCTGGTCGGGCCGCTCGGCGCCGCGCCCGTGCATCACGGCACCCGCCGACGGGCGGCGTCGGCCGCCGACCGGAGCTGCCAGCCGAGTTGGAAGAGCGTCTCGGCGTCGTACAGTTCGCGCAGCCGGGCGATGTGGCCGGCCACCGTGCGTTCGCTCAGGCCGAGGCGGGTGGCGATGGCGCGCTGGGTGAGGCCCTGGGCGAGGAAACGGCCGACCTGGTCGGGCAGGGAATCGGCTGGTTCGGTGGCTTCCGGGCCACGGGACCAGCGGACCCGGGCGGCGCGCTGCCAGTCGCGTTCGAAGGCGTCGGCCATGAAGTCGACCACCACCGGGTCCTCGACGAAGGCCGCGCGGCTGTTGTCGGACGCGGCGGGGATGACGGCCACCTTCCGGTCGTAGATCAGGACCCGCCGGAACGGCTCGCCCAGCACCCGGTACCGGCAGCCGATCTCGGCGGACGCGGCGGCGAAGGCGGCGGTCGCCGGGTCTGCGGCCGCCGCCGGCTCGTAGATGCCCCGGACGGTGCCGCCGCGCTCGGCGAGCCGCCGCATCCGGTCGAGGGCGTCCGGGAGCCCCTCGACGGGCCGGGCACCGCCGGGCTGGGCGGACAGCATCTCCTGCGAGCACTCGGCGTCGAGTTGGGCCAGGCGCAGGCGGATCTGTTCGAAGCCGTGCACGTACGTGACATCGACGGAGCACTCGGGGTGGCGCGGCGTGACGTCGAAGGCCTGCGCCAACTCGGCGAACCGCTCGGGTGCTTCGTCCGCCCTGGCCAGCAGTTCGCCACCCACGGAACGCAGTTCGGATCCGATCCGGCCGATGACGACACGCGGGTTCACCGCGGCGTAGGCCGCGTCCTCGACCCTCGGGACGACCAGTCCGAGGTCGAGCAACCGCCCCAGGACCGGTTCGTCAGCCGGAGTCAGGTCGGCCGCCCGGAGGATGCCGCCGTTGCCGACGACGGCGAGGTACAGCGCCCGGGCGGCGTCGTCGGGCAGGGGGGAGGTCGACGGATCGGTCATGGGGATCCCCCCGGAGCCGCCCGCCGAGGTGGACGAGGGTACGGGCGCGGGGCGGGCCGGTCGGCTGGGGCCCGCTCGGCGGGGCCGGGTTCATCGGTCATCGCGGGCGCCTCTCATCAGCCAGCCGAGTTGGAAGAGGGTCTGGGCGCCGTGGCGGTCGCGGAGGCGGGAGATGTGGGCGGCGACGGTGCGTTCGCTGAGGCCGAGGCGGGTGGCGACGGCGCGCTGGGTGAGGCCTCGGGCGAGGAGCCGGCCGACCCGGTCGGGGATGGTGCGGGTGGGGCCGAGGGCGGCGGAGGTTTCGGCGGTTTCGGCGCGGGCCCAGTCGCGCTCGAAGGCGCCGACCAGGAAGGTGATGGCGGCCGGGTCGGTGATGAAGGCGGCGGTGCTGTTGTCGTCGTTGGCGGAGATCACGGCGACGGTGCGGTCGAAGACGAGCAGCCGCTGGAACGGTTCGTCGAGGACACGGATGAGGGAGCCGTGCTGGGTGACCTCTTCGACGTAGGCGAGGGCGGGCGGGTCGGCGAGGGCGACGGGCTGGTAGATGGTGCGCAGGGAGCAGCCGCGCTGGAGCAGGTGGAGGTCCTGGAGGAGGGCGACTTGCAGGGTGCCGGCGGGGCGGTGGCCGGGTTGGGCGGCGAGGACTTCGGAGCGGCAGTCGGAGGCGAGCTGGGAGATCCGCTGGCGGATGTGGACGTGGCCCTCGACGTGGACGGCGCCGCCGGCCCGGCCGGAGGGCCGGGGCATCGCGTCGTAGGCGCGGGTGAGGCCGTCGAGGGCGCCCGGGAGGTTCTCCGCGCGGACCAGCAGCCTGGTCGCCTCGCTGCGGAGTTCGGCGCCCAGGCGGTCGGTGACGGAGCGCGGGCTGACGGCGGTGTAGCAGTGGTCCATCGGGTTGGCGATGAGCAGGCCGAGGTCGACGAGCTGCTGGAGCGCGGCCTGGCCGGTGTCCTGGGTGTCGGTGAACGGGATGCGGCCGCCCCGGGCGAGGATCGCCAGGTACAGCTGCCGGGCGGCCTCGTCGGGTTCCTCGCCCGGTGGCTGCCCGTGCTGCGGCGCGACCGCCGGTTCCGCCGTCACGTCGCACACTCCCTGCCGGATGCTTCTCCCTCGTCGCCGCGCCCGCGCCGTCGGGCGCGGGGCTCGGCGGTCACGGTACCGGGCTCGACGTCGGCCCCCGGGGCCCGGGTGCCGTCGCACTCCGGGGTGTCCTGGGGGCCGACGTCGCCACGCCCGTGCCCAGGCGCTTCCGTCGAGGCGGAGCAGCAACGCCTCGACGGCTCCGGTTCCGGGGGCCATCACCACACATGGCGCCCCGGCCGGCGCTCTTCCCCCCCGTTTCACGCGTGCGGGACGTTGCACCCGTGGTCAGTTCCGAAGAGCAAGTCGCCACCATCGGGCTGCGGTGCCCGGACGGCCTGGCGTGACTCCACCCTCACAGCGTGACGGCCGGTGAACAAGTGTCGCCCGAGTGCAGGTTCGCGCAATTGCAGCTATCTGCACGACGGGTACGGCGGGAGGGGTCGAGCGGCGGGCCGGGTTCCGGTAAAGGCCGAGGCCAGCGCGGTGCCCGGGTGGTCACCGCCCGTACGGTCGGTCGGCCGTGCGCGGTCGGGCCGCGGGTGCGGGTTCCTGCAACGGCGGCGTGCCGCGGGAGGAGTCAGGCACGCCCCAGCAGGCGTCCCCGGGCGAGCCCGGCGGCGGTCCCGCCGGCGGCGAGCACCCAGGCGGTGGCCAGCAGCAGGTAGAGCCCGGCGGCGATCGCGGTGAAGCCGCCGAACCCGGTGTGCCGGGCGAGCGCGGAGGCGCCGGTGACGCAGGTGCCGATCGGGAAGGTGTACGCCCACCAGGTCATCGCGAACGGCATGCCGGCCCGGCGGGCGCGCAGGTTGGCGGTGAGCGCGACGGCCAGCCAGAGCATCGCGACGCCGAGCACCGCGACGCCGTACAGCTCCGCGAAGGGGAGCATGGCGGGGGCCAGCGCGGGCAGCACCGGGCGGGCGGCGTCGGCGAGTTGGTGGACGGCGGTGACGGACTGGCCGAGCGGGCCGAGCACCAGGAACAGCGAGGGGGTGAGCACCAGGGTGGGCAGCTTGCTGTGGAACAGCCCGGTGAAGACCACCGGCAGCAGCACCAGGGTGGCCAGCAGGCCGATCCCGAAGAGGGCCCAGCAGGCGTACAGCATGGCCTGCTGCGGCAGCCCGGCCGGCAGGTGCGGGACGAGGGCCGGGCCGGTGGCGGAGGCGACCAGCGGGGCGACCACCGGCAGCAGCCAGGTCGGGTTGGCTTCCAGGGCGGAGACCGGGTGCCGGGTGATCATCAGGTACGGGATGCCGCCGGCGACGGCCAGCGCGTACAAGGTGCCGACGCCCCACAGCACGGCGTCGACGGCGACCGCGGGGCCAGTGCCGATCACCCGGGAGCCGAGCAGCAGGGTGCCGAGGCCGACCGAGAGCAGGGCCATCGGCGGGCAGCCGTAGAAGACGGCGGTGGCCGGGTTGTCCAGCAGCTGGGTGCGGGCGGCCTCGCGGTGCCGGGTGAGGTGGACCAGCCGGGCCGCGCCCAGCACCAGCAGGGCCGCGAGTCCGAGCGCCCACATCACCTCGCCGAAGCCGATCAGCCCGGGCGGCCGGAGCGGCAGGACGGCCGCGCCGTTGCCCAGGATCGCGGTGCCCATGACGGCGGCGTACCAGTTGGGGCCGAGCTGGGCGAGGTCGAGGCGGGCACCCAGCGAGGAACGGGAGGGGCGGGAGGAACGGGAGGGGCGGGTGAGCGGGCGGGCATCGGCCAGGGTGGACATGGTTCCACCGTGCCGCCCCGCGCCGGGCTCCGGTAGCGCCGCGGGTTCTATGAGGACATAGCCTGGACCTATGGCCCTCTCCCCCCGCGTCCCCGAGCTCGGCGCCCTGGAACTGCTGCTCGCGGTGGCCCGGCTGGGCAGCGTCGGGCGGGCCGCGGCCGAACTGGGCGTGAGCCAGCCGACCGCCAGTGCGCGGATCAAGGGCATGGAGCGGCAGATCGGCGTCCCGCTGCTGGAGCGCTCGCCCCGGGGCAGCCGGCCGACCGAGGCGGGTCGGCTGGTGGTCGAGTGGGCCGGGCACGTGGTGGAGGCGGCGCAGGCGCTGGACGCGGGGATCGACGCGCTGCGCGAGCGGCGGGACGCCAAGCTGCGGGTGGTGGCCAGCCTGACCGTCGCCGAGTACCTGATGCCGGGCTGGCTGCTGGCCCTGGCCGAGGCCAGTCCGGGCACGGCGGTGACGCTGCGGACGGCGAACTCGGCGGAGGTCGCCGGGCACCTGCTGGCCGGGGACGCCGACCTCGGCTTCGTCGAGGGCCCGTCCACCCCGCCCGGGCTGGCCGGCGCGGTGGTGGCGGCGGACCGGCTGGTGGTCGTGGTGGCGCCCGGCCACCCGTGGGCGCGCCGCCGGGCGCCGCTGACCGGGCCGGAGCTGGCCGCCACCCCGCTGGTGCTGCGCGAGTCGGGCTCGGGCACCCGGGAGGTGCTGGAGATGGCGCTGGCGCCGTACGGGGGCGCGGTGCGGCCCCGGCTGGAGCTGGCCTCGTCCACCGCGCTGAAGGCGGCGGCGATGACCGGGGCCGGGCCGGTCTGCCTGAGCGAGCTGGCGGTGGTGGAGGAGTTGGCCGTCCGGCGGCTGGTGGCCGTGCCGCTGGCCGAGGGGCTGGACCTGCGACGGCCGCTGCGCGCGGTGTGGCCGGCCGGGCAGCGGCCGAGCGGGCCGGCCCGGGAGCTGCTGGGGCTGACCCGCCGGACGCCCCGCGCGCAGCGGCCACCCCGGGTGGAACGCGCGGAACGGGTGGAACGCGCGGAACGGGCGTAAGAACTTGAGCGGAATAGACTCAACTTAGTGCATGCTGTACGTAGCAGCATTGAAGGACGACGAGGGAGGACCCCCCAGCAGTGGACGCCAGCAAGTTCACCACCAAGACGCAGGACGCCCTGTCCGCCGCGATCCGGCAGGCGGGCGCGTCCGGGAACCCGGACGTCAAGCCGGTGCACATCCTGATCGCCCTGCTGGAGCAGCCCGAGGGCATCGCCCGGCCGCTGCTGGAGGCGGTCGGGGCGGACGTCACCCGGATCGACGCCGAGGCCCGCCGCCAGCTGACCGCCCTGCCCAGCGCGATGGGCTCGACGGTCGCCGCGCCGCAGCTCTCCCGGGACACCCTCGCGGTGCTCACCGAGGCCGGCAAGCGCGCCGACGACCTGGACGACCAGTACGTCTCCACCGAGCACCTGATGGTCGGCCTGGCCGCCGAGGGCGGGCCGGTCGCCGAACTGCTGGCGCGGCAGGGCGCGACGGCGAAGGACCTGCTCGCCGCGTTCAAGGACGTGCGCGGCAGCGGCCGGGTGACCTCTCCGGATCCGGAGGGCACCTACAAGGCGCTGGAGAAGTACGGCACCGACCTGACCCAGGCCGCCCGGGACGGCAAGCTCGACCCGGTGATCGGCCGGGACCAGGAGATCCGCCGGGTCGTCCAGGTCCTCTCCCGCCGGACCAAGAACAACCCGGTGCTGATCGGCGAGCCGGGCGTCGGCAAGACCGCGGTGGTCGAGGGCCTGGCCCAGCGCATCGTCGCCGGCGACGTGCCGGAGTCGCTGCGCGGCAAGCGGCTGGTCGCGCTGGACCTCAGCGCGATGGTCGCGGGCGCCAAGTACCGCGGCGAGTTCGAGGAGCGGCTGAAGGCCGTCCTGAACGACATCAAGCAGAGCGACGGCCAGGTCGTCACCTTCATCGACGAGCTGCACACCATGGTCGGCGCGGGCGCCGGCGGCGACTCCGCGATGGACGCCGGCAACATGCTCAAGCCGATGCTGGCCCGCGGCGAGCTGCGGATGGTCGGCGCCACCACGCTGGACGAGTACCGCGAGCGGATCGAGAAGGACCCGGCCCTGGAGCGCCGCTTCCAGCAGGTGCTGGTCGGCGAGCCCAGCGTGGAGGACTCGATCGCCATCCTGCGCGGCCTCAAGGGCCGCTACGAGGCGCACCACAAGGTGCAGATCGCGGACGCCGCGCTGGTCGCCGCGGCCACCCTGTCCAACCGCTACATCACCTCCCGCTTCCTGCCCGACAAGGCGATCGACCTGGTCGACGAGGCGGCCTCCCGGCTGCGGATGGAGATCGACTCCTCCCCGGTCGAGATCGACGAACTCCAGCGCTCCGTCGACCGGTTGAGGATGGAGGAGCTGGCCCTGGAGAAGGAGTCGGACGCCGCCTCGATCGACCGGCTGGCCCGGCTGCGGCGCGATCTCGCCGACAAGAACGAGCAGTTGAGCGCCCTGACCGCGCGCTGGGAGCAGGAGAAGAAGAGCCTCAACCGGGTCGGCGAGCTCAAGGAGCGGCTGGACGACCTGCACGGCGCGCTCGAACGGGCCCAGCGTGACGGGGACTTCGAGCGGGCGTCGAAGCTGATGTACGCGGAGATCCCGGCCGCCGAGACGGAGCTCGCCGAAGCCCAGGAGCGGGCGGCCGACCAGGACGCCTCCGCCTCGATGGTGAAGGAGGAGGTCGGCCCGGACGACGTGGCCGACGTGGTCGCCTCCTGGACGGGCATCCCGGCCGGCCGCCTGCTGGAGGGCGAGAGCGCCAAACTCCTGCGTATGGAGGAGGAGTTGGGCCAGCGCCTGATCGGCCAGGCGGAGGCCGTACGGGCGGTCTCGGACGCGGTGCGCCGCACCCGTTCCGGCATCGCCGACCCGGACCGCCCGACCGGCTCGTTCCTCTTCCTCGGCCCGACCGGCGTCGGCAAGACCGAACTCGCCAAGGCCCTGGCCGACTTCCTCTTCGACGACGAGCGGGCCATGGTCCGGATCGACATGAGCGAGTACGGCGAGAAGCACTCCGTCTCCCGCCTGGTCGGCGCCCCGCCCGGGTACATCGGCTACGAGGAGGGCGGCCAGCTCACCGAGGCGGTCCGCCGCCGCCCGTACAGCGTGGTGCTGCTGGACGAGGTGGAGAAGGCCCACCCGGAGGTCTTCGACGTCCTGCTCCAGGTGCTGGACGACGGCCGGCTCACCGACGGCCAGGGCCGCACGGTGGACTTCCGCAACGCGATCCTGATCCTCACCTCCAACCTGGGCTCCCAGTTCCTGGTCGACCCGGCCACCCCGGAGGACCGGAAGAAGGCCCTGGTGCTGGACTCCGTCCGGGCCGCGTTCAAGCCCGAGTTCCTCAACCGGCTGGACGACATCGTGGTCTTCGACCCGCTGGGCACCGCCGAGCTGAGCCGGATCGTCGACCTCCAGGTGGCCCGCCTCGGCGACCGGCTGCGCGAGCGGCGGCTCACCCTGGACGTCTCCGAGGCCGCCCGCGACTGGCTGGCCCTCACCGGCTACGACCCGGCGTACGGCGCCCGCCCGCTGCGCCGGCTGGTCCAGTCCGCGATCGGCGACCAGTTGGCCCGGGCCATCCTGTCCGGCCAGGTGCACGACGGGGACACCGTCCTGGTCGAGCGGGACGAGGAGGGCGACCGCCTCACCGTCCGCAGCCGCGGACCGCTGGAGAAGTAGCACCACCAGCCCGGGCCGCCCGCACGACAGCGCGGGCGGCCCGGGCAACACCCTTGCCGCACAGCACAGTTGACGGCCCACTCGGCTACGGCCGCACCCCGCCGCACCCCGCCGGAGCCCCGGCAGCGACGGCCCTCCAACCGGACACGCTCCGTCACCATCACCGCTCGCGGCGGGCGTCGGAGCGCCCCGGACGAAGATCGACGCGTGGCCGGGTGCCCCTGTGAGGCAGGCCCCGGATGAGGCAGGATGGGAAGTGGAAAGGGCGGCCTCTCATTGCCGGCCACCACGTGCACTGAGGAAGAGGACCCCATGAGCATCGACCCGTCGTCCATCCCGTCGTTCGGCGCACCCCAGGGTGGCGGCCAGCCCGGCGACCAGGGGCGGCCGGCCGGCCCGCCGCCGATCATCGTCCCGGACCAGGGCCTGGTGGCCCAGCTGCTGGACCAGATGCAGCTCAAGCACGTCGTGGACGAGGAGGGCGACCTCACCGCTCCCTGGGAGGGCTTCCGCGTCTACTACATGTTCCGCGGCGAGCAGAAGGAGCTCTTCGCGGTGCGCGCCTTCTACGACCGCGCGTACCCGCTGGAGAAGAAGGGCGAGATCCTCGACCTCATCGACGAGTGGAACCGCGAGACCCTCTGGCCCAAGGTCTACACCCACACCCACGAGGACGGCGTGGTCCGCCTGATCGGCGAGGCCCAGATGATCGTCGGCACCGGCGTCAACCTGGACTACTTCGTCACCACCACCGCCAACTGGACCCAGGCCGCCGTCGGCTTCGAGCAGTGGATCGTCGAGCGCCTCGGTCTGCAGAACGAGATCGAGGGCGAGGACGGCGAGACCCCCGAGGACACCAACGAGGCGTGACCCTGCCCGCCCCGCGAGCGCACGGCCCGACCACTTGGCCCCAGGTGGTCGGGCCGTCCTTGTCCCCGGCCCCCGGCTGACCCAGGATGGGGCCGACGACGACGCGTGAGGAGCCACCGATGGGCAACAGGCCGCTGCTGAACCGCCGACTGGCCGGCATGGGGACGACCGTCTTCGCCGAGATGTCCGCCCTGGCCACGGCCACCGGCTCGATCAACCTCGGCCAGGGCTTCCCCGACACCGACGGCCCGGCCTCGGTGGCCCGGGCCGCTGCCGACGCCGTGCTGAACGGGCGCGGCAACCAGTACCCGCCCGGCCCCGGCATCCCCGAGCTGCGGCAGGCCATCGCCGAGCACCAGCAGCGCTTCCACGGCCTCGGCTACGACCCGGACACCGAGGTGCTGGTCACCGCCGGCGCCACCGAGGCCATCGCCGCCACCCTGCTCGCCCTGCTGGAGCCGGGTGACGAGGTGATCGCCCTCGAACCCTTCTACGACTCCTACGCCGCCTGCATCGCGATGGCCGGCGCCACCCGCCGCCCGCTCACCCTGCGCGCCCCGGACTTCCGCCCCGACCTGGACGAACTGCGCACCCTGATCACCCCGCGCACCCGCCTGCTGCTGATCAACACCCCGCACAACCCGACCGGCACCGTGCTCACCGCCGACGAGCTGGCCGCCATCGCCGCCCTCGCCGTCGAGCACGACCTGCTGGTCGTCACCGACGAGGTCTACGAGCACCTCGTCTTCGGCGCCACCCACCACCCGATCGCCGCCCTGCCCGGCATGCGCGAGCGCACCGTCTCCATCTCCTCCGCCGGCAAGACCTTCTCCTTCACCGGCTGGAAGGTCGGCTGGGTCACCGCGAACCCGGCCCTGGTCACGGCCGTCCGCACGGCCAAGCAGTACCTCACCTACGTCAGCGCCGGCCCCTTCCAGTACGCCGTCGCCGAGGCGCTGCGGCTGCCCGACAGCTACTTCGACGGCTTCCGCGCCGACCTGCTCCGCAAGCGCGACCTGCTGGTCGACGGGCTCACCGCGGCCGGCTTCCGGGTGTTCACCCCCGAGGGCACGTACTTCATCACCACCGACATCACCCCGCTCGGCGAGAAGGACGGCATCGAGTTCTGCCGCGCCCTGCCGGAGCGCTGCGGCGTCGTCGCCATCCCGAACGCCGTCTTCTACGACAACACCGAGGCCGGCCGCAGCCTGGTCCGCTTCACCTTCTGCAAGCAGGACTCCGTGCTGGAGGAAGCGGTGTCACGGCTCCAGCGCCTCTGAGCCGTCGCCCGGCCGCCGCCCGAGGCCGGACAGGTGGGCGTTCAGGATCGCCCGGGCCTCGGGTGCGGTGAGGCGGCCGACGAGGACGTGCGTGGTGAGCCCGTCGGCAAGGGCCAGCAGCGTCTTCGCCTCCCGGGCGGCGTCCGGCCCGGCCGCCGGCGACGCCTCGGCGATCAGCCGGGCGAACAGGCCCTCCAGGGCCGCGTAGTCGGCGTTCAGCGGGCCCGCCAGCCGCTCGTCGACGGCGGCCTGCGCGACGAAGGCCAGCCAGACCCGCGCCTGGGAGCGCTGTCCGTCGCCGAGCAGCGCCGCCTCGGCGGCCGCGTGTGCCAGGAGGGCGGCGGGCGAGGGCGCCGGGTCGTCGGCGGGGTACGCCCGGACCCGGGCGGTGATCCGCTCACCGACGTAGCCGAGGGCGAAGCGGAGCATCTCGTCCTTGGTGCGGAAGCAGCGCTGGACGGCGCCGGTCGACACCTGCGCGCGGTCGGCCACGTCGCGCAGGGTCACCCCTTCCAGGCCTCGTTCGTCGGCGAGCCGGCAGACGGCCTCGGCGATCCGCCGACGCCGGCCGTCGTGGTCCACCTGTCTGGGCACGGGCTCCGCCTCCGGTTTATTCGATGCACTCGTATCGGTTCCCAGGCTACGGTACCGATACGAGCGCATCGGAACGAGGAGGGGAGTACGTCATGCAGGACGCCCTGTGGCGACTGACGGCCACCGCGCAGGCGGCGGCGGTACGCGGCAAAGAGGTCTCGGCCGTCGAACTGCTCGACAGCCACCTGGAGCGGATCAGCGCGGTGAACCCGCAGGTGAACGCCGTCACCCAGGTCCTGGCGGAGCGCGCCCGGGTGCAGGCCCGGGAACTCGACCGGCGCCTGGCCGCGGGCGAGGACCCCGGCCCGCTGGCGGGCGTGCCGTTCACCGTGAAGGAGACCACCGCCATCGAGGGCGTGGCCACCACCTTCGGGGTGCCGCGCTTCCGCGACCTGGTGGCGCGGGCCGACGCTCCCCCGGTCGCCCGGCTGCGCGCGGCCGGGGCCGTGCCGATCGGGCACAGCAACATGCCCACCATGATCCTGGCCGGGATGCACACCCGCAGCGAGCTCTACGGCGACACCGCCAACCCGTGGGACCGCAGCCGCACCCCGGGCGGGAGCAGCGGCGGCGACGGCGCGGCCGTCGCGACCGGCCTGGCCGCGCTCGGGCTCGGCAACGACTCCGGCGCGTCCGTCCGCGTCCCGGCCGCGTTCTGCGGGGTCGCCGGGCTGAACCCGTCCAACGGCCGGTTCCCCGCCGACCACCGCGCGTTCGGGCCGCAGGACCCGGGGCCGGCCTCCCAGTGGCTGGTCGCCGACGGCCCGCTCGCCCGGAGCGTCGCCGACCTCCGGCTGGCCTACGAGGTGCTGGCCGGCCCCGATCCGCGCGACCCGCGCGCCCTGCCCGTGCCGCGCTACGGCGAGCCGCTGCCCGGGCCGGTGAAGGTCGCGGTGGTGGCCGATCCGGGCGGCCACGGCGTCCACCCGACGGTCCGGGCCGCGGTCGAACGCGCGGCGGCGGCGCTGCGGGACGCCGGGTACGACGTGCGCGAGGTGGCGGACGTCCCGCGGCTCGACGAGGCCCTGGAGGTGTGCGACCGGATCACCATGACCGAGTTCGCACCCAAGTGGCCCGCCGTACGCCCCCTGCTCGGCCCGGGCGGCGACCGCTACATCGAGCTGACGATGGCCCGGACCCCGCCCGCGACCGCCGCCGAGCTCATGGAGCTGATGGGGAGCTGGCTGGGCATCCGCCGCTCCTGGGCCGAATTCCTGGACGAGTACCCGCTGCTGCTCGGACCGGTGTTCACCGAACCGCCGGTCGAACCGGGCATCGAGTCCCGGGACGCGGCCGGGTGGGAGCTGGTCCGCACGGCGATGCGGCTGTGCAAGGTGACCAGCTTCGCGGGGCTGCCCGCGGTGGCGGTGCCCACCGGCCTGGCCGACGGGCTGCCGACCGGGGTGCAGCTCGTGGGGCGGGCGTTCCGGGAGGACCTCTGCCTGGAGGCGGCCCAGGCGGTCGAGGACCGGCTCGGGGTGCTCGCGCCGATCGACCCCCGGCCGTGAGGGGAGCAATGATGGCCCGGCGAGTGGGCCCAGTTCTTCTCAACTCGCCTGACAGTCATGGTTGGTTGACGTCTGGTTGACGATTGAATGATGTCTGTGAGGCAATTCCTTCGGCCTCGACGGAACGCTCCGACCGCCCTGCCCGCCCGGTGCGTGCAGGGCGGCGGCGCACGAGGCGTGCACCCGGCGCACTACCAGCGTGCACGGCGCACGACCCGGTCGTAGGGGCGCGCGCTGTGCAGAGTCGCACACCGGGTCGATCAGAGCCGGGAAGCAGGTGTGCTCGAAACGGTGAATGCTTGACAAAGTTGGGTAAATCACCGGCGGACCCGGCGTATTCATGCTTCTCTGCTGCTGAATCTCCAGCCGGAATCCCTCCTTCCACGGTCGGCCGCGCCCAGGGCCGCACAGCCACGAACAGCCTCGCCATCGCCTAGGCCTACTCGGTGCTGCTCGGCGGGCGCGCACGGAGCTGAAACGCGGAGCCGAGCATGCTCACCACACTGCAGACCTCCTACACGGACACCCGCGCCGGTGACCTGGCCTGGTGCCTGGGCGGCGACCCGCTGCCCGCTCTCGCGGTCCGCGACCTGAGACTCGACGGAGGCGGCCACCCCACCGCGCCCGGCACCCTCCAGCTGCGACTGCTCGGCGCTTCGCACCAGGTGGTGATCGCCGCCGGCCCCGGCGAGTGCCTGGAGACCGTCGCCTGCCTGCCCGGCCGCCGCACCCCGCTGCCGGCCCGGGTGGCCAAGCAGGTCGGCGGCTGGGAGTACGAGTTCGCGGCCCGGATCGAGGCGCTGCCCCCGCACGACTTCGCGGCCCGCGCGCAGGAACTGCTGGCCCTGGTCGAGGGCCACCCGCGCGGCCTGGCCGGGGTGTTCCCGGGCGACCCGAGCGCCTTCACCGCGCTGGTCACCCAGGGCGGCGCCGACCGGCTGCTCTGGCGGACCTGGCACGCCTACCCGCAGGAGGGCCGGCTGGTCTGCACCCGCTCCTCGCTGGTGGTGTCCGGGGCATGACCGCCAGCCGTCCGAGCAGGGTCGCCGATCCCGCCACGGCCTATGAATCGTACGCAGGAACGATTCGTCAATCCGGCGTCCCACACTGTCCGTCGAATGGGCGCAGCTATCCGTCCCGAACGTCCCCTAGCGTTTGTTCGTGATCAACCATCCGGCCGGTCCACCCGCCCGCTCGCGAGTGGACCTCGACGACGGCGCCCCACCTCGGCCCGGGCGGAGCCTCGCCCCCCTGCCCGCCCGCCGTCGGTCCCGGCTGCGCTCCCACCCCCGGCTGGCCCGCCTCACCGTCCTGCTGGCCGCGTTCGTCTGCGCGGCCTGCGGACTCGTCTACGAACTCGAACTCGTGGCGCTCGGCGACTACCTGCTCGGGGACTCGGTCACCCAAACCTCCGTCGTGCTCTCCGTCATGGTGTTCGCGATGGGCCTCGGCTCGCTCCTCGCCAAACGCCTCACCCGGCAGCCCGCCACCGCCTTCGCCCTGGTCGAATGCGCCCTCGCGCTCACCGGCGGCCTCTCCGTCCTCGCGCTCTACTCCTGCTGGGCCTGGATCGGCCGCTACCAGGCCGCCATGGTCGGCCTCACCTGCCTCATCGGCATCCTCATCGGCGCCGAGATCCCGCTCCTGATGACCCTCATCCAGCGGATCCGGCGCGAGGACGCCGGCCGCGCCGCCGCCGACCTCTTCGCCGCCGACTACGTGGGCGCGCTGATCGGCGGCCTCGCCTTCCCCTTCCTCATCCTCCCCGGCCTCGGGCCCGGCGACGGCGCCCTCGTCACCGGCGCCGTCAACGCCGTCGCCGGAGCCGCCGTCGTGCTCTGGCTCTTCCGCGAGGAACCCGCCCCCCGGATACGGCTCCTGCTCTGGGGCGGCTGCGCGCTCGTCCTCGCCCTGCTCGCCGCGGCCGCCGCCGGCTCCGGTGCCATCGAACGCGCCGCCCGGCACGCCCTCTACGGTGCGCAGGTCCGCTTCGCCGCCCGCAGCCGCTCCCAGGAGATCGTGCTCACCGGCCCCACCGAAGGCCCGCTCCGGCTCTACCTGAACGGCCGCCTCACCGTCTGCGGACCGGACGAGTACCGCGGCAACGAGGCCCTGGTCCACCCGGCGATGGCCGCCGGCCCGGACGCCCGCGTCCTGCTCCTCGGCGGCGGCGACGGCCTCGCCCTGCGCGAGGTGCTCCGGCACCGCGGCGTCCGCTCCGTCCGGCTCGTCGACGCCGACCCCGCGCTCCCCCGGCTCGCCCGCGCCGACCCCGGGCTCGCCGCCCTCACCGACCACTCCCTCGACGACCCCCGCGTCCACGCCACCGCCGCCGACCCGATGGCCTGGCTGCGCGGCGCCGCCACGGCCGACGGACCGTACGACGTGGTGCTCGCCGACCTGCCCGCGCCCGCCGACGGCGGACCGGTCACCTTCCACTCCCAGGAGTTCTACGGCCTCGCCACCCGGCTGCTCTCCCCCGGCGGCCGCGTCGCCGTCCGGGCCGGCGGCGACCCGGACGGCCTCTGGCCGATCGAGTCCGGCCTGCGGACGGCGGGACTGCAGACCGTCCCGTACTCCGTCCAGGGCAGCGCCACCGCGAGCTGCCGCCCCGACCCGCCGGGCGCCGCCCAGACCTTCCTCCTCGCGGCCGCCGCCCGGCCCCCGCTCACCCTCGCCCCCGACGCCCCACCGCCCCGCGCCCTCACCCCCGACGGCCTCCGCGGCTCCGCCACCCGCCTCGCCGCCCTCCGCCCCGCCCACCCCCCGGCCGCCCTCACCCTGCTCGGCCCCCGCTGAGCCGGGGGCGCGGGGCTGGACACCGGTGGTCCGGGGAAGTCGGGTGGCGGTGGGTGGGGACCGGGCGGGGTTGGGTCGGTAGGCTCCCTGACATGGAGCATGAGGTTGTCGTCCCGATGCCCGCCGAGTTGGTGCGGCAGGCCTTGCAGGATCCGGCTCTGCTGGCCCGTAGCGTGCCGGGGCTGAGCACCGAGCCGGCCGCGGTCGGCGGTGGGCCGGCGGAGGAGATCGGCGGCCGGCTGAAGCTGCGGATCGGCGGCTCCACCATCACGTACAGGGGCGTGCTGTCCCTGATCGAGGGGCGCGAGGGCGTGCTGACCGTGTTCGCCGAGGGCCAGGAGGCCCGTGGCAGCGGCGAGGCGACCGCCACCGTCCGGGTCAGCGTCGCGGACGGCGCCGAGGACGGTACCGCGGTGGTCCGCTTCACCGGCGACCTGAGCGCCACCGGCCGGCTCACCGAGTTCGACGAGGAGACCCTCGACGCCGCCGGCCGCCGTCTGCTGGACCGGTTCGCCACCGCGCTCGCCTCCCCGGACGCCGAGCCGGAGAGCGAGAGCGACGGCGACGGCGACGGCGACGGCGAGAGCGACACGGAGACCGGTGGCGAGGCCGGGGCCGAGGGCGGGACCGAGACCGACGCCGGCGTGGTGTTCATCGAGGAGCACCAGGACCAGCCCGGCGACGACCTCGACGACGACCTGTCCGACCTGATCGCCTTCTCCGACGCCGACGCCGAGCGCTTCGGCCTGCCCACCGGCGGCGGCGACGGGGACGGGCCCGAGGAGGGCGTCGCCGAGGAGCTCCCCGCCGAGCCGCTCTTCGAGTACGAGGAGGGGCCGGCGGGCGGCGGCCCGGTGCGCCGCAGCATCGTCGGCCGGTCGGCCGAGGAGGTGGACCACGCGCCGCCGCGCGGGCGGTACGCCCCGGCCCTGCCGGCCCGTAGTGCCCGGGCCCGGGCGGCGTCCCGCTGGGGCGGCGAGGCCGGCGGGATCGTGGTGCCGGGTTCGGGCGGCCGCAGCGCGGTGCCGTGGGTGATCGGCGGCGGGGTCGCGCTGCTGGGTGGCGCCGTGGTGCTGGTCAGGGCCTTGCGTCGGCGCTGACCGGCGGGAGAGGGCCTAGACTGGACGCTCATGAGCAACGACCGCGACGCCCTGCTGGCACAGATCAAGGACAAGGCCGTCGTACACGGCAAGGTCACCCTTTCCTCCGGCAAGGAGGCCGACTACTACGTCGACCTGCGCCGGATCACGCTGGACGGCCAGGCCGCCCCGCTGGTCGGCCGGGTGATGCTGGACGCGACCTCGCACCTGGAGTACGACGCCGTCGGCGGTCTGACCCTGGGTGCCGACCCGGTGGCCGCCGCGATGCTGCACGCCGCCGCCGCGCGCGGGCGTGAGCTGGACGCCTTCGTGGTCCGCAAGGCGGGCAAGGCGCACGGCCTCCAGCGCCGGATCGAGGGCCCGGAGGTCAAGGGCCGCCGGGTGCTGGCGGTCGAGGACACCTCCACCACCGGTGGCTCGGTGCTGACCGCCGTCGAGGCGCTGCGCGAGGCGGGTGCCGAGGTGGTCGGCGTCGCGGTGATCGTGGAGCGCGGCGGCGCGGCCGCGGTCGAGGCGCAGGGCCTGCCGTACGTGACCGCCTACACCCTGGACGACCTGGGCCTCTGAGCCCGGCCGGACCTGACAGCACGAGGGGCCGGGTCCTGTTTCACGTGAAACGTGAGACGGGACCCGGCCCCTTCGCGTGTCGTGCGCGAAGCCCCGGTGCTCAGCCGCGCCGGTGGCGGCCGCCGCTCTGCACGGCGTCGGCCTCGGCGTTCTCCACGGCGCCGCCGGCCTTCCGCTTCTTGCGCTCGCGCAGGACCTCGATCAGGATCGGCGAGATCGAGAGCAGGACGATCAGCAGCACCGCCGGGATCAGGTACTTGTCGATCACCGGGGCGAGCGCGTCGCCGAAGAAGTAGCCGATCAGCAGCATGGACTCGGTCCAGAGCACGCCGCCGATGACGTTCCACAGGAAGAACGTCCGGGCGGGCATCTCCAGGGTGCCCGCGACCGGGTTGAGGAAGGTCCGGACGATCGGCATGAAGCGGGCCAGCACCACGGCCTTGCCGGGCCCGAACTTGTTGAAGTACTCCTCCGCCTTCATCACGTACTCGCGGCGGAAGATCTTCGACTCGGGCTTGTCGAACATCTTCGGCCCGACCTTGACCCCGATCAGGTGCCCGAGCTGGGCCCCCGCGACCGCGGCCACCGGGGCACCGACGAGCAGGACGGCGATCGGCAGCTTGGCGCCGTCGCCGAGCACCGACGAGGCGGCGTTCGACGCCGCGACGCCGGCGATGATCAGCAGTGAGTCACCCGGGAAGAAGAAGCCGACCAGCAGGCCGGTCTCCGCGAAGATGATCGCGATCAGCCCGATGGCGCCGAGGGACGAGATCAGTGATTTGGCGTCGAGCAGGTTGACGGCCAGCTGGTTGTAGTCCACGGCCGCAGGATAGCGGGCCGTCCTGTACGGAGGCTTCGCCCGGCAGGTGTATCCGGTGTCCGCCGAACGTCGCAGGAGCGGGCCGTCCGCGTCGGCGGCGGCGACGGTCCGACTGGCGGGCTCCTGCTGACCTGCGGGCACGAGTCTGGGAGGATGGCACGGGCGTCCGGTCCGCAGCGGCACACCACCCTCATTGCCGTACCGCGGAGGTCGCTCGAACCTTGGTGCCGGAGAGCCACACCGCAGCGCCGCGCGTCGGCGGCCGGCACGGAGTCGTACCGAAGGCGTACACAGCGTCGGACAGCACCGTCCGTACGCCGCAACCCGACAGGAGCGGATCGCATGCCCATCGCAACTCCCGAGGTCTACAACGAGATGCTGGACCGGGCCAAGGCGGGCAAGTTCGCCTACCCGGCCATCAACGTCACCTCGTCGCAGACCCTGCACGCCGCACTGCGTGGTTTCGCCGAGGCCGAGAGCGACGGCATCATCCAGATCTCGACCGGTGGCGCGGAGTTCCTGGGCGGCCAGCACAACAAGGACATGGTGACCGGCGCCGTGGCGCTGGCCGAGTTCGCGCACATCGTCGCCGCCAAGTACGACATCACCGTCGCACTGCACACCGACCACTGCCCGAAGGACAAGCTGGACGGCTACGTCCGCCCGCTGCTGGCGGTCTCCGCCGAGCGCGTGGCCAAGGGCCAGAACCCGCTGTTCCAGTCGCACATGTGGGACGGCTCGGCCGAGACCCTCGCCGACAACCTGGCGATCGCCCAGGAGCTGCTGGCCCAGGCCGCCGCCGCCAAGATCATCCTTGAGGTCGAGATCACCCCGACCGGCGGCGAGGAGGACGGCGTCACCCACGAGATCAACGACGAGCTGTACACCACCGTCAACGACGCCGTGCGCACCGCCGAGGCGCTGGGCCTGGGCGAGAAGGGCCGCTACCTGCTGGCCGCCTCGTTCGGCAACGTGCACGGCGTCTACAAGCCGGGCAACGTCGTGCTGAAGCCGGAGCTGCTGCGCGAGCTGCAGGACGCGATCGGCAAGCAGTACGGCAAGACCGACCCGTTCGACTTCGTCTTCCACGGCGGTTCCGGCTCGACCGCGGCGGAGATCGCCACCGCGCTGGAGAACGGCGTCGTGAAGATGAACCTGGACACCGACACCCAGTACGCCTTCACCCGCCCGGTCGTGGACCACATGTTCCGCAACTACGACGGTGTGCTGAAGGTCGACGGCGAGGTCGGCAAGAAGAACACCTACGACCCGCGCACCTGGGGCAAGCTCGCCGAGGCGGGCATGGCCGCCCGTGTGCTGGAGGCCGCGCAGCAGCTGCGCTCGGCCGGCAACCGTCTGAAGTGAGCCCGGCGGCCGGGCTGAGCCCGGCCACGGCGTGAACGCGGGTGGGGGGGGCGGGGGGGGGGGGGGGGGGGGGGGGGGGGGGGGGGGGGGGGGGGGTTGGTGGGGGGGGGGGGGGGGGGGGGGGGGGGGGGGGGGGGGGGGGGGGTTTTTGTGGTTGGTGTGGGTGGGG
>NZ_JBWKEQ010000032.1:0-44845 GCF_056435365.1 Kitasatospora sp. NPDC043949 | reverse complement strand
GAGTTTCTCCGGGAGGGGAAGCCAACTAACACGGAGGGGGGCCCCCCCCCCCCCCCCCCCCCCCCCCCCCCCCCCTTTCCCCCCCCCCTTCCCCCCCCCCCCCCCCCCCCGCACCCGTGTGTGGGTCTGCTGCCTCAGCAGCCGTGCGGGTCTACTGCTTCAGCTCCGCGTACGCCTCCGCGCTGCTGTCCTTCAGGAACTGCCAGCAGCGGGCCTCCTCCTCGGTCTCCTTGATCGCGCCGGCCGCCCGTGCGAGCCCGGCCAGGCAGCGCAGGAAGCCGCGGTTGCCGCGGTGCTCCCACGGCACGGGGCCGTGGCCCTTCCAGCCGTTGCGGCGCAGCGCGTCCAGGCCGCGGTGGTAGCCGGTGCGGGCGTAGGCGTAGGACTCGACGTAGCGGCCGGCCGCGTAGGCGTCGTCGGCGAGCATCGCCCAGGCGAGGCAGAAGGTCGGGAAGTCGGCGGCCACCTGGGTGGGTGAGGCCGATTCCTCCGCCAGCATGCGGTAGGGCTGCTCGTCCTCCGGGAGAAGGGTCGGATCGGGGCCGTCGAGAAGATTCCGGTGAATCGCCATGCAGGCAGTCTGCCATCCGGGACGCCAGGGTCAACCGCCGTCCCGGGATCGGCGGCGGCCGCCGGGCGCCTGCATACCCGGTATGTGGACATTCACCCGTTCGCCATGTCAGGGTGTCGATCATGCCCGCAGCCAGATCCGCCGCCAGGAGCGGCAGTGCCCGCGGCCGCCGACGCCGACGGCCGCCGCGCCGGCTCGGGCCCGGCATGCTCGCAGCGCTGGTCACGGCGGTGGCGGTGCTGGGCGGTACGGCGGTCGTGCTGACCCGCTCCTCCGACGCGCCCGACGGCGGGCCGACCGCCCAGGCGCGGATCGCCCCGCCGACCGATCAGGCTCCCTCGCCCGCCGGCCCGACGCCGACCCCGACGCCGACCGACACCCCGAGCGAGCCCCCCGCCCCGTCCTCGACACCCACCCCCACCACGCCCGACCCCGGCCCGGCCAAGGGCGCGGGCACCTTCAGCATCGCCGCCGCCACCGCCCAGCCGGTCGGACGCGGCACCGTGCGCCGCTACCGGGTGGAGGTCGAGGACGGCATAGGCATCGACGCCGGCGGCGCCGCCGCCCAGATCCACGGCTTCCTCGGCGACAGGCGCGGCTGGACCAACGACCGCAAGAACGGCTTCCAGCTGGTCGCCGGCGGCGGGTACGACTTCACCGTGAAGATCGCCTCGCCGGCCACCGTGGACCGGATCTGCGGCGCCTCCGGCCTGGACACCCACGGCGAGGTGAACTGCAACGTCGGCAACCAGGTGCTCGTCAACTCCAAGCGCTGGAACACCGGTTCACCGCAGTTCAGCGGCCCGCTCGACGAGTACCGGGCGCTGATCATCAACCACGAGGTCGGCCACCGGATAGGCCACGGGCACGAGACCTGCCCCGGCCCGGGCAAGCCGGCGCCCGCGATGATGCAGCAGATCTACGGACTCAAGGGCTGCGAGCCCAACGCCTGGCCGTACTCGGAGAACGGCACCTACCTCAGCGGGCCGTCGGTGCCGTAGGACGCCCCCCGAAGCGCGGCTACCCGAGCACCGGCAGGTACTCCCGCAGGTCGCTGCGCTCGCCGGAGGCGGAGACCGCCGCCGCGTCCACCGCGGCGGCCCAGTCGGCCCGGCCAGTGGCCAGCCGGATCCAGGTCAGCGGGTCGGTCTCGACCACGTTCGGCGGGGTGCCCCGGGTGTGCCGGGGGCCCTCGACGGCCTGCACGACGGCGTACGGCGGGATCCGCAGCTCGACCGCGCCGCCCGGCGCGCGGTCGGCGAAGGCGTCGGCCAGCAGCCGGGTGACGGCGGCGACGGCCTGGCGGTCGTGCGGGAAGTCGTCGAGGCCGAGCGCGGCGGCCAGGTCGTCGGCGTGCACGACGGTCTCCACCAGCCTGGTCACCAGCATGTCGGCGAGTGTCATCGAGCCCAGCCGGATCTCGAACCGCCGTACCGGGTCGGCGGCTTCGGGCCGGTCCAGCAGACCGGTCAGCGCGTCCGCCGCCCGGGTGAAGGCCTGCGCCACCGAGGCCGCGTCCCCGCCGAAGTCGCCCGCGGCCCTCGCCCGGGCCTGCTCGTCGAGCAGCGGCGCGACCGTGCCGACCGCGGCCACCCACCCCGACAGGTCCAACGGTGCCCGCCCCTCCAGCGGATCGTCGAGGTGCTCGGGGACGAAGTCGAGCTGGACGGCGAGGTGCGCGATCAGCTCGCGGACCGTCCACTCCCCCAGCCTGGTCGGCCGGGCCAACCACTGCTCGGCGTCCGGGCGTTCACACAGCTGCCGGACGGCGTCGCGCAGCGCGCCGGTCTGCGCCGCGAGCGCGGTGCGCACCTTCTGCGGCTGGTAGGTACGGGGCTTGGGGGGCATGGCCCCCAACATACGCCGAGGGGCGGACAGCCCCGCACACGCCGAGGGGCGGACAGCCCCGTCGGACCGTCCGCCCCTCGAACCGCGCGGGTCAGGCGAGCAGAGCCTCGATGACGCCGGTGTGGGCGTCCTTCAGCTCGGCCAGCGAGACGGTGAACTGGCCCTGGACGTCCAGGGATTCGCCGTCCACGACACCGATGCGGGTGGCCGGCAGGCCGCGCGCGGTGCACATGTCGTTGAACCGGAGCTCCTCGCTGCGCGGCACCGCCACGACGGCGCGGCCGGCCGACTCGGAGAACAGGAACACGAACGGGTCCGCGCCCTCGGGCACGATGATCCGCGCGCCGTGGCCGCCCTTGAGGCAGCTCTCCACGAGCGCCTGGCCGAGGCCGCCGTCGGAGAGGTCGTGCGCGGCGTCGATCATGCCGTCGCGCGAGGCGGCGATCAGGATGTCGCCGAGCAGCCGCTCGCGCTCCAGGTCGACCTTGGGCGGCAGACCGCCGAGGTGGTCGTGGACCACCTGCGACCAGGCCGAACCGCCGAGCTCGTCCGCGGTGTCGCCGAGCAGGTAGAGCAGCTGCCCCTCCTCGGCGAAGGCGACCGGGGTGCGCCGGGTGACGTCGTCGATGACGCCGAGCACCGCGACCACCGGGGTCGGGTGGATGGCGACCTCGCCGGTCTGGTTGTACAGCGAGACGTTGCCGCCGGTGACCGGGGTGCCGAGCACCAGGCAGGCGTCGGCCAGGCCGCGGGTGGCCTCGGCGAACTGCCACATCACGTCCGGGTCCTCGGGGGAGCCGAAGTTGAGGCAGTCGGAGATCGCGAGCGGCTTGGCGCCGCCGGCCGCGACGTTGCGGTAGGCCTCGGCGAGGGCCAGCTGGGCGCCGGTGTACGGGTCCAGCTTGGTGTAGCGGCCGTTGCCGTCGGTGGCGACCGAGACGCCGAGGTTGGTCTCCTCGTCGATCCGGATCATGCCCGAGTCCTCGCCGACCGAGAGCACGGTGTTGCCGAGCACGTAGCGGTCGTACTGGTCGGTGATCCAGGACTTGGAGGCCTGGTTCGGGGAGCCGGCGACCTTCAGCAGGTCGGCCTTGAGGCCCTCGCCGGTGGTCGGGCGGGCCAGCCGCTCGCCGGTGGGGGCGTCGGCCTGCAGCGCGTCCTGCCAGCTCGGGCGGGCGTACGGGCGCTGGTAGGTCGGGCCCTCGTGGGCGACGGTGCGTGGCGGCACGTCGACGACGAGTTCGCCGTGCCAGAAGATCTCCAGGCGCTCGCCGTCGGTCACCTCACCGATGACGGTGGCGATGACGTCCCACTTCTCGCAGATCTCCAGGAAGCGGTCGACCTTGCCGGGCTCGACGATGGCGCACATGCGCTCCTGCGACTCGCTCATGAGGATCTCCTCGGGCGAGAGCGTGTTGTCGCGCAGCGGCACGGTGTCCAGCTCGACCCGCATGCCGCCGGAGCCGGCGCTCGCCAGCTCCGAGGTCGCGCAGGACAGGCCCGCGCCGCCCAGGTCCTGGATGCCCTTGACGAGCTTCTCCCGGAAGATCTCCAGGGTGCACTCGATCAGGAGCTTCTCCTGGAACGGGTCGCCGACCTGGACGGCCGGACGCTTGGTCGGCTTGGTGTCGTCGAAGGTCTCGGAGGCGAGCACGGAGACGCCGCCGATGCCGTCGCCGCCGGTGCGGGCTCCGTACAGGATGACCTTGTTGCCGGCGCCGGAGGCCTGCGCGAGGTGGATGTCCTCGTGCTTCATGACGCCCACGCACAGCGCGTTGACCAGCGGGTTGCCCTGGTAGCAGGAGTCGAAGACGACCTCGCCGCCGATGTTCGGCAGGCCCAGGCAGTTGCCGTAGCCGCCGATGCCCGCGACGATCCCGGGCAGCACGCGCCGGGTGTCCGGGTGGTCGGCCGCGCCGAACCGCAGCGGGTCCATCACGGCGACCGGGCGGGCGCCCATCGCCAGGATGTCGCGCACGATGCCGCCGATGCCGGTGGCCGCGCCCTGGTAGGGCTCGATGTACGACGGGTGGTTGTGCGACTCGACCTTGAAGGTCACGGCGTAGCCCTGGCCGACGTCGACCACACCGGCGTTCTCGCCGATGCCGACGAGCATCGCGTCCGAGTCGGGCTTCTTGTCGCCGAACTGCTTCAGGTGGACCTTGCTGCTCTTGTACGAACAGTGCTCCGACCACATGACCGAGTACATCGCGAGTTCGGCGCCGGTCGGGCGGCGGCCGAGAATCTCGCGGATGCGCGCGTACTCGTCCTCCTTGAGCCCGAGTTCGGCCCAGGGCTGGGCGACGTCCGGGGTCTGCTCGGCGTTCTTGACGGTGTCGAGGCTCATCAGGCGTTCACCAGCTGCTTCAGGACGGAAGTGAAGAAGCCCAGGCCCTCGACGGTCGGACCGGTGAGCGGCTCCACGGCGTGCTCCGGGTGCGGCATCAGGCCGACGACATTGCCGGCGGCGTTGGTGATGCCGGCGATGTCGCGGTACGAACCGTTCGGGTTACCGCATCCGTCAGCGGCATCGCCGCGGGCCACGTAACGGGCCACCACCCGGCCCTCCGCCTCCAGTTGGTCCAGGACGCGCTCCTCGGCGACGAACCGGCCCTCGCCGTTCTTCAGCGGAACGACGATTTCCTGGCCCGCCGAGTAATCCCGGGTCCAGGCGGTACCGGTGTTCTCGATGCGCAGCTTCTGGTCGCGGCAGACGAAGTGCAGCGAGTCGTTGCGGGTGAGCGCGCCGGGCAGCAGGTGCGATTCGCAGAGCACCTGGAAGCCGTTGCAGATACCGAGGACCGGCATTCCCAGCTTCGCCTGCTCGATGACGGTGTCCATCACGGGCGAGAAGCGGGAGATCGCGCCGCAGCGCAGATAGTCGCCGTAACTGAATCCGCCCGGCAGGACGACGGCGTCGACCTGGTGGAGATCCTTGTCACGGTGCCAGAGCGCGACCGGCTCGGCGCCGGCCAGGCGGACCGCGCGCTGGGCGTCACGGTCGTCGAGGGAGCCGGGGAAAGTGACGACGCCGACGCGGGTGGTCACTTCGCCGCCTCCTCGACGCGGACGGTGAAGTCCTCGATCACGGTGTTGGCGAGAAAGGTCTCGGCGGCTTCGCGGATACGGGCGAGCGCGGCGTCGTCGACCGGGCCCTCCACTTCCAGCTCGAAACGCTTGCCCTGGCGGACGTCGGCGATCCCGGTGAATCCGAGACGGGGCAGTGCACGCTGCACCGCCTGGCCCTGGGGGTCGAGGATCTCCGGCTTGAGCATGACGTCGACTACGACGCGTGCCACTGGCACTCCCGGTGGTGTCTTCGGTGAGGCGGGGGAACTCCAGACTACCGGGGGTTTCGGGCGGGATTGCTGGCCGGGGCAGGCGACGCGCGTAGACTCGAGACCCTTACGCGGCAAGGGATCCAAGCCCGTGAACCCCCGGCGGGGCCGCGCGGTTTCCACGGATTCGACCCCCGGAACGAGAACACCCGAAGAACACCCGAATACGGCACTCCGGGACAGATCGACCCGTCCCGCACTCCGGTATCCGGCACTCCGGCGAAGACACGTGAATATCCGGAAAAGAATGCCGGACTCTTCGATTTCGACCCCCTTCGGGTGCAGAATAGGGCCACCTGTCGCGGCAAGTGCTGCGTATCCGGCGGGCCACCAGGCCTGCCCGTATGCGCTTGCGCGAGTGGGTGCACATCAGGCCCCCGGACGCACCCCGCGGACCGGCGGCCGAATTGCCCGAGAGGATTGACACCCATGGCTCAGCGTGTAGTTGTCACGCTCTCCGACGACCTGGACGGCGGCGCCGCGGCGGAAACCGTCCACTTCGGCGTCGACGGGAAGTCGTACGAGATCGACCTGTCCGTGGACAACGCGGAAAAGCTGCGGGAGGCCCTCGCTCCGTTCGTCGCGGCCGGCCGCCGCCAGAGCCGCACCGGAAAGTCCTTCCGCCGCACCGCGCTCACCCCGGACCCGGCCGCGGTGCGCGCCTGGGCCCTGTCGCGCGGCATGGAGCTGCCGGCCCGCGGACGCATCCCCAAGCACGTGTACGAGCAGTTCGCCGAGGCGAACTGACCGCCCCGGGCACCCCGGTCGCCCCGCCCGCCTGGACCGAAAGGGTGGGGCGACCACCCCGAACGATGCTGTAGAGTAATCCTCGTCGCCGCAACGGAGAGATCCGGAGAGGCGGCGGGTGCCCCACCAGGCACCGTGCGGACGTGGCTCAGTTGGTAGAGCATCACCTTGCCAAGGTGAGGGTCGCGAGTTCGAATCTCGTCGTCCGCTCGCAGTGCGCGAGCACAGCACAACTCCATAGTAAGACCTGCGGACGTGGCTCAGTTGGTAGAGCATCACCTTGCCAAGGTGAGGGTCGCGAGTTCGAATCTCGTCGTCCGCTCCAGAACGAAAGGCTCCCTCGATCGAGGGGGCCTTTCGGCATTCCCGTTCCACGCCGATCCCGGCCCATGACATTTGTCATCGCCGACCCGTGGATCTCCACCGCCGGCTCATGACGGCGCGCACTGCCCGCCCGGCCGGGGAGGCGGAAGGCTTGAGCCATGGAAACGAGCCAGCCCCTCCGCCCCGGCGACAGCGTGATCGAGGTCACCGACCTGCACCGCCACTACGGCACCGGCACCACCGGCTACCACGCCGTCCGCGGCGTCGACCTGACCGTCGGCCGCGGTGAGCTGTTCGCCCTGCTCGGCACCAACGGGGCGGGCAAGACCTCCGCCATGGAGCTCATCGAGGGCCTGGCCGCCCCCACCGGCGGCACCGTCCGGGTGCTCGGCCACGACCCCCACCGGGAGCGCGCCGCCGTCCGCCCGCGGATCGGCATCATGCTCCAGGAGGGCGGCTTCCCCGGCGACCTCACCATCGCCGAGACCGGCCGCAGCTGGGCCGGCATGACCAGCGGCGCCCGCCCGGTCGACGAGGCCCTGGAGCTGGTCGGCCTCGGCCACCGCCGCGACGTCCGGGTCAAGCAGTTGTCCGGCGGCGAGCGGCGCCGGCTCGACCTCGCGATGGCCCTGCTCGGCCGCCCCGAGGTGCTCTTCCTGGACGAGCCCAGCACCGGCCTCGACCCCGAGGCGCGCGCCGCCGTCTGGCGGCTGGTCCGCGAACTGCGCGCCCAGGGCACCACCGTGCTGCTCACCACGCACTACCTGGAGGAGGCCGAGGAGCTCGCCGACCGACTGGCCATCATGCACGGCGGCCGGGTCGTCACCACCGGAACCGTCGCCGAGGTGATCGCCGGCCGGCCCTCCCGGATCAGCTTCGAACTCCCCGAGTTCACCGGGACGGCGCTGCCGGTCCTCGCCGGGGCCGAGATCACCGTCGACGGCCGCAAGGTCACCGTGCAGACCGGCGGCCTCCAGCGCACCCTCTTCGAACTGCTCGGCTGGGCCCAGCAGCACGGGATCGCGCTCGGCTCCCTGGACGCCCGCAGCGCCTCGCTGGAGGAGGCCTTCCTCGCCATCGCCTCCGAGGCCGCCCACCAGGCCCCGCCCCGGTCGCCCGCCGCCCCCACCGCCCGCACCGCCCGCCGCCGCCTGATCGGATCCGCCCGATGACCACCGCCACCGCCGCCAAGACCGCCGCCGGCCCGCAGAGCACCACCGCCCGCCGGCTGCTCTCCCTCGGCCGCGCCGAGGCCACCCTGCTGCTGCGCAACCGGGCCGCCCTGTTCACCGCGCTGCTGCTGCCGCTGCTGCTGATCGCCGGCCGGCACAACATGCTCAAGCAGCAGGCCGAGTCCCACCCCGGACTGGACGTCGACACGCTGCTGATCACCGGCACCATCGGCGGCGTCCTCGCCTTCGTCGTCTACTACAACCTGACCGCCGCGTACGTCGCCCGCCGCAACGAGCTGGTGCTCAAGCGGCTGCGCACCGGCGAGGCCCGGGACATCGAGATCCTGGCCGGCACGGCGGTGCCCTCGGTGAGCCTCGCCCTGATGATGTGCGCCGTGGTCGGCGTCGGCGCCGCCGCCCTTCTCAAGCTCAGCACGCCGGTGAACCCGCTGCTGCTGGCCGTCGGGCTGGTCCTGAGCATCGCCGTCTTCATCGCACTGGCCGCCGTCTCCAGCGCCTTCACCAAGACCGTCGAGACCGCCGGCATCACCACCCTCCCGGTGCTGCTGGTCTCCCAGTTCGGCTCCGGCCTGCTCATCCCGCTGGAGATCATGCCCCCCGGGCTGGCCGACTTCTGCCGCCTGCTGCCCACCACCCCGGCCTTCCAGCTGATCCGGATCGGCTGGACCGGCAGCGACGGCTCGGCCGCCGCCACCGGCTTCGCCGGCACCTGGTCCACCGCCGCCCCGCACCTGGTGACCGGCGCCGTCTGGCTCGGCCTGGCGGTCTGGGGCGCGGTGCGCTACTTCCGCTGGGAGTCGCGCCGCTGACGCCCCCGGCGGGCACCCTCTCCGGAAGTGCGAAGGTCAGACCCCCGTTCCGCCTCTGATATGAAGGTAGCGACACGATCTTGATCGAAACGGGGAGCGATTCGATGGCCGTCCAGGGGCCGGTCCGCAGATGGAAGGGCTTCGGCAAGCCCCAACGCGCCGAGCTGTACTTCCGCTGGTCGCTCTACATGGTGGCCTGGTGCATCGTTCCGGTGAACCTGGTGCTCAGCGCCTCCTCCGTCACGAACATCGACCGGTCGGTCGACGCCGTCCGGGTCACCGTGGTCGTCTCGCTCGCCTCCACCCTGCTCTGCCTCCGGGCGTTCCGCACCTCGCTCGACCACTACCTGCACCGCCCCACCGAGCACCTGCGCTGGCTGATCGTCAACAGCGCACTCTCGGTCGCCGGTTCCTGGGCCGTCCTGCTGCTGGGCCCGTCCTCCGCCGAACCCGGGCAGCCCGGAGGGACGCCGTTCACCGCGGCGATCGCCATCGCCATGCTGTGCGCCGCCATCGGCCCGATCAGCGTGGGCCTGCCCCTGCGCCAGGTCTTCGCCGCCGGACTCGGCCTGATCCTGCTGATCGCCCCGGCGATGCTGCTGGCCGGGATGAGCCCCGCCACCACGGCCGGACTGGCAGTCGGGGCGGCGATCAGCCTGACCTTCCTCGTCGGCACCTGCCGCAGCTTCGCCTGGGTGACCGCGATCATCTGGGAGCTGGAGACCGCCCGCGAGGCCCAGTCCCGGCTGGCCGTCGCCGAGGAGCGGCTGCGGTTCTCCCGCGACCTGCACGACGTGATGGGCCGCAACCTCACCACCATCGCGCTCAAGAGCGAACTCGCCGTCCAGTTCGCCCGCCGCGGGCGCCCGGAGGCCGCCGACCAGATGGCCGAGGTGCAGCGGATCGCCCAGGAGTCGCAACGCGAGGTCCGGGACGTCATCCGCGGCTACCGCACCGCCGACCTGCACGCCGAGGCGATCGGCGCCCGCGCGGTGCTGCGCAGCGCCGACGTCGCCTGCGAGATCGACCTCGGCGAGAACGCCGACCAACTGCCGCCGCCGATCCAGTCGGTGCTCGGCTGGGTGATCCGCGAGGCCACCACCAACGTGCTGCGGCACAGCGAGGCCGCCCACTGCCTGATCCGGCTGAACCTCCAGGACGGCCGCGCCGTCCTGGAGCTGGAGAATGACGGGGTGCCCGCCGTCCCGCTCCCCTCGCTGGGCGGCGGCACCGGACTGCGCGGCCTGCGCGAACGGCTGGCCGCCCACGACGGCGAGCTCACCATCCCCGAGGCCGCCCAGGGCACCTTCCGGATGCTCGCCGCCGTCCCGCTCTGACCCGCACCCACCGACGGAGGACCGCCCGATGACCGACCCCGCACCCGTGCGCGTCCTGCTCGCCGACGACGAGCACCTGATCCGGGGCGCGCTGGCCGCGCTGCTCTCTCTGGAGGAGGACATCACCGTGGTCGCCGAGGCCGCCTCCGGCCCGGAGGCGCTGGCGATGGCACAGGCCCACCGCCCGGACGTCGCGGTGCTGGACCTCCAGATGCCCGGCAAGGACGGCATCGAGGTGGCCACCGAACTGCGCCGGCTGCTGCCGGACTGCCGCTGCATGATCGTCACCGGCCACGGCCGCCCCGGCTACCTCAAGCGGGCGCTGGAGGTCGGGGTGCGCGGCTTCCTGCCGAAGACCGTCTCGGCGGCCGACCTGGCCGGCATCATCCGGACCGTCCGGGCCGGCGGCCGGTACGTGGACCCGGAGCTGGCCGCGGACGCGATCAGCGCGGGCGAGACCCCGCTCACCCCGCGCGAGACGGACGTCCTGGAGCTGGCCGCCGACGGCACCTCGATCACCGAGATCGCCGAACGGGCGGCGCTGTCCCCCGGCACCGTCCGCAACTACCTGTCCTCGGCGGCCGGGAAGCTGGGCGCCGAGAACCGGCACGCGGCGGTGCGGATCGCCCGCGAGCACGGCTGGATCTAGGTCCCGAACACGGGCACGGCTCGCGGGCGGCCGGGCGTCAGGCCCAGGCGGTGCCGGTCAGCCGCTCGTACACCTCGATGTACTTGGCGCGGGTCTGCTCGACCAGCTCGGCCGGCAGCTCCGGCGGCGGCTGCTCGCTGTAGCGGTCCCAGCCGGAGGCCGGGGAGACCAGCCAGTCGCGGATCAGCTGCTTGTCGAAGGACGGCTGCGAGCGGCCGGGCCGCCATTCGTCGGCCGGCCAGTACCGGGAGGAGTCCGGGGTGAGCACCTCGTCGCCGATCAGCAGCTCGCCGTCCAGCAGGCCGAACTCGAACTTGGTGTCGGCCAGGATGATGCCGCGGTCGCGGGCGATGTCCCGGGCCCGGCCGTAGACGTCCAGGGTGGTGCGGCGCAGCTGGGCGGCCAGGTCGGCGCCGATCCGGCGGGCGGTCTCCTCGTAGGAGACGTTCTCGTCGTGCTCGCCGACCTCGGCCTTGAGCGCCGGGGTGTAGATCGGGGCGGGCAGCTCGGAGCTGTTCTCCAGGCCCTCCGGCAGGGCGATGCCGCAGACCGTGCGGTTCTCCTGGTACTCGGCCAGGCCGGAGCCGGCCAGGTAGCCGCGGGCGACCGCCTCGACCGGGACCATGTCCAGGCTGCGGCAGATCAGCGTGCGGCCCTTCCAGTCGGCGGGGGCGCCGGACGGGACCTCGGTGGAGATCACGTGGTTGGGGACGATGTCGGCGATCCGCTCGAACCACCACAGGGACAGCTGGGTGAGGACGCGACCCTTGTCGGGGATCTCGTTCGGCAGCACCCAGTCGTGGGCGGACATCCGGTCGCTGGCGACCATGACCAGCTCGCCCGACTCGGTCCGGTAGAGGTCGCGCACCTTGCCGGTGTGCAGGTGGACCAGGCCGGGCACCTGGACCGGCTCGGGCTTGGTGACAAATCCGCTCACGGTGTCTCAGTCCTCAGGGGTCGTTCGCGGGCGTGGGGCGCGCGAAAGGGGAGGTCACTGCCCCCGCAGTCTTTCATGAACCCCCGAGGCCCCGTTTCTGGCCGAGGGCGGCCCCGTTCCGGGTGAGGGAGGCCCGGCCGAAGGAGGCCTCGTTCTTGCCGAGGCGGTCGAGCAGGTTGGCGGTGGCCCGCTGGATCCGCTCGTCGGTGAGGCCGGGGCGGCCCAGTGCGGGCGACCAGGCGAAGGTACCGGCCGCGAACACGTACGCGCCGCTGGGCGCCCGGTACAGCGAGGTCTCCTGGTAGCGGGTGCGGCCGGCGAGGTCCTGGTACGGCGAGTGTGCGAGCAGCACCCGCTCGGTGTGCTCGGGCAGCGCCACCTTGGGGTAGTAGCGGTCGGCTTCGCCGGCGACCAGGCCGGGCAGTTCGTCGCCCTCCTGCAGGCCGGTGCCGTCCCAGAGCCAGTGCGCGGTGTGCCGGGCGATCAGCGGGACGGGCGCGGCGACCCGGCCCGAGTACTGCAGGCCGAGCACCTGCTGCTCGGGCTCGCCGGCGTCCCGCCACAGCGCGCTGGCCGAACCGGGCGCCCCGGCGGCCGGGCTGCCCGGCTGGACCTTCTGCCGCTTCCGGCAGTTGAGCAGCCGGTTGGGTTCGCCGGAGGCGGCGGCGGTCAGCTCGACCCGCCAGTACATGGTGTTGGCGGACAGGAACACCAGCGAGGTGCCGTCGTCCCTGGCCTGCTCGACGGCCCGGCGCATCGGCTCGGACCAGTACTCGTCGTGGCCCGGGAAGATCAGCGCCCGGTGCCGCCCCGGGTCGACCAGGCCCGCGTGCAGGTCGGTGGCGGTGGCGTAGGAGAGGTCGTAGCCGTAGCGCTCGGCCCAGCGGATGAAGTCGTACGCGTGGCCGACGTGCAGCGGCAGCCCGGCGGTGGCGTGCGGGCGGTCGAAGGAGACCGTGACGGCCGCCTCCGGTTCGCCGACCAGGCCGCCCCGGCCGTCCCAGGCGTGGTAGAGGCTGGCGCCGCTGCGGCCGTCCTCGGGGAACAGGTTGTAGGCCTGCCAGGTCACGTCCGGGACCACCAGGAGCAGTTCGGCGGCGTGCTCCCGGTCCTCGAAGTCCCGGACGGTGAACGGGATGTGGCTGCGGTGCAGCATGTCCGCGGTGGTCAGCACGGCGACGTACGCGCCGGGCTTCCAGTGCACCGGGATCTGCAACCGCCAGGAGTGCCACCAGTGGTGGCAGGAGACCGTCCGCTCGACCACCAGCGGGGCGGGCTGGGCCAGCCCGGCGATCAGCGGGCTGGACGTCATGTGGCGGGCGCCGTCGCCGCCGTAGTGGCCGATCCGCCAGACGTCCACGGTGAACTCGCGGGGCGGGTTGACGGTGACCCGGAAGTCCACCGAACCGCCGGGGCGGATCACCCCGGCCGAGGCGAAGCCCTTGATCTGCTGGTCCACGTCGTTGGCGCTCTGCGGGGTGCCGACCGGCGGCTTGGGCCGGGCGCCGGCCGCCAGCGGCCGCTGGCCGGGCGCGTCCACCGAGACGTACCAGGGGACGGCGCCCTCGGCGCCGGCCAGGTACTGGTCCGGGCTGCGCAGCCAGGGCAGTGGGCCCTGGCCGAAGGGGTCGGAGACGCTGTAAGCGTGCGTTCCGGACTCCCAGCGGCGGTTGAGTTCCGTGCCCACGCGCCCCTCCCAGGTGCACTTCCGCCCGGTTGGCACGTGCCCCCCGGATGTGCGTGCGGTCTAATACACCACAGAGTGCTGGCGCTCCGTCACCCTGCGGTCGCAATTGGTGCCGGGAATCTCACGCCCTCCCCCGGCCGGGCCTCCGGCCTGCGGAGACGGCCGCCCGCCGGTCGGTTTGGGGGCGCGCGCCGGAGCGCCGAGCGCCGCCTGTCCGGCTCACAACCGGACGGGTTTCTCCAGACGGACGTCGGCGGCGTCCAGCCAGGCCCGCAGCGGGCCGTCCTGGCCCTGCTCGACGGCCTGGGCGACCGGCCCGGCCAGGTCGGTGCGGCGGATCCCGCCCAGCAGCAGCACCGGACCGTCCAGCCAGTCCAGGCCGGGCGCGCCGCCCGCGGTGTCGACGGCGGCGCAGCAGACCATCGCGGTGACGTGGTCGACCAGCAGGTCACGGCCGCTGCGGGCGGTTTCGAGCAGCGGGGCCGGGGCGGTGGTGCGGGCCAGCTGGGCGGCCAGCGCGGCGGCCAGCTGCTCCCCCTCGCCCTCGGCGAGCCGGACCAGCAGCCGGGTGAGCGTCGGGGAGCCGGGGCGGGCCTGGGGGGCGAGCCGGTCCAGGGCGGTCTGGAGGGCGGCGGCGCGGGCCCGCCAGCCGGCGTCCACCACGTCGGCCGGGTAGTCGGTCCACTCCAGCTCGTGCCAGCCTCCGGCGGCCGGGCTGCCGAAGAACAGCTCGGCGGCGAGCCGGGAGACCGCCCGGTCGACGGTGCCGGGCTCCTCCAGCAGGTCGCAGGCGGGGCGGTCGCCGAGCCGGGTGCCGTAGCCGTCGGCCAGGCGGTCGCGCCGGGACAGCTCGGTGAGGGCGGAGACGACGCCGGCGTTGAGGTGGGCGGGGTGGCGGCCGAGCCGCCAGGCGGGCAGCGCGACCCGGGTGAGCAGCCGGTCCCAGCCCGCGTAGGCCAGGCCGACCTGCTCCTGGGCGGCGATCCGCAGGCCGTAGTCGACCGTCCTGGCCTGCTCGGAGGCCCAGCTCGCCACGGAGCGCTCCAACTCGGCGGCGTGGCCTCGGCAGGCGCCGAGCAGCCGGCGGGTGATCCCGCGGGTGATCCGCTCGGCGAGCGCGGCCGGACCGCGGCGGGGCGGCCGGGGCGGGCCCGCCAGGGTGCCGCCGCCGAGGCCGGGGGCGGCACCCTGGCCGGAGTCCAGGCTGGCGTCCAGGCTGCGCAGGAAGCGGCGGGCGGCGGCGATCTCCGGGTCGGCGGAGGCGGCGGTGCCGGCCACCACGGGGGCGAGCAGGGCGCGCAGTTCGCCGGCCCGCATCCACCACAGGAACGGCGAGCCGATCACCAGGACCGGGCCCGGCGGCTCGGGGTGCGCCCGGAACGGGCGGGCCCGCCGCACCGGGGGCACGTCCTCCAGCCAGCTGTCGCAGTCCGGGGTGAGGGCCACGGTGGAGGGCGCGGGCACGTCCAGCCGGTCGGCGAGTTCGTCGATCAGCCGGTACAGCTCGGGTGCCTCGGCGCGTTTCAGCGGAACGGCCGGGGTCCGGGGCGGGACGGCCCGGTGGTAGGCGCGGGCGGTCAGCCCGGCCACCAGGAGCGTCAGCGCGGCCACCGCGCAGACCACCCAGCGGGCGGCGTCCCACCCGACGGCGTCGGAGGAGCCGGGTGCGCCGATCCGCCCGGTGAACCGGCCCGCGAGCAGGACCACCGCGACGGCGGCGGGCATGGCGGCGGCGGCCAGGGCGAGACCACGGACCCGCAGGACCGCCTGGGCGTGAGCGCGCGCGGTGTCGACTGCGGCCATACGGTGCGGCACCCCCTTCGGAGCCCTCGGGCGCCCGGCGACGGGCCCTGAGCCGACTCGAAACGATCAGTTCCGACCGGGAAGCGGAGGCGTCCGATCCCCGGTAGTGCATGCTGTGTGGCGCTTCTGCCATGTTCGACGCACCGGCCCGAGTGGGTGTTCCGGATCGCCCCGGTTTCCACTCGTCCCGGTGACACCGCCCGGATTCCGGACGGTCACGACCGGTCCGGTGCGAAGCACCCGGGCACCCGCCCGGCCGGACGCCGTCCAGCATCCCCCCGTGGGAACACCGCTACCCGGCGGCGACCCCGGCGCACGGCCACGTCGCACTGCGATCCAGCGCACCATAAGGCCGGGCGCCCGGCTACGTCAGCCGGATGCGGGTGCTGTCACCCGATGGGCTGGAATCCGGCCGCCGAACGGTGCGCCGGCCCCCGGAGTCACTCCCGCCCCGGAAACGCCGCAGGGCGCTGCGTCCATGGGGGGAAATCCCACGGTGCGCGGCGCCCTGCGGGCGGAGGCGGGGCAGGCCCTACTCGGTGGCTGCCTTCAGGGCGATGTCGGTGCGGTGCTGGCCGCCCTTGAGGGCGATCCGGTCCACGGCGGCGTACGCGCGGTCGCGCGCCTCCACCAGGTCGGCGCCGGTCGCGGTGACCGACAGGACGCGGCCGCCGGCGCTCAGCACCCGGCCGTCCTCGTCGGCCCTGGTACCGGCGTGCAGGACGAACGCGGTGCCGTCGGCCTCGGCCTCGGCCAGGCCCTCGATCGGGTCACCGGTGCGCGGCGCGGCCGGGTAGCCCTCGGAGGCGACGACCACGGTGACGGCCGCGCCCTCGTCCCAGCGCAGCGGCTCCAGCTGGTCCAGGGTGCCGGTGGCGGCGGCCAGCAGGACGGCGGCCAGCGGGGTGCGCAGCCGGGCCAGCACGACCTGGGTCTCCGGGTCGCCGAAGCGGGCGTTGAACTCGATCACCCGGGTACCGCGCGAGGTGAGCGCGAGGCCCGCGTAGAGCAGGCCGGAGAACTCGGTGCCCCGGCGGCGCAGCTCGTCGACGGTCGGCTGCAGGACGCTCCGCTGGACCTCCTCGACCAGCCCGGCGGGCGCCCACGGCAGCGGCGAGTAGGCACCCATGCCGCCGGTGTTGGGGCCCTCGTCGCCGTCCAGCGCGCGCTTGAAGTCCTGCGCGGGCTGGAGCGGGACGACGGTGGTGCCGTCGGTGATCGCGAACAGCGACACCTCGGGGCCGTCCAGGTACTCCTCGATGACCACGCGCTCGCAGGAGGCGGCGTGCGCCAGCGCGGCCGCGCGGTCGGAGGTGACCACCACACCCTTGCCGGCGGCCAGGCCGTCGTCCTTGACCACGTACGGCGCGCCGAAGGCGTCCAGCGCCTCGGCGGCCTCGGCCGGGGTGGTGCAGACGTAGGAGCGGGCGGTGGGCACGCCGGCCCCGGCCATCACGTCCTTGGCGAAGGCCTTGGAGCCTTCCAGTCGGGCGGCTTCGGCGGACGGGCCGAACACCGGGATGCCGGCCGCGCGCACGGCGTCGGAGACGCCCGCGACCAGCGGGGCCTCCGGGCCGACGACGACCAGGGCAGCGCCGAGCCGCACGGCCAGGTCGGCGACCTGCGCGCCGTTCAGCTGGTCGACCGGGTGGACCGTCGCCACCTGTGCGATCCCGGCGTTGCCCGGGGCACAGTGCAGCTCGGAGACGGCGGGATCTTGGGACAGAGAGCGGCACAGGGCGTGTTCGCGGGCGCCGCCGCCGATGACGAGGACCTTCACGCTTGGCAAGGGTAGTCGGTGGCCAGTTCCGGCCGCTCTCCGGTCCCGTCCGATCCTCCAGTCGGGGCGGTCCGTACGCCGAGGATGTCGGAGAAACCTCCAACTCGGACCGGCTCGGTGCGCACCGGGTGCCCGAGTCAGGACGGCGGGTCACCGGCCCCTCCCTCGGACGGGTGAAATCTCGCCGACCCCCGCATCCCTTCCACCCCGGGTTCCGGTGGCCGAATCCGGTAACGATCACCGGGGAAGCGACCCCATGGTCAGCCATTTGGCGGTAAGAAGTGCTGTTGGACAACCAACGGCAGACGTCGCGTCAGCCGATGGACCGCCAGACCCAGCAGTCCGCCCGCCACAGGGAGCCCCACAGGTGAGCCAGCCGGAAATGCAGCCCGAGGAGAGTGCCTGGGGCAAGGAGATCGGCGAGGAGGACCCGCCCGCCGCGACCATCGCCCGCCAGGCGTCCACCCGCCGACGGACCGATCTGAGCACTCGACAGTTCCCGCTCGGGGACTGGGGCGAGCCGGCCGAGCGCCTGGAGGAGCTGTACCGCTGGTCCGAGGAGCGGGCGGTCGAGGCGATCGAGTGGTACCGCAAGGACCGGATCTGGAAGCGCCGCTGGGCGCGCCTGCTGCGGTTCGGCACGGCCGGCTTCGCGGTGGGCGGGGTGACCGCGCCGCTGGTCGACCTGACCGGCGCAGTCTCACACGGCACCAGCTGGGGCTACGTCGGCCTGGCGCTCGCCGCCGCCTGCCACGGCACCGACCGGGTGTTCGGCCTCACCTCCGGCTGGATGCGTGACGTCAGCACCGCGCAGGCGCTGCAACGCCGGCTGGAGGCCTTCCAGTTCGACTGGGCGTCGGAGTGCGTGCGCGAGGTGCTCGGCCCGACCGAGGGCACCGCGGGCGAAGCCGCCGAGCGCTGCCTCGGCGTGCTGCGCCGGTTCTGCGAGGACGTCTCGGACATGGTCCGCACCGAGACCTCGGAGTGGATGCTGGAGTTCCGCGCGTCCATGACCCAGCTGCCCACCCAGGCCCCGGGCACCTGGGGCGGGCGCAGCGAGAGCGGGGTGGGCGCCCAGGTGCGGGTGCTGCCGCCGCCGGGCACCCGGCCCACCATGCCGCGCCAGCGGCCGCCGGAGGGGCCGCTGCGGTAGCGGGCGGGAAGGCGGGCCGCCTGCCGTGGCGGGCGGGCCGGTGCGGCGGGAGGGTGCGGCGCCCGGGCGGACGCGGCGGGAGGGTACGGCGCCCGGGCAGACGCGGCGCCCGGGCGGATGCGGCGGGCGACGCCTCGGGCAAAAGGCTGCCGGACGCCTCAGGCGAAGACCACCATCGAGCCCTGGGCGAGGCTGCGGGTCGCCGCCGCGTACAGGCCCGCCCAGGCGTGCCGCTCGCGGGCGAAGGGGTGTAGGTCGTCCAGCGGCGGCCCGAACGGCTGCTCCAGGCCGGTCGGGCCGAGCGGCCGGGTCGGGTCCGGCGGGTTGAGCGGGTCGAGGCCCAGCGCCGGGGCGACGGCCTGCAGTTCGCGCAGCAGCCCGTGGCTGGAGCCGAGCGGACCGCCGGAGGCGAGCAGCGCGTCGTCCACCAGCGGCGCCGGGAACTCTATCGGCACGTAGGCGCCCGCGTGGTCGAAGTGCCAGACCAGGTGCGACTGTTCGGCACTGCTCTCGAACATCTCCAGCAGCTGCTCGTAGTCGCCGCCGAGCGAGTCCACCGGCGTGATGTCCAGCCCGGTGAGGCCCAGCAGGTAGGCACGGCGCAGGAAGTGCAGCGAGTCGTAGTCGAAGGCGGCTATCGGCTCGACCGCCCCGCTCAGCCCCGGGACGTACTGGTAGACCGGCACCTCTGGCAGCCCGCGGGAGGCCAACACCGCGTTGTAGAGGGCGAGATCGTCCCTGAAGGGATTGTCGGGGCTGTGGCTCAGCACGTCCACGAGCGGGACGAGCCAGAGGTCGCAGGCCATGGCCGGCAGTTCCTCTCCGGGCGACGGGGTCGCCCGCAGGGCGGGACGACGACGGGGGCGGGGTCGGTACCCGGACGGCCGTTGTGCGGGACGCCCGGTTCGACGACCGCCCACCCTACCGGCCCGGGGCCGGGCGCGGGTCGGGCCGTCCCTGCGGTGCGTCCGGGGGCGGTTCGGGCAGCCGCCGGCCGAACCGGCCGTACGGCACCGAGCGCGGCTGCGGCACCAGGCCGAGGCCCAGCCCGAGTTCGCGGCCGAGCTCCCGGCCGACCTCCTCGCCCGGCCGGCGCCGGCCCCTCCCGACCTGGTCGAACGCCTGGCCAGGGGCCAGTTCGGCCGCCACCGGCGGGGCTTCGGCGGACGGGGCCGGCGGCACGGGCGCGCCGTCCAGGAGCCCGCCGCCACCGGGTCCGCCGCCACCGGGCTCGCCGTCCAGGGGTTCGCTATTCAGGGGATCGCTATTCAGAGGATCGCCGTCCAGGGGTTCGGTGAGCAGCCCCAGCACCGTCACCGACTCCAGCGGCCGCCCGGCCAGCCCGGCCAGCAGCCGGGCGGTGTACAGGTTGTACTCGCAGATGATCCGGTGCGCGCCGACCAGGTCCCGCGCGCCGATGGCGTCGACCAGGTCGAGGTGGCGGTCCCAGCAGACCTCGGCCAGAACGGGCAGCTCCCGCAGGTAGGGCGCGGCGAACATCCACGACTGCACCCGCAGCCAATCCAGGTAGTCGCCGATCCGGCGGTTGCCGATCAGCGCGGCGACCTCCTGCCAGAACCGGCGGTCGCAGCCCACCATCACGTCCAGGTTCCCGGCCCGGGCGGCCCGGACCGCCGCGTCGGCCCGGCGGCGCAGCGAGGGCAGCCTGGCAAGGTCCGGCAGCGCCCTGCGTGCGGAGAACTGGCGGTAGTAGCTGTCGGTGACCAGCACCCGGGACTCGAAGATCTCCAGGAAGTCGTCCCAGCCCAGCTCGGGCACGGTGAACCCGCGGTGGTGCTCGGCCCGCAGCAGCCCCTGCGCACCGAGGTCGACCAGCGCCTCGCGGGCCGGGGTCGCCGAGACGCCGTACAGCTCGGCGATCTCCTTGACGGTGAAGTTGCGGCCGGCCGCCAACCGGCCGGCCATCATCTCCTCGCGCAGCGCACCGGCGATCTGCTCGCGCAGGCTGTTGCGCTGGATGACGGGACGGGTGTCGCCTGCGCCGTTGCCGGGCATGCGCGCAACCTCCTGGGGCGGGCCGATCAGGCCGCCCCTCGGCGGACCGGCCAACGAGCGGCGGGGAACACGACGAGTGCTCATCTTCTCAAACCCGCCCCGAGAAGGTACAAACCAACCCCCCGGAGGCCCCGGCGCCCCCGGACTCCCCCGCCCGGACCGGGCCGGGGCGGGCCGGGGCGGGCCAGGATCAGCGCTGGACCGGCGCGGGGATCCCCAGCAGGCGGTCCCGCAGCACCGGGAACTCCTCGCGGGCCTTGCCCACCTCGGCCGGATCGAACTCGACGGTCAGCACCTGCTCCTCCGTGCCGGCCTCGGCCAGCACCCGGCCCCACGGGTCCACCACGATGCTGTGCCCGGCCTGCTCGACCCCGGCGTGCGTCCCGGCCGTGTTGCAGGCCAGCACGAACGCCTGCTCCTCCACCGCGCGCGCCCGCGCCAGCAGCGTCCAGTGCTCGCGCCGCCGGGCCGGCCAGGCCGCCGGAACCACCAGCAGCTGCGCGCCGGCGTCCAGCAGCGCCCGGAACAGCTCCGGGAAGCGCAGGTCGTAGCAGGTGGCCAGGCCCAGGGTGGCGAAGTCGGTGGCCGCGGTGACGATCTCCTGCCCGGCGCCCATCACCACCGCCTCGCCGCTGTCGAAACCGAAGCGGTGGATCTTGCGGTAGGTGTGCACCAGCTCGCCGTCCGGGGCGAACAGCAGCGAGGTGTTGTAGATCGGCCCGTCCGGGTCGCGCTCGACGATCGAACCGGCGTGCAGCCAGACCCCGGCCGCCCGCGCGGCCGCCGCCATCGCGTCCGAAGTGGGACCGTCCAGCGTCTCGGCGCCGTCCGACCACAGGTCGTAGGCGAAGCCGCCGAGCGGCCACAGCTCCGGCAGGACCACCAGGTCCGCGCCCTGCTGCGCCCGGACCAGCGCGGCGGCCCGGGCCCGCCGTTCGGCGGGCGGCTCGGCGTCGGAGACCCCGAGTTGGATCAATGAAGCGCGCACAGTACCACCGTCCACGGCAAGAGACCTACGATCGTCACCCGAAAGCGCTGCCCAGCTGTCTCCCGGCAGCGTAACGTGCGGTTAGCGTGTGCGCCTGGAAGCCGGACCATCCCGGCCGACCGGGGAGGCCGGGCGCAGAGGGCAAGGAAGCTGACGGAGGGCCGGAGATTCCCGTGACGGACAACCAGACCGTGCAGGCTTACACGGAGGCGTGGGCCCAGAGCATCGAGTCCATATCGGAGCTGGTCGCCCCCCTCCCCGAGGGCTCCTGGAACCGGGCCACCGAATGCCCCGGCTGGTCGGTCCGGGACGTCGTCTCGCACATCATCGCGGTCGAGTCCGAACTCCTCGGCGACCCCCGCCCGATCCACTCCCTGCCGCGTGACCTTCGCCACGTCACCACCGACTTCGCCCGCTACATCGAACTGCCGGTCGACAAGCGCCGCTGCCACACCGCTCTGGAGATGACCAGCGAGCTGGAGTACACGATCATCCGCCGCTCCCGGGCACTGCGGAACGCCAAGCAGACACCCCTGGAGCCGGTGCGCTGGCCGGCCGGCCCGAACAGCCGCGACGTGCCGTACCACGAGCTGCTGCGCCTGCGGGCCTTCGACGTCTGGGTGCACGAGCAGGACCTGCGCCGGGCCCTGGACACCCCCGGCAACCTCGACTCCCCGGCCGCCCTGATCGCCCGGGACGTCCTGCTCGGGCTGCTGCCCAAGGCCGTCGCCCACCGGGCCGGCGCCCCGGCCGGAACGGCCATGGTTCTGGACGTCACCGGCCGCGTGGAGTTCCTGCGCACCGTCCGGGTCGACTCGACCGGCCGCGGCACCGTCGACGAGTCGATCAGCCTGGCCCCCGACGTCCAGCTCACCATGGACTGGGAGACCTACCTCCGGCTCGCCTGCGGCCGCGGCCGCCCCGGCCCGGTCACCATCGACGGCGACAAGGAACTCGCCGACCGCGTCCTGTCCGCCTTCGCGGTCACCATCTGACCCCAGCCACCCCACAGCGCACGCCACCCGGCGTACACGCACGAGTGCGCGCCGGGTGCCGAGTCATGGGCCGGCGTAATCCGCCCGACGCCGTCAAGAGGTTGGAGACCCACCAGCACCGCACCGTCGACCTGTGGTCGGTAACCATCGCCAAAAGCGATGGTTACGACGTTTCAGCAGGTCAGAAACCCTACGCCCCCGCCGCCTCAACCTTCCGGCACAGGTCCAGGAACTCGCCGACCGCGTCCTGTCCGCCTTCGCGGTCACCATCTGACCCCAGCCACACCACAGCGCACGCCACCCGGCGTACACGCACGAGTGCGCGCCGGGTCGGCACCACTCGTGCATCCATCCGTCAATCCAACACCAGCACCTCACCCGTTCGACCTCGTTGTTCCGGGCAATCCCGCCACCACCCGGAAGAAGGAGGAGCGTCCCCATGGACGACGAACAGCAGCAGATGACTCTGGTCCGGTCGAGCTTCCCGGTCACGGGGCAACCGATCAGAGTCGTGATGATCGACGGACAACCGTGGTTCGTCACGGCGGACGTGTGCCGAGTCCTGGGCCGAGGAAACCCGACAGATACCGTCAAGGTGCTGGAACACCATCAGCACCGTGTCGTCGACCTACGGTCGGTAACCCTTGTTCGGAACAAGGGTTACCGGATTCCTACAGGTCAGAAAGCCTATCGTCGAGGGAATCCACTACTCGGCGTGGTGAGCGAGGCAGGTCTATACGGCCTCCTCATGCGGTCGGACAAAGGCACGGCCCGACCGTTCCGAGAATGGGTTACCGACGAGCTGATCCCCTCCGTCCGCCGCGGGGACGCCGACATCCCCACCCAACAGCGGCGGATGGCGGAGACCCTGGCCGAGGCGATCGGACAACAGGTACGGATCGTCGCCGAGATCGACCACGAGGACTGGCCCGACCTGACCGTCCACTCGGACGGAACGGTCCACTGCCAGCACGGCGAGATGGTCCTTCACCTGCCGAGCCGGGAAGAGGACAGCGGACCACCGTTCGGCGCGTACTTCGCCTGCCCGGGCGAAGAACGGGTCGGAATCCGGGCCAGCCGAATCGTCCCCGGCTGCCCCAAACTGAAGCTCGTGGACCTGATCCGCATGCGGCGCGAAGCCGCCGAGCAGCCGACCCGACCGGGGGCGCATCCGGCTCGCACACCGATGATGCCGCCGGAGGGCACGGTGCTCTGTGTGATCGACCGGGTCCAGCTCTACGGACGGCCGCCAGAGATCACCGAGGTGCTCCGGGGCATCGGGCTGTAGCGGCGGGAAACCATCACCCAAAGCAATAGTTTCGACGCCCTTCGCAGGTCAGAGCCCCTTCTCCTCCGCCGCGACCTTGCGGCGCAGGCGCAGGATCATCACGGTGCCGACCGCCAGCGGGACGTACTGCCAGCAGAACGCCCAGCGGAAGGCGTCGGCCGAGTAGGAGTCGGTGCCGGCCGGGGAGAGGCCGTCCAGGAGGACGCCGATGCCGAAGAGGGTGATCATCGTGCCGATGAAGCCGCCCATGTTGACGATCCCGGAGGCGGTGCCGAGGCGCTCCACCGGGTTGCTGGCGCGGGCGTAGTCGAGGCCGACCAGTGAGGCCGGGCCGTTGCTGCCCATCACCACGATGATGGCGGACAGCAGCCAGATCGGCGGGTGTCCGCCGGGCCAGGCCAGGACCAGCGCCCAGCCGAGGGCGGTGGCCGTGATGACGGTGAGGACGATCGGCATCCGGGCCCGCGCCGAGACGGAGAGCACCCGGCCGAACAGGAAGCCGAAGGCCATGTTGCTGAGCACCAGCAGGGTCAGCAGTCCGCCGGCCGCGGCCCGGGAGAGGCCCTGCGCCTCCACCAGGTAGGGCAGGCCCCAGAGCAGGCCGAAGGCGTTGCCGGGGAACTGGGTGGTGAAGTGCACCCAGAGCCCGAGCCGGGTGCCCGGTTCGCGCCAGCACGCGCGGACCTGCCGGCCGACGTTCGGCCGCGGCGCGGGCGGGTGTTCGACCGGCCGTACGGCCGCCGCCGGCGCCTCCTTGAGGAAGAGCGCGACCAGCGCGAAGACCGCGACGCCGAGCAGGGCGATCGCGGTGAAGGTGGGCGTCCAGCCCTCGCGGTGCAGGGCCTGTGCGAGCACCACGGTGGTGATCAGGTTGCCGCCCATTCCGGCGAGGCCGGTCAGCTGGGCCACGAACGGGTTCCGGGCGGCGGGGAACCACCGGGCGGCGAGCCGCAGCACGCTGATGAAGGTCATCGCGTCGCCGCAGCCGAGCACCGCCCGGGAGGCCAGCGCCGGGGCGAAGGAGGAGCTGAACGCGAAGGCCAGTTGGCCGAAGCTCAGCAGGACGACGCCGAGCAGCAGCACCCGGCGCGGCCCGATCCGGTCGACGAGCAGGCCGACCGGTATCTGCATGGCCGCGTAGACCAGCACCTGGAGGATCGAGAAGGTGGAGAGCGCGGAGGCGCCGATGCCGAAGCGGTCGGCGGCATCCAGTCCGGCCACGCCGAGGCTGGTGCGGTGGATCACCGCGAGGATGTAGACGCTGACGCCGATGGACCAGGCCAGCCAGGCCGCGCGCCCGCCGGGCGGGGACGGTGCGGGGGCGGCGGACGGCGTCGGGGCGACCGGCGGCGTCGGGTCGGCGGTTCGGGGAGCGGGGACGGACAGGGGTGCGGCTGAGCGGGCGGGCTCCACGGTCATAGTGCGACCAGACTAGTCATCCCATGATGGGACGCCCAGTGCGGGGTGCGGTCGATCGTCCACGGACCACGGACTCCACGGACCACGGATTCCACGGGGCGCGGACTCCACGGATTCCGCGGACCGGGCGTCAGCCGGTCACCGTCCAGGACACCGACCGGGTCATGTAGCGGTCCCGGAAGGCCTCGTCCCGCACCCAGTCGGTGGTGTCCCGGACGGTCGCCGTGACGGTGGCCGTCCGGCCCGGGGCCAGGTTCAGCTGGTCGGTGTCCAGCCAGGAGCCGTCGGCGGCCTGCGGCGTCACCGCGACGCCGTCCACCTTCCACTCGACCTTCAGCTGTCGCGGGCCGGTCAGCGGCACCGGCCGGACGTTCAGCCGGGGCCGCCCGCTCACCTCGCCGGGCGGCGGCGACGGGGTGTCGGTGGGCCGGATCCTGCGGTACAGCTCCTCCATGATCGCCTCGCGCGACGGCAGGTTGTAGGCGCTGCCCAGGGTGCGCATCACCGAGTCGGGGGTGGGCCGGTAGAGGCCGTTGGCGCTGCGGTAGGCGCCGACCGTCCCGGCGCCGTCCGGGGACTCCGCGCCCAGCCAGCGCCACCACTTGGTCTGCTTCTTGCGCATGTCGTCGGCGTCGAGGGTGGCGAGGTTCGGGTACTCGGCGTCGTCCGGGGCGCTGTCGTACTCGTCGCCGAGGTCCCCCACGGTGTGGCCGATCTCGTGCTGGATGATCCGCCCGGCGTCCGGGCTGCCGCCGGCCAGGGTGGTCACCCCGGTACCACCGGCGCCGCCGTACTCGGTGGAGTTGGCCAGGGCTATCAGGTACTGCGGCCCGGAGCTGTCGCCCGCGTACCGGGCGGTGGCGGCCTCGTCGGCGCAGAGCAGCCGGGCGGTGCCCTCGCACCAGAAGTGCATGCCGAGCGGGGTGGCGGGGTTGCGGCCGCGGCTCTCGGTCTCGGCTATCCCGGAGACCGGGGAGACCACTTCGACCCGCCGTATGTTGAAGAACCCCTGGTAGGTGCGGAACGGCTCGATGGCCATCAGCGCGTGCCAGGCCCGGTCGACCTGCTGTCGGAACAGGTCCTGTTCGGCGGCCGTGTAGCCGTCGCCGAGCAGGACCAGGGTGATCCGGTTGGCCGGGTCCCCGGTGCGGCGTATGTCGACGGTGGGCGCGGCCGTGACGGGCCGGCGGTCGGCGCGCTGTGCGCTGTGCGGCGGGACCGCCCGGTCGGCGGGGGCGCCCGGCCCGATCACACCGAACGGCGAGGGGCCGACCAGCTCCAGGGCGGCGGGGAGTACGGCGGTGGACACCAGCACGAGCGCGGCCAGACTCCGAACGAGACGGCCAGGGTTGCCAGGTGGCATGCGGGTGCGTCCTCGGGGTTCCGGTCACCCGGCGTAGCCCGGGTGGTGGAGCGAAGACGTACCCGGACGGGTGTGTCACCCCTACCGCGCGCCGAAAAAGTCACCGACCTGGCCGAATGACCCTCACCACACCAGTCATCCCAATGACTGGAATGTAGCCGATGACAGGCCCCTCGTCAGCGCCTGCGGAGGTTCAGCACCAGGTGGGTGCCGAGGCCGAACAGCAGGCCCCAGAAGGCCGAGCCGATCCCGAACAGGCTCATCCCCGAGGCGCTGGCCAGGAAGGTCACCACCGCCGCGTCCCGCCCCCGCTCGTCCGCCACCGCCGCCGCCAGGCTGCCCTGCAGCGAGGCCAGCAGGGCGACCCCGGCGATCACCGCGATCAGTTCCTTCGGCAGGCCGGTGAACAGGCTCACCAGCACCCCGCCGAAGCTGCCCACCAGCACGTACAGCACGCCCGAGGACATCCCCGCGACGTAGCGGCGGCGCGGGTCGGGGTGGCTCTCCGGGCCGGAGCAGATCGCCGCCGTGATCGCCGCCAGGTTCACCCCCGGCGAGCCGAACGGCGCCAGCAGCAGCGACACCACACCGGTCGACCCGATCAGCAGCCGGTCGTCCGCCCGGTAGCCGAAGGCTCGCATCACCCCGAGGCCCGGTGCGTTCTGCGAGGCCAGCACCACGATCGTGAGCGGCAGCGCCAGCCCCACCGTGGCCGCCCAGGAGAACGCCGGCACGGTGAACACCGGCCGGGTCGGCCCGCCCGAGCCCAGGTGCAGCGGGAGTCCGACGGTCAGCGCCGCCAGCACCCCGCCCACCAGCAGCGCCACCGGGACGGCGTACCGCGGGGCCAGCCGCTTGGCCAGCAGGAAGGCCGCGAGGCTGCCCACCACCAGCACCGGCGCGCCGTGCACGGCGCCGAAGATCCCGGCGCCGAAGGAGAACAGGATGCCCGCCAGCATCGCGTTGACGATCCCGGTCGGCACCGCCGCGATCAGCCGGCCGAACCAGCCGGTGACCCCGAAGAGCGTCACCACCACCGCGCTCACCAGGAACGCCCCCACCGCCTCCCGGTACGGGTACGCGCCCAGGCTGGTCACCAGCAGCGCGGCGCCCGGGGTGGACCAGGCGGTGATCACCGGGGTCCTGGTCCACCAGCTCAGCGCGAAGCCGCTCAGCCCGCTGCCGATGGCCACCGCCCAGATCCAGGACGCCGTGTGCGCCGCGTCCAGCCGCCCGGCGGCCGCCGCCGCGAGCACCACCACCAGCGGACCCGAGAACGACACCGCGATGCAGACCAACCCCGCCAGCAGCGCCGGCCCCGACACGTCCCGCCGCAGCGACCGACGCTCCCCGCCCCCGCCCGGCACCGTCTCCGGTCGGACCGTCAGCTCTTCAGTCATTCCGGAAGTATCCCGAACGCCGCGCCGGGGGCTCACGGAAAAGTCTTTGAAACCACCTGCAACCCCCGGCGAGGATGCACGTCTGTACGGATGAAGGCACGGGGGGCGCGACCGGCGGGGCCGGGGCGCTTCCGCCCCGCCCGGAGCGGGCCCGTCGTCCTCGCCCAGCCACGCCGTCAGACCCATGACCCCGGGGAGTCACGTCATGCGCGCGTCCGTCATCGGCTGGTCCTGATCGCCGCCCGCCGGCCTCGCCCCCAGCGACGGCCGACGGGCGGGCAGAAGCGGAGGGGCCTTCCCCCACACGGCGGTGTGGGGGAAGGCCCCTCCGTGGCTTCCCGTTCGTGACGTCCCGGGCCGTCAGCCCCAGGTGATCAGGCGCTTCGGGCGCTCCAGCAGCGCGGCCACGTCGGCCAGCACCTTGGAGCCCAACTCCCCGTCCACCAGGCGGTGGTCGAAGGAGAGCGCCAGCGTGGTCACCTGACGCGGGACGACCTTGCCCTTGTGCACCCACGGCATGTCCCGGATCGCGCCGACGGCGAGGATCGCGGCCTCGCCGGGGTTGAGGATCGGGGTGCCGGTGTCGACGCCGAAGACGCCGACGTTGGTGATGGTGATGGTCCCGCCCTGCATGTCGCCCGGCGAGGTCTTGCCCTGGCGGGCGGTGTCGATCAGCTCGCCCAGCGAGACGGCGAGGCCCGTGAGGGTCTTGCCGCCGGCGTCCTTGATGTTGGGGACGATCAGACCGCGCGGGGTGGCCGCGGCGATGCCGAGGTTCACCTGGCCCTTGATGACGATCTCCTGGGCCGCCTCGTCCCACTGCGCGTTGATCTCGGGGTGCCGCTTGACCGCGGTGAGCAGCGCCTTGGCGACCAGCAGCAGCGGGCTGATCCGGACGTCCCGGCCCAACTCGCCGCTCTCCTTGAGCCGGCGGACGAACTTCATCGTGCGGGTCACGTCGACCTGGACGAACTCGGTGACGTGCGGGGCGGTGAAGGCCGAGGCCACCATCGCCTGCGCGGTCGCCTTGCGGACGCCCTTGATCGGCACCCGGACGTCGCCCGCCACGGTGACCGGCGCCGGCACCGCCGCCGCGACCGGCCCGGCCTCGACCGGCGCCGCCGGGGCGGCCTGCGCGGTGGCCAGGGCGGACGCGTGGGCGTGCACGTCCTCGCGGGTGATCACGCCGTCCCGGCCGGTCGGGACGACCGCGCGCAGGTCGATGCCGAGGTCCTTGGCCAGTTTGCGCACCGGCGGCTTGGCCAACGGCCGCTCCCCGGCGGGATGTTCGGCCAGGACGGACGAGGCGGGCGCGGCCGACACGACCGGAGCGGCCGGCACGACGGGCGCGGCCGGAGCCGGCGTCGCGGTGACGGTCTTCGTGGTCGTGCGCCGGGCCCGGCGCTGGGCGGTGCCGGTGCGCGGGCCGTAGCCGACCAGCACCTCGCGCCGCTCGGGCTCGGCCGGTTCGGCCGGCGCGGCGGCGGCGACGGGTGCAACAGCAGCAGCGGCGACAGGAGCCGCGGCCCCGGCCTCCCCGGCGACCGCGACCGAGATGATCACGGTGCCGACGTCGACCGTCGCGCCCGCGGGGAAGAAGAGCTGATCGACGACCCCGTTGAACGGGATCGGCAGCTCCACCGCCGCCTTGGCGGTCTCCACCTCGCACACGACCTGCCCGTCGGTGACGGTGTCACCCGGCTTGACGTACCAGCTGAGGATTTCGGCCTCGGTCAGGCCCTCGCCCACATCGGGCATCTTGAACTCGCGGAGCGAGCGAACTTCGGTGGTCATCTTCGCTCCCCCGGATCAGTACGCGAGTGCGCGGTCGACGGCGTCGAGCACGCGGTCCAGGTCGGGGAGGAAGGCCTCCTCGACGCGGGACGGCGGATACGGCGCGTGGTAGCCGCCGACCCGCAGGACGGGCGCCTCCAGGTGGTAGAAGCACCGTTCGGTGAGCCGGGCGGCCAGTTCGGCACCCATGCCCAGGAAGACCGGCGCCTCGTGCACCACGACGGCCCGCCCGGTGCGCTTGACCGACTCCTCCAGGGTGGTGAAGTCCACCGGGGAGAGCGAGCGCAGGTCGACGACCTCCAGTCGGCGGCCGTCCTCCTCGGCGGCCGCGGCGGCCTCCAGGCAGACCTTGACCATCGGGCCGTAGGCGAGCAGCGTGGCATCGGTGCCGGAGCGCACGATCCGGGCGTCGTGCAGTCCGAGGTCGGCGGCGTCGCCGACCTCGCCCTTGTCCCAGTACCGGCGCTTGGGCTCCAGGAAGACCACCGGGTCGTCCGAGGCGATGGCCTGCCGCAGCATCCAGTGCGCGTCGTGCGCGTTGGACGGGCTGACCACGCGCAGGCCCGCGGTGTGCGCGAAGTACGCCTCGTGCGACTCGCTGTGGTGCTCGACCGCGCCGATGCCGCCCGCGAAGGGGATGCGGATGGTGACCGGGAGCTTGATGTTCCCGAGCGCGCGGGCGTGCATCTTGGCCAGCTGGGAGACGATCTGGTCGAAGGCCGGGTAGACGAAGCCGTCGAACTGGATCTCCACCACCGGGCGGTAGCCGCGCAGCGCCAGGCCGATCGCGGTGCCGACGATGCCGGACTCGGCGAGCGGGGTGTCGATCACCCGTCCCTCGCCGAAGTCCTTCTGCAGGCCGTCGGTGATCCGGAAGACGCCGCCGAGCTTGCCGATGTCCTCGCCCATCAGGACGGTCTTCGGGTCGCTCTCCAGCGACTTGCGCAGCGCGCCGTTGAGCGCCTTGGCAATGCTGAGCTGACCGGCCATCAGAGGTTCTCCCCCGCCTCGAAGGAGGCCGCGTACTGGACGTACTCGGCCCGTTCCTCATCGACCAGCGCGTGCGGCTCGCTGTACACGTGGTCGAAGATCAGGGTCGGGTCCGGGTCGGGCATGCCGCGCACGCCCTCGCGCACCCGCAGCCCCAGCCGCTCGCTCTCGGCGTCGATCGCGGTGAAGAACTCCTCGTCGGCCAGGCCCTCCTTCTCCAGGAGGGCGCGGAGCCGGGCGATCGGGTCCTTGGCCTTCCAGGCCTCGGTCTCCTCGGTGGGCCGGTAGCGGGTGGGGTCGTCGGAGGTGGTGTGCGCGCCCATCCGGTAGGTGAACGCCTCGATCAGCACCGGGCCGTTGCCGCTGCGGGCGTGGTCGAGCGCCCAGCGGGTGACGGCCAGGCAGGCCAGCACGTCGTTGCCGTCGACCCGGACGCCGGGGAAGCCGAAGCCGGAGGCGCGGCGGTACAGCGGGATCTTGGTCTGGGTGGTGGTGGGCTCGGAGATCGCCCACTGGTTGTTCTGGCAGAAGAACACCACGGGCGCGTTGTAGACCGAGGCGAAGGTGAAGGCCTCGTTGACGTCGCCCTGGCTGGAGGCGCCGTCGCCGAAGTAGGCGATGACCGCGTCGTCGGTGCCGTCCTTGCTGATGCCCATCGCGTAGCCGGTGGCGTGCAGGGCCTGCGCGCCGATCACGATGGTGTACAGGTGGAAGTTCTTCTCGTTCGGGTCCCAGCCGCCGTGGTTCACGCCCCGGAACATGCCGAGCAGGTTGAGCGGGTCGACGTCGCGGCACCAGGCGACACCGTGCTCGCGGTAGGTGGGGAAGGCGTAGTCGCCGGTGCGCATGGCACGGCCGGAGCCGACCTGGGCGGCCTCCTGGCCGAGCAGCGAGGCCCACAGGCCCAGCTCGCCCTGGCGCTGGAGTGCGGTGGCCTCGCCGTCGAACCGGCGGACCAGCACCAGGTCGCGGTAGAGGGCGCGCAGCTCCTCCGGGGTGGTGGTGAGCGGGTAGTCCGGGTGCTCGACCCGTTCGCCTTCCGGGGTGAGCAGCTGTACGAGCTCCGGCTGGGTGTCCTTCCCCGTGGCGCGGAGGGTGTCAGGGACGCCGGGGGCCGCCTTCTTGCGGGCCCTCGCCGTGCTTTTGACGGTCACGTTCACTCCTCGGTCTGTCCGGCCGCCCGGGGTCGCCGGTGACCGGTCCGGTCACCGCCTCGCGGGGCGCGCGTGGGTGTGCGCTCCTACTGCGGGGCAGGTGGTGATCCTGTTCCGACGGCGTCCCTCACGAGAACGTTACCCAGCGTCCGCCCTTGGCGCGCTTGCGCTAGGACGTCCTACTTGTTCAGGGCTTACAACCCCGAGGGTGCCGCGGGCAGCGCGCCGTCGGAAGGGTGGGGGTGACGGACCGCGTGACGCAGCTCTCAATTCGGGCGCCTTCAGGACACCAGCGCACGTTATCCGGGCGCGAGCCCGTACGTAAGGGGGTTCTCGGTATCGGTTTTGGACCGCCCCGGCCGGACCGCCTGACTGCGGCACCAGGGACGATAGGTCTTCCGTACGGTGATATGGGAGGCTTTGGACGTGACTGATAACGGACAAATCAGGGTTTTCCTGCTCGACGATCACGAGGTTGTCCGGCGGGGCGTGCACGACCTGCTCTCGGTCGAGGACGACATCGAGGTGGTCGGCGAGGCCGGCACCGCCGCCGAGGCGCTCACCCGGATCCCGGCGGTCCACCCCGACGTCGCGGTGCTCGACGTCCGGCTGCCGGACGGCAACGGGGTCGAGGTCTGCCGGGAGATCCGGTCCCGGCTGCCGGAGATCAAGTGCCTGATGCTGACCTCGTTCTCGGACGACGAGGCGCTGTTCGACTCGATCATGGCGGGCGCGTCCGGCTACGTCCTGAAGGCGATCCGCGGCACCGACCTGATCACCGCCGTCCGGGACGTCGCGGCCGGCAAGTCGCTGCTCGACCAGGTCGCCACCAGCCGGGTCCTGGCCCGGCTGCGCGACGGCGGCGAGAAGGAGGACGAGCGGCTGGCGCAACTCACCAAGCAGGAGCGCCGGATCCTCGATCTGATCGGCGAGGGGATGACCAACCGTCAGATCGGCAACGAGTTGCACCTGGCCGAGAAGACGGTGAAGAACTACGTCTCCAGTCTGCTCGCCAAGATGGGAATGGAGCGACGCACCCAGGCGGCGGCCTTCGTGGCGCGGCACCAGGCGGACCAGCAGCACTGATCAGAACAGCGATCACAGAACTGACGACTTGTCAAGGGCCCCCGCACGGGGGCCCTAACCTCTGGCTGTGACTTTCAGCCAGACCCTCTCCTGTTCCCCGGCCCGCCCCGACCTCTCCGCGCCGCCGATAGGGACCCTCAGTCCGCCCGTCCCGCGCGCCGCACTCGCCGAGGTCCTGGGCCGCTATCGGGTGGGGGGACTGCTGACCGCCGAACCGGTCGCCGAAGGCCTGCTGAACCGCGGGTACCGGGTCACCACCGAGACCGGCGCGTACTTCCTGAAGTGCTACGTCGACGCCGCCACCGCCAGCCGCCCGAAGATCGTCGCCCACCACCGGGCGATGGCCGGGCTCCAGGCCCTCGGACTGCCCGTCGCACCCCCGCTGACCTGCGCCGAACGAGCCGGCACGGTGGCCGGCTACGGCGGCCGGCTGTTCGCGCTGTTCCCCTGGGTGGATGGCCGACACCGGCACGGTACCGACCTCTCCCCGCCGCAGTGCGACGCGCTCGGCGCGCTGCTCGGCCGACTGCACGGCGCGCTCGACGACGTATGCGCCCCCTTCGAACAGCCCCCCGGCTACCGCACCGCCGACCCCCTCGACAGCGCCGACCTCGCCCGCGACCTGCGGCGCCACGCCCGCGCCCACCGCCCGTACGGCGACCTGGACGCGCTGGTCGAACGGAGGCTCACCGAAAGGCTGGAACTGCTCGCCGAACACGCCCACCGCCGCCCCGCCCCGCAGACCGCCCCGCCCACCGGCTGGACCCACGGCGACTTCCACGGACTCAACCTGCTGTACGGCGACGGCCCCGACGGCGGCCCGGTCGCGGCCGTCCTGGACTGGGACAAGCTCGGCCCACAGCCGCGCGCCGAGGAGGCCGTCCGCGCCGCCACGCTGCTCTTCAACGACCGGGCGTCCGGCACCCTCGACCTGGTGCGGGTCCGCCACTACTCGCAGTCCTACCGGGCCACCGGAGCCGCCACCGCCGAACACCTGGCCGCCGCCGTCCACCGGGTCTGGTGGGAGCGGCTGAACGACTTCTGGATGCTCCAGTGGCGCTACCAGCGGGCCGACCACCGGGCCGACCCGCTCTACCCCGCCTCGGCCGGCCAGTTGACGTGGTGGTGCCAGGAGTACGAACAGGTCCTGGACGCCTTCGCCAACTGACCGGTGTCAGCGCGGCCCGATCAGGGCGTCGCCGGCGGCTGGGTCGCGGGCGGCTGGGTCGCCGGCGGGTTCGACTTGGTCGCCGGCGGCTGCGTGGCCGCCCCCGTGCTGCCGCCGCTTCCCGTGCTCGGGGTGGTCGGCGCCGTGCTGGGCGTGCCGGGCGCCGTGGTGGGCGGCTGCGTGTGGCTGGGGGTCTGGCTGGGCGACGCGGGCGTCGAGTGCTTGCCCGAACCCGGCGACGGCGACATGTTGTTGTTGCCGTTGTTGTTGCCGTTGTTGTTGCCGCCGCTGCCGCCGTTGTTGTAGCCGCCGCCGTTGCTGCCGTTCTCGGTCGGCTGCGTCGGGCGCCGGCTGCCGGTGTTGGACGCGGGCGGGCTCTGCGAGCCGCTCTGGGGCGGCGTGCTGGGCTCGGTCGTGCTGACCGCCGGGAGCGGCGTCGGCGGCACGGTGTGCGAGTTCCCGGGTTCGTTGCCGCTGAACGCGAACGCCATGCCGACCCCGGCCGCGAGCAGCACGGCCGCGGCGCCGGCCACCCAGGCCCACGGCCCGCGCCGGCGGCCGGAGCCGCCGTCGTCGTCGCCGCCACCGCCGCCGTAGGGGCCGCCGGCCCCCGGGTAGGGCGTCGACGGGGTGTGCGGGCCGCCCGGGCCCCCCATCCCCTGGTAGGGCAGCACCGAGGTCTGGTCGCCGGGGCCGATCGCGCCGAAGGCCGCGGTGGCCGCGGTCTGGTCGGGCCGGATCACCTGGGTGGCGTCGGTGTTCCCCTGCCCCGCGGCGGCCAGCCCGGCCGTGGTGCCGGCCCAGCCCGCGCCGCCCGCGCCGTGCATCTCGCGCAGCGCGTGCTGGACGTGCGCGCGGAACTCGTCGGCGTCCTGGAAGCGGTCGTCCGGGTTCTTGGCCAGCGAGCGCAGCACCAGCTGGTCCAGCCCGACCGGCACCCGGCCGTTGGCCTGCGAGGGCGGCACCGGCATGTCCTGGACGTGCTGGTAGACCACCGAGAGCGGGGTGTCGCCGGTGAACGGCGGGCGCAGCGCCAGCAGTTCGTACAGCATGCAGCCGGCCGCGTACAGGTCGGAGCGGTGGTCGACGGGCTTGCCGAGGGCCTGCTCGGGCGAGAGGTACTGCGGGGTGCCCATGACCATGCCGGTCTGGGTCATGGTGCTGGCCGTGCCGGTCAGCGCCCGGGCGATACCGAAGTCCATCACCTTGACGGCGCCCGCGGTCGTGATGATCACGTTGGCGGGCTTGATGTCCCGGTGGACGATGCCGTTGCGGTGGCTGTACGCCAGCGCCTCCAGCACCCCGGCGATGATGATCAGCGCCTGGTCGACCGGCGGCGCGTCCTCGTCCACCAGCAGCTCGCGGACGGTCCGGCCCTCGACCAGCTCCATCACGATGTACGGCGTGGACTCGTCCCCGGCGTACTCCTCGCCGGTGTCGTAGACCGCGACGATCGAGTGGTGGTTGAGCCCCGCGACGGCGTGTGCCTCGCGGGTGAACCGCAGCCGGGCGATGTCGTCCTGGGCCAGCTCGCCGCGGAGCAGCTTGACCGCGACCGTCCGTCCCAGCCGTACGTCCTCGGCCGCGAACACCTCGGCCATGCCGCCGCGGCCGAGCCGGTAGGTCAGCCGGTAGCGGCCGTCGCCGACCGTGCCCAGCGGCGCGGCCGTACCGCGGCCGGGGGTCTGCGGGCCGCCGGGCCCGACCGGGGGAAACGCGCTGGTCGCGGCGTCGCTGCCGGGTCCGGGCATCCTCGGCGTCCCGCCGGTCCGGCCGTCAGCTCCGGCACCCGTTCCGTCATCCGGCTGCTGCGTCTGTGCCATCGCTCCTCGCCCCGGGCGTTCGCTCGGATCGCGGTGCCCTGTCGCTTCGTATCCCCGAACGCTACCGCCTCCGGCGCGGGCCCGTGGCACGCCCGAACCGGCCGGAAAGCGTCAGAGCAGGCCATTCCGGTCGACCGGAAGGTCAACCACCAGCACCACTGCGGGCCGCTCACCGGTGGTGTGCCCGGTCTTGGTCTTCGACTTGGTGTCCTGCGCCTTGTTGACCACGATCGCGATGATGATGCCGGCCAGCACGAGCACGCCGACGATGATCACGATGACGACCGCGGCCGTCGAGCAGCCGCCGCCGCTGGGCGCCTTCGGCTGCTGGTACGGCGGCATCGGCTGCGGCGGCGGGGTGTGCGCCCGCTGCGGCGGGGCCTGCTGGAGGTACTGGGGGTGCGGCGTGTGCGGCCCTTGTGGACGCGGCGGCTGGAAGGCCGGCGGCGGGGTCCGGTACTGCGGCTGCTGCGGCGGCGGAGGCTGCTGGAGGTACTGGGGGTGCGGGGTCTGCGGCCCCTGTGGACGCGGCGGCTGGAAGGCCGGCGGCGGGGTCCGGTACTGCGGCTGCTGCGGCGGCGGAGGCTGCTGCGGAGACTGCTGGAGGTACTGGGGGTGCGGGGTCTGCGGGGTCTGCGGCGCCGCGTGCACCGAGCGCGGGCCCTCGTTGATCACCAGCGGCGTACTGGCCTGCAACGGGTGCCCACTGCCGCCGCCCTTCGCGGCCGCGATCAGCCGCTCCGCCTCGTCCCGCATCGCCGCCGCGCTCTGGAACCGGTGCGCCGGGTCCTTGCGCAGCGCCTGGGCGACGAAGGCGTCCACCGCCGGGGTGACCGACCGGTTGAGGGTGGACGGCGCCGGCGGCTCCTCCTGGACGTGCTTGTAGGCGATCGAGAACGCCGAGTCGCCGTCGAAGACCAGCTGCCCGGTGAGCATCTCGAAGAGCATCACGCCGACCGAGTAGAGGTCGGAGCGGGCGTCCACCGGCTTGCCGAGCGCCTGCTCGGGCGACAGGTACTGCGGGGTGCCGACCACCATGCCGGTCTGCGTCATCGACGTGGCGCCCGGTTCCAGCGCCCGGGCGATGCCGAAGTCCATGACCTTGACGTTGCCCTTGCGATCGAACATGACGTTGCCGGGCTTGATGTCGCGGTGCACCAGGGACATGTCGTGCGAGGCCTCCAGCGCGTTCAGCACGCCGACGACGACCCGCAGGGCCTCCTCGGTCGGCATCGCGCCGTACTGGGCGACCGCCTCGTTGATCGCCTCGCGCAGGCCCTTGCCGTCGACCAGCTGCATGACGATGTACGGGGTGCTGGAGCCGTCCGGCGCGACGTCCTCGCCGCTGTCGTACACCGTGACGATGTTCGGGTGCTCCAGCCGGGCCACCGCCTGCGCCTCGCGGCGGAACCGCTCCTTGAACGAGGCGTCCCGGCCCAGCTCGTTGTGCATGCTCTTCAGCGCGACCTGCCGGTCCAGCACGCTGTCGTACGCGAGGTGCACCGAGGCCATGCCGCCCTCGCCCAGCAGCCGCTGCAGCACATAGCGGCCGTTGCCCAGGGAGGAGCCCCCGACCGCCGCGTTGCCGTGCTCGCTCATGGTCCTCTGCTCCCCCTCGGCGCGGCCGTGGCGCCGCGACCGTGACGTTCGGTCTCGTCCGTGCGTGGTGGGCCGGGCCCGCGGGCCTGGCGGACCCCTGCCGCGGCGGTGCGACCGGCCTGCGACAGGGGTCAGGGTACCGGCTGACGCCGACGGTGATCGGTCCAGGGCCGGTCCTGCCCCCGGACCGCCGGGGCGCCCTCCGGCGGCGCCCCGGCCCGGGGCGGACCGTCGTGGTACGTCCGGTGTCGGCGGCCCGTTACAGGTACGGGCCGGAGCGGATGCCGCGGCCCTGGCCCGGCTCGTCCTCGTCCGGCTCGCCGCCGTGCAGACCGGGCGGCAGCGCCCGCCGCATCTGCTCCAGCTGGGCCCGCGCCGCCATCTGCTGGGCGAACAGCGCGGTCTGGATCCCGTGGAACAGGCCCTCCAGCCAGCCGACCAGCTGGGCCTGGGCGATCCGCAGCTCCGCCTCGGTCGGAATGCTGTCCTCGGTGAAGGGCAGCGACAGCCGTTCCAGCTCGGCGACCAGCTCGGGGGCCAGACCGAGCTCCAGCTCCTTGATCGAGCTGGCGTGGATGTCCTTCAGCCGGGCCCGGCTGGCCTCGTCGAGGGGCGCCGCCCGGACCTCCTCCAGCAGCTGCTTGATCATGCTGCCGATGCGCATGACCTTCGCGGGCTGCTCGACCATCTCGGTCACCGGGAGCTCCCGCGGCAGGTCGCCCTCGTCCTCGTCCCCCGCCGAGCCGGCGAACCCCTGGCCCACGGGCAGCCCGTCCGGTCCGACGATCAGCACCTTCTGGCCGTCCTGCGACTGCCCGCCCGCGGCCTGGAATGGCTGCTGAAACGAGCGCTCGTTCATCGGATTCGTCATGAACAACATTCTCTCTCACTGGGGTTGGTCGGGCGGAAGCCCCCGTACAACCGCCGTCCTGAGCCACCGCTGACGACGGTACGCCCCCGGGCGCCGCCCCGGAATCCGTACGGATACTCAGCTCCCGGCACGCCCCGGCTCCCTGGGGCGTGCACACACCCCTCACGGAACCTACCCCGCCGCCGCCCCCACCCCGCGGCTCACCCCCGGCGCAGCCGCAACCCGATCAACCCCAGGCCGCAGCCGATCAACCCCAGCCCCGCGCCCAGCGGGAACTGGACGGTCGAGGCGTCCCGCCAGCGGGCGGGCAGGACGGCGGGGACGGCGGCGGCGACGGCTTGGGCGGCCGCGGTGGCGGCGTCCGGTGCGGCGTCGGCGCCGGGAGCCGCCGCGTCCGGGGTGCCCTGGTCGGCCTCGGGCTGGTCCCCCGCACCGGCCTGCCCGGTGCTCCGGTCAGGAACCTGGTCGGGGTTCTGCTCGGGAACCTGCGCAGGGTTCTGCTCGGGGTTCTGCTCGGGAGCCCGCTCCGGCGCCCGCTCCGGGGCGCTGTCGGCGCGCTCGGGCGCCCACACCGCCCAGCGCCGGTAGACCCCGTCGCCCCGGCCGGGGCGCGGGTGCCGCGGCGGCCCGACCGCCGGAACGGCCGCTGGCTCCGGCCTGCCCACGGCGGCGGGCTCAGCGGTGAACGGGGACGGCGACGCCGCCGCCGGCCCGACGGCGGCGGCCGCCGAAGCGGCGGCCAGCGGGAGCGTGAGCCCGAGCACGGCCGCCGCGATCAGTCGCTGGGCCCGGCCCGGGCCGGTACGGCGGGTACGGCGGGTACGACGGTGGTGCGGCGCGGCGGGCAGCGGCCCGAGGAGGTGCGTTGGTGCGGCCACGGTCGGAGGTCCTTCCGACGGCCGACCGCGCGCGGCGGGGTCGGCGGCGGGACAGCTCCGAACCAGCCTCACACAATCCGACGATCAGGGCATTTCGGACGTCCCGCCTCGGGCCGCAGGCCCTCGGACCAGGATCAGGCCCGCAGCACGACCTTGCCGACCTGCTCCCCCGCCTCCAGCACCCGGTGCCCGTCGCCGGCGTCGGTCAGCGGCAGCACCCGGTCGATCACCGGCTTCACCACCCCGGACTCCACCAGCGGCCACACGTGCTCGCGCACCGCCGCCACGATCGCCGCCTTCTCCGCCAACGGGCGCCCGCGCAGATTGGTGGCGATCACCGCGGCGCGCTTGCGCAGCAGCGCGTTGAGGTCGAGCTCGCCCTTCACGCCGCCCTGCAGCCCGATGATCACCAGCCGCCCGTTGACGGCCAGCGCGTCCACGTTCCGCTGCAGGTACTTGGCGCCCATGATGTCCAGGATCACGTCCACCCCGGCCCCGCCGGTGGCCTCCTTGAGCACCTCGACGAAGTCCTGCTCGCGGTAGTCGATCGCGATGTCGGCACCGAGTTCGACGCACCGGGCCAGCTTCCCGGCGCTGCCCGCGGTCACCGCGACCCGCGCGCCCACCGCCTTGGCCAGCTGGATCGCCATGGTCCCGATGCCGCTCGCGCCGCCGTGCAGCAGCACCGTCTCGCCGGGCCGCAGGTGGGCGGTGAGGAACACGTTGGACCACACCGTGCAGGCGACCTCGGGCAGCGCGGCGGCCTCCTCGAAGCCCAGGCCCTTGGGCAGCGGCAGCAGCTGCCCGGTCGGCACCGCGACGAGCTGCGCGTACCCGCCGCCGGACAGCAGCGCGCACACCTCGTCGCCGACCGCCCAGCCGGACACGCCCGGGCCGAGGGCGACGATCCGCCCGGCGCACTCCAGCCCGGGGTAGGGCGAGGCGCCGGGCGGCGGGTTGTAGTTGCCCTGCCGCTGGAGCAGGTCGGCGCGGTTGACGGCGGTGGCCGCCACCTCGACCAGGACCTCGCCCTCGCCGGGCACCGGGTCGGGCACCTCCGCCCACACGAGTGCCTCGGGACCACCGGGTACGGGAATCGTCATCGCATGCATGCCCCGAACCTACTGCGCGTCATGGCGAGGAGCGGGCAAGGCCTGCGTCAGCCGGTCGACTTGATCACGATCACCCGGTCGGTGAGCTGGAGCACGGCGGCCTCGGGCTCGGTGTAGTTGAGCACCCGCCGGCCGCGGACCACCGCGACCACCAGGTCCTCGCACGCGCGCGGGCTGTGCCCGGCCTCGGCCCGGGTGACGGGGCGCTCGACCACGTCCAGGCCGTTGCCGTAGGTGAGCAGGTCCTCCATCACCGCGCCGGCGTGCGGGCTGAGCATCGACAGGCCGAGCAGCCGCCCGGCCGAACTGGAGCTGGTGACGACGACGTCGGCGCCGCTCTGCCGCAGCAGCGGGGCGTTCTCGTCCTCCCGGACGGCCGCGACCACGGTGGCGCCCTTGTTCAGCTGGCGCGCCGTCAGCGTGACCAGGACGGCGGTGTCGTCCCGTTCCGGCGCGACCACGACCCGGGCGGCGGTGGGCACCTCGGCCCGCAGCAGCGTGTCGGTGCGGGTGGCGTCGCCGACCACGCCGACCAGCCCGTGCCGGGCGGCCTGGTCGATCACCTTGCGCTGCGGGTCGACGACGACGATCTCGTCCTTCTTCACGCCCTGCCCGAGCAGGGTGTCGACGGCGCTGCGGCCCTTGGTGCCGTACCCGATGACGACGGTGTGCTCGCGCACGGTGGACCTCCAGCGGTTCAACCGCCACTGCTGGCGGGTTCGTTCGGTGAGCACCTCCAGCGTGGTCCCGACCAGGATGATCAGGAACACCACGCGCAGCGGGGTGATCACGAAGATGTTGGTGAGCCGGGCGCCGTCGCTGTACGGGGTGATGTCGCCGTACCCGGTGGTGGACAGCGTCACGGTGGCGTAGTACGCCGCGTCCAGGAAGCTGACCCCGTCGCCCGCGTTGTCGTTGTAACCGTCCCGGTCGACGTAGACGATCAGCGTCGTGGCGACCAGGACGGCGAGCGCCAGCAGCAGCCGGGAGCCGACCTGCCGGAGGGCCGGCGCGCTCCGCCGGGCGGGCAGCACGATCCCGGCGTCCGACCACGGCTCGGTCCCCGGGGCGGGCGCACCCCGCATCCTGCTCATGCGGCCACCTCCCCGCTGTCGTGGGGCGCGCACGCCCCGGTGGGCCCGTTCACGGCGCCTCCAGCAGTTCGACGGGTTCGCCGGCCGCCGCGCCGCCGGGCGGGACCACGGCCAGCGCCTCGGCCCGGGCGAGGCCGCGCAGCATCGCGGGCCCGTCGAAGGCGAGCGGGACGACGCCGTCGGCGGTGTGCCGGACGGGCAGCAGCCGGGTGTCCACCGGGTGCCCGGGCAGGCCGACGGCGGTGGGTGCGAGGGCCGGGGTGACGGCGGACCGCCCGCTGCGGGCGTGCAGCAGCGGCAGGGCGAGGGTGACCGTCCCGGCGACGGCGGCCAGCGGGTTGCCGGGCAGGCCCACCAGGTGCCGCCCGCCCGGAAGCCCGCCCGGAAGCCCACCCGGAAGCCCGGCTGGGTCCCCGCCCGGAAGCCCGCTCCGGGCGGGGCCGGCTGACGGGCATGCGGCCGACGGGAGTTCGGCCAGCAGCATCGGGTGTCCGGGGCGGACGGCCACGCCGTCCACCAGCAGCCGGGCCCCGGCCTCGGCGAGGGCCCGGTGCAGGAAGTCGACCGGGCCGGCCGCCGTTCCGCCGGTGGTGACCACGATGTCGGCGGTGGAGTGCCGCAGCGCGTCCCGGAGCAGCCCGAAGTCGTCCCGGACGGACCGCACTTCGGCCACCTCGGCACCGGCCGCCCGCAGCCAGGGCGGCAGCAGCGGCCCGAGCGCGTCCCGGACCAGGCCCGGACCTGGGACGCCCGAGGCGAGCAACTCATCGCCGAGGACGAGCAGTTCGACCACCGGGCGACGGCGCACGGCGAGCCGGTCGTGACCGCAGGCGGCGGCCAGGCCGAGCACGGCCGGGCCGACCAGGGCGCCACCGGGCAGCAACGCCTCGCCGCGGCGGCACTCCTGGCCGCGCGGGCGGACGTCCTGACCGGTGGTCAGCGATTGGTGGCCGCAGTCGTGCAGCAGCGTGCCGTCCGTGCGGCCGTGCTCACGGCGCAGGACGGCGGTGGCGCCGGGCGGCAGTTGGGCGCCGGTGGCGATCTCGACGGCGGCGCCGTCGGCCAGCGGCGCGGACGCGGCCCGGCCGGCCAGCACCCGCCCGGCGACCCGCCAGGGGCCCGGCCCGGCGACCGCCCAGCCGTCCATCGCGGAGGTGTCGAAGGCGGGCAGGTCGGTCAGCGCGGTGAGCGGCTCGGCGAGGGTGCGGCCGAGTGCCTCGGCGAGCGGCAGCCCGACCGCCGGCAGCGGACGCAGCCCGGCCCGGCGGGCGGCCTCGCGGGCCTGCGCCCAGCTCAGCACGCCGGGGCCGGTCGGCGGGGCGGCCACGGTGGTCTGGCCGACGGCGCTCACGGCTCGCCCGGCCCGGCGTCGGCGCTCCAGCGCTCGGCGAGCGCGGCGGTCCGCCGGGCGGCCTCGGCCACGGCCTCCGGCCCGCCGCCCTGCTGGGCGGCCGCGTAGCCGATCAGAAAGGCGGTCAGCGGCGCGGCCGGGCGGGCCACCCCGTGCGCGACCACCCGGGCGAGGTCGAGCAGTCCCCGGACGTCGACGTCCAGGTCGATGCCCAGGTCGGCCCTGACCTCGGCGATCCAGTCCTCCAGCGTGCGCTCCATGCGCCCATGCTGCCTGATCGGCGGTTTCCCCGGAGTGTTCGCCCCGTGTGCGGCGCGCGTCGTTTCCCGCACGGACACCCGCGCGGGCCGTGAACACGGACCCGGAGGGCGCCCCTACGACCGGTCGCGCTCCCGGGCCTGTTCGAGGTCCTCCCAGGTGTCGCAGTCGTAGGCGACGTTGTCGGTGTCGGCCACCAACTGCCGGGCGAGACCGCCGGTGAGGCGGCGCAGCGGGAGACCGGCCGGATCGCCGAGGGCGGCCAGCGCGGTGCGCAGCGGGGCGGTGCGGTAGGCGGCGGCGAGCGGCTGGTCGCGCCCGCCGGCGTCGACCAGGACGGCGGCGTCGACGGCCGGGCCTGCCTCGGCGAGGGCGGTGACCAGCCGGTCGACGGTCCGCCGGTCCAGGAACGGCAGGTCGGCGGCGAGCAGCAGCACGGTCGGCGCGGTGACCAGGTCGAGTCCGGCGGCGACGGCGGCGACCGGCCCACCGCCCGGCGGCTGCTCCCTGGTCCAGCGGACGCCGGTGCGCGCGGTCGGCCGGCCGGGGCCGACCACGACGGTGGTGCGGGCGCCCGCGCAGGCCGCGAGCACCCGGTCGAGCAGGGTGGTCTCGCCCACGGTCAGCCCGGGTTTGTCGGCCCCGCCGAGGCGACGGGCGCCCCCGCCGGCCGGGACGATCACGTCGTAGGGCGTCATGCGGCCAGTATCCGCCCTACTCGGCTCCGCCCGTCCCGCGCTCCGGGGACTTCCCGGGCCCCTCGGGCTCCGTGGACTCCTCGGGCTCCTCGACGAGCTCGTCCTCGACGATCTCCGCCTCGATGATGTCGTCCTCGACGATCTCCGCCTCGACGATCTCGCCCCCTCGCGCCGCCCGGGCGGTGTTGGCGGCGGCACCCAGTTCCAGGATGGCCGGCAGCGTCAGCTCCCCGTACCGCTCGTTCATCGCGGTGACCAGTGCCTCCGGGTCGTGCGGGTGCTCGGCCAGCAGCCGGTCGAAGTCCTGGAGGTACTCGCCGGTGAAGGCGAGCACCCGGGCGGCGTCGTCGCCCTGGTCGGGGGCGCGGTGGCCGGCGATGACCCGGTCCACGCCGAGGTCGGCGATCCGGCCGAGGTTGTGGCCCCAGGTGGTGCGCTGGGCCGGGGTGGTGTCGGCGGTCCAGACGTGGGTGCCGTTGTAGGCGAAGTCCCCGGCGATCACCGTCCGGATGCTCGGCACGTGGACGACCGTCGAGTCGCCGCAGTCGGCCTGGCCGAGCAGCAGCACGGGGATGACCTGGCGGTCGAGCATGAGCGGCTGCGGCAGCAGCGGGGCGGGGATCAGCGGGTGGTCCGGGATGTCGTCGCCGTAGACCGGCTTCCACTGGGCGACCTTGGCGGCGGCGGTGCGCCGGATGCCGTCGACCACGGCGGGCGCGGCCAGCAGCCGGGCGTCGGGGAAGAGCCTCAGCACCTCCTCGGCGCCGAAGTAGTGGTCGGGGTGGTGGTGGGTGACGACGATGGCGAGCAGTCGGCGGCCCTTGCCGGCGACCCATTCGGCGAGTTCGCGGCCGGCGCTGCGGGTGAGCTGGGCGTCGACCAGGATCGCGGTCCGCTCGCCGAGGATCAGGGTGGAGGTGGCGAAGAAGGCCGATTCGGGGCCGGTGAAGACGGCGATCTCCAGCGGGCGGGCGGGCCGCTCGGGGTCCGGGGCGGCGGCCTCGGCGGCCGTGCGCTCCGCGCCGGCGCCCTCCTCGGGCGGGGACGACGTCACTGGCTGCTCCCTCTGGTCGGCGGTCGGACTTCCTGCGCCCTACAGCATGGGAGTACCGGTGTCGGATTGCGCGGAAGGCGCGCCCGGCGGGGCGCGCCTTCCGGCTCAGGTCACACCGCGGTTCAAACGGCCGGCGCCTCGGCGTTGTGGGCGGCCTGCCCCAGGGCACGTAACCGCCCGGGGGGGGGGGGGGGGGGGGGGGGGGGGGGGGGGGGGGGGGGGGGGGGGGGGGGGGGGGGGGGGGGGGGGGGGGGGGGGGGGGGGGGGGGG
>NZ_JBWKEQ010000031.1:0-101593 GCF_056435365.1 Kitasatospora sp. NPDC043949 | reverse complement strand
CCTCCCCCCCCCCCCCCCCCCCCCACCACCGCCCCCCCCCACCCCCCCCCCCCCCCCCCCCCCCCCCCCCCCCCCCCCCCCCCGCCGTGTGAGGAGCGGGTGGCCCAGGTGCTGGTGCCGCTCAGGTGCTGGTGCCGCCGGTGCCACCGGTGGCGCCGCCGGGAAGCCCGCCGCCCGGGATGGACGGCAGCTTGCCCTTGAAGTCGGCGATGCCGTTGACGATGGTGTCCATCAGGCCGAGGTCCGGCGCCTTGTCGGCGATGTCGAAGCCGAAGTGCACGGAGATCAGCGTCTTGCCGTCGGTGGACGGGAAGACCACCGTCTGCACGTAGCCGTTGTTGCCCTTGGGAGCGTCGACCTTCCAGCGGACCAGGTAGCCGTCCTGGCCGTTGACCTTGACCGCCTCGGACTTCAGCTCCTGGTGCCCGGTGATGGCGCCGTACGAGTCCTTGGCCGCCTTCTCGATGTCGGCCTTGGCGGCGGCCTGGGCGTCGGTGCCGCCGCCGTCGATCCGGCCGGTGGTCACCCCGCCGAGGGTGCACGATTCGCTGCCGTCCGGGCAGGTGTAGGCGCCGACCGTGAGCGCGGCGTAGCCGTCGCTGGTGTAGCCGCCCTGCCAGCCGGAGGGGACGGGCAGGGTGAGCCCGTTCACCAGGTCGATCGCGTTCCCGCCGCCGGGCCTGGTCTTGCCGCTGCCGCCGTTCCCGCCGTTCCCACCAGGCCCGCCGTTGCCACCGGGCCCGCCGTTGCCACCGGTTCCGTTGCTGCCGTCGCCGCTGCCGCCGTTGTTGCCACCGTTCCCGTTGTTGCCGTTCCCGTTCCCGTTCCCGCCGTTCCCGTTGCCGCCGAGGCCCGGGAAGCCGTTCCAGGGGCCGTTCTCGCCGTTCGGCACGGCCTGCCGGGCACTGCGCTGCGGGCGGTTGTCGCTGTGGCCGTCCATCGCCAGGTAGGTGATCCCGGAGCCGGTGCCCAGGCCGAGCAGCGCCGCGACGGTGGCGGCGATCACCATCGGGGACGGCCGGCGCCGGGGCTTGCGCGGCGGCGGTGCCTCGGAGCCGTAGGCGGTGCCGAAGGGCGGCGGCTCCGGGTAGCGGACGGTCGGCCCGCTGTCCAGCACCTCGCCCTGCAGCACCGTGGGCTCGTCGGCCGGCCCCGGCCCCGGAGCCCCGGCCGCCGGGGGTACCGGCTCCGGGGCGTCCGAGGGTGCGGGCCGGGTGCTGGCCGTCCAACCCCTGCCGTCCCACCAGCGCTGCGGCCTCGGGTCGCCGCCGGTGTCCTTCGGGTCCGGGTACCACCCGGCGGGAATCTGCTCGCTCACAACAGAGAATCTAAAGGCACGCGGATAAACGCGAAATCAGCGCGGCCTCGAATTCCGGTGGTTTTCGATGAGATTACGGTGAGAAGGGGTGCGTCGGGCACGCTCAGGACCGTCGCGCCCGCCCGGGGCTACAGCGGGGTCACGTAGGCGCCCGAGATGCCGCCGTCCACCAGGAACTCGCTCGCCGTGATGAAGGACGAGTCGTCGCTCGCCAGGAAGGCCACCGCGGCGGCGATCTCCTCGGCCCGGGCGAACCGGCCCAGCGGGATGTGCACCAGCCGGCGGGCCGCCCGCTCCGGGTCCGTGGCGAACAGCTCCCGCAGCAGCGGGGTGTCCACCGGCCCCGGTGACAGCGCGTTCACCCGGATCCCCTCCCGGGCGAACTGCACGCCCAGTTCCCGGGACATCGCCAGCACCCCGCCCTTGGAGGCGGTGTACGAGATCTGCGAGGTGGCCGCGCCCATCCGGGCCACGAAGCTGGCCGTGTTGATGATCGAGCCCCGCCCGTGCCGCCGCATGTAGGGCAGCGCGGCCTTGCAGCACAGGAACACCGAGGTCAGGTTGACCTCCTGGACCTTGCGCCAGGCGTCCAGGCCGGTGGTCAGGATCGAGTCGTCCTCCGGCGGCGAGATGCCCGCGTTGTTGAACGCGACGTCCACGCTCCCGTACGTCTCGTACGCCTCGTCGAACAGCGCCTCGACCATGTACGGGTCGGTGACGTCGGTGTGCACGAACAGGCCGCCGACCTCCTTCGCGGCCGCCCGCCCGGACTGCTCGTCCACGTCCGCGCAGACCACCTTCGCGCCCTCCGAGGCGAGCCGGCGGGCCGCCGCCAGGCCGATCCCGCTGCCGGCGCCGGTGATCACGGCGGTGCGGCCGACCAGGCGGCGGCACACCGGTGCGTCGTTCTCCGTCATCGGCTGCTACTCCTCGCTGTGGATGAAGACGTTCTTGGTCTCGGTGAAGTGGCGCAGCGCGTCCGGCCCCAGCTCCCGGCCGACCCCGGACTCGCCGTAACCGCCGAACGGCGTCCAGTACCGCACCGAGGAGTGCGAGTTGACCGACAGGTTGCCCGCCGCGACGCCGCGGGCCAACCGCAGCGCCCGGCCGAGGTCCCTGGTCCAGATCGAGCCGGACAGGCCGTAGCGGGTGGCGTTGGCCAGCCGCAGCGCGTCCGCCTCGTCGGTGAACGGCAGCACGGCGGCGACCGGGCCGAAGATCTCCTCGGTGACCGCCGGCACCTCCGGGTCGGTCGGCGCGATCACCGTCGGCGGGTACCAGTAGCCGGGCCCGTCCGGCACCGCGCCGCGGGCCAGCACCGGCAGGTCCGGGGTGACGTAGGAGGCGACCCGGCGCACCTGGGCGGCCGAGATCAGCGGGCCCAGCCGGGTCTCCGGGTCCGCCGGGTCACCGGTGCGCAGCGCCTCGACGGCGGGCAGCAGCAGCGCCAGGAAGTCGTCGTACGCCTCCCGCTGGACCAGGATCCGGCTGCGGGCGCAGCAGTCCTGGCCGCTGTTGTCGGCGAAGGACATCGGGTCCGCGGCGCGGGCCAGGTCGGCGTCGGCGAAGACGATGCTGGGGCTCTTGCCGCCCAGCTCCAGGGTGACCCGCTTGGCCCGGGCCGCGCAGCGGGCGGCCACCTCCTTGCCGACCACGGTCGAGCCGGTGAAGACGATCTTGCGGACCGCCGGGTGGTCCACCAGGGCCCGGCCGGTCGTCCCGCCCGGGCCCGGCAGCACCTGGAACAGGCCCTCCGGCAGCCCTGCCGCCAGGGCGAGTTCGGCCAGCCGCAGTGCGGTGAGCGGGGTCGCCTCGGCGGGCTTGAGCAGGACGGCGTTGCCCGCCGCCAGGGCCGGCGCGAAGCCCCAGGCGGCGATCGGCATCGGGAAGTTCCACGGCGCGATCACCCCGACCACGCCGACCGGCTCGTGGAAGGTCACGTCCAGGCCGCCGGCCACCGGGATCTGGCGGCCGGTCAGGCGTTCCACTCCCCCGGCCGCGTACTCCAGCAGGTCCCGGACGTTGCCGGCCTCCCAGCGGGCGTTGCCCACGGTGTGGCCGGCCTCGCGCACCTCCAGTGCGGCCAGTTCCGGCACGTGCACCTCGACCTGGTCGGCGAACCGGCGCAGCAGCCGGGCCCGTTCGCCCGGTGCCAGCGCCGCCCAGGCCGGCTGGGCCTTGGACGCGCGCTGGACCGCCGCGTCCACCTGCCCTGCGGTGGTGTCCGGGACGGTGGCGAGCACCTCGCCGGTGGCGGGATTGCGGACGGTGCTGACGGTGGGGTCGGTCATCGGCCTCACATCCGTTCGAAGGATCGGTAGCGCTCCCAGTCGGTGACGGTGCCGTCGAAGGCGCACTGCTCCACCCGGGCCATGTTGAGGTAGTGCTCGACCACGTCGTCGCCGAAGGCCACCCGGGCCAGCTCGCTGTCGGCCCACAACTCCGCGGCCTCGCGCAGCGAACCGGGCACCCGGGCGTACTCCTCGACGGCGTAGGCGTTGCCCAGGCACGGCGCCGGCAGCTCCAGCTTCCGTTGCAGCCCGTGCAGGCCGGCCGCGATCATCCCGGCCACCGCCAGGTACGGGTTGACGTCCCCGCCCGGCACCCGGTTCTCCATCCGCAGGCCCGGGCCGTGGCCGACCACCCGGTAGGCGCAGGTCCGGTTGTCCCGGCCCCAGGCCACCGCCGTCGGGGCGAACGAGCCCTGGCGGTAACGCTTGTAGGAGTTGATGTTCGGCGCGTACAGCAGGCTGAACTCGCGCAGCGCCGTCAGCTGGCCGGCCAGGAAGTGCCGCATGGTGTCGGTCATCCGGCCGTCCCGGTCGGCGAAGGCCGGCGCGCCCACCGCGTCGCGCAGCGACAGGTGGATGTGGCAGCTGTTGCCCTCGCGCTCGTTGTACTTGGCCATGAAGGTCAGCGCGCACCCCTGCTGCGCGGCGATCTCCTTCGCGCCCGTCTTGTAGACGCTGTGCTGGTCGCAGGTGGTCAGCGCGTCCGCGTAGCGGAAGGCGATCTCGTGCTGGCCGAGGTTGCACTCGCCCTTGGCCGACTCCACCACGAGCCCGGCGCCCGCCATCTCGTTGCGGATCCGGGACAGCAGCGGCTCGACCCGGGCGGTGCCCAGCATCGAGTAGTCCACGTTGTACAGGTTCGCCGGCGTCAGGCCGCGGTAACCGCCCAGCCAGGCCTGCTCGTAGGTGTCCCGGAACACCAGGAACTCCAGCTCGGTCCCGATGTCGGCGGCCAGCCCGTACTCCGCCAGGCGCGCGATCTGGCGGCGCAGCAGCTGGCGGGGGGCCGCGTCCACCGGGTGGCCGCCGTGCCGGGCCAGGTCCGCGGTCACCTGCGCGGTGCCCGGCTGCCAGGGGGTCAGCCGCAGGGTGCCGAGGTCGGGGCGCATCGCGAAGTCGCCGTAGCCGGTGGCCCAGGAGGAGAAGGCGTAGCCGTCGACGGTGTTCAGGTCGACGTCCACGGCGAGCAGGTAGTCGCAGGCCTCGGCGCCGTGCTCGACCACCTCGTCCAGGAAGAAGCGGGCGGCGAAGCGCTTGCCCTGCAAGCGCCCCTGCATGTCCGTGAACGCCAGCGCCACGGTGTGGACCTCGCCGGTGTCCACCAGCATGCGCAGTTCGTCCAGGGTCAGCGGCGCCCGGGGCGGCACGCCCGCGGCGGCGTTCTCGGGCATGACGGAACCCTCCACGATCACTCTTCGAGTTCAAGCGGTCACAGCGAACCGTACGGCCTGCGGCGGACGGCGCGGAAGAGGGCGGGCAGGTGTGGCGCGCCGACATGCGTGGTTGACGGGGGATCAGGCGGTGCGGGTGGAGAATGCCCTCCATGGATCGCAGGCCTTTCATCGGCGTCAGCACCTACCTGGTCGACGCGAGTTGGAGCAACTGGCAGGGCCGCCGGGTGGCCCTGGTGCCCGAGCGGTACACCGCGTACGTCCAGGAGTCCGGCGGGATCGCGGTGCTGCTCCCGCCCGACTCCCCCGACCGCGCACCCGAGGTGCTCGCCCGGCTCGACGCCCTCGTCATCGCGGGCGGGCCCGACATCGACCCCGCCTACTACGGCCAGCCCGCCCACCCCCGCACCGAGGTCGACTCCCCCGAACGGGACCGGTGGGAGTCGGCCCTGCTGCGGGCGGCCCTGGCGGCCGGGATGCCGCTGCTGGGGATCTGCCGGGGCATGCAGGTGCTCAACGTCGTCTGCGGCGGGACCCTCGTCCAGCACCTGCCGGACGTCGTGCCGGTGGACGTCCACGGCGGCGCGGACGGCGGCTACGGAACGCACCTGGTGCGGCCGGTGCCGGGGACGCTGCTCGGCGGGCTGCTGCCGGAGAGCGAGGTGGAGGTGCCGACCTTCCACCACCAGGCCGTCGACCGGATCGGGGCGGGCCTGCGGGTCTCGGCCCACTCGCCGGACGGGACGGTCGAGGCGGTCGAGGGCCCGGGATTCACCCTGGGCGTGCAGTGGCACCCGGAACAGGGGGACGACCTGCGGGTGATGCGGGCCCTGGTGCGGGCGGCCACCGCGGCGCAGTTGGACACCGCGCTGATCGGGTAGCCGAGGCGCGCCCGCCCCCTCGGAACGACCGCTCAACGGCAACGACAACGGTCACCAGTACAGCCTTTGGATCTTTGTCCGTTCTGCGGTTCACTTCGGGTGCAGGGCGATCGCGCCCCTCCCCTCCCCACCCGTGCGTCCAGAGAGGACTTCGATGGCCGGGCACGAGCATTCCCACACTGATCATGCGCATGACCACAAGCACGCGCACGACCACGGCGGACACCGGCACGGCGGACACGGCGGGCACAGCGGCCACTCGCACGGTGTCGCCGCCGACGCCGACCGCCGCTGGCTGCTCGGCGCCCTCACGCTCATCGTCGTCTTCATGGCCGGCGAGGTCGTGGTCGGCTTCGCCGCGAAGTCCCTGGCCCTGATCTCCGACGCGGCGCACATGCTCACCGACGCCGCCTCGATCGTCCTCGCGCTGGTCGCGATGCGCCTCGCCGCCCGCCCGGCCCGCGGCGGCTACACGTACGGCCTCAAGCGCGCCGAGATCCTGTCCGCCCAGGCCAACGGCGTCACCCTGCTGGTGCTGTCCGCCTGGCTGGGCTACGAGGCCGTCACCCGGCTGTTCGAGCCGCCGGAGGTCGCCGGCTCGCTGGTGCTGGTCACCGCGCTGATCGGGATCGTGGTCAACCTGGCCGCCGCCTGGTGCATGTCGAAGGCCAACCGCAGCTCGCTGAACGTCGAGGGCGCCTTCCAGCACGTGCTCACCGACCTGTACGCGTTCATCGCCACCGCCGTCGCCGGCGCCGTCATGCTGACCACCGGCTTCGTCCGGGCCGACGCGATCGCCTCGCTGATCGTGGTCGCGCTGATGCTCAAGGCCGGCATCGGCCTGGTCCGCGACTCCGGGCGGATCTTCCTGGAGGCCGCCCCGGCCGGCATCGACCCGGACGCGGTGGCCGACCGGATGGTCGCCCAGCCGCTGGTCGAGGAGATCCACGACCTGCACATCTGGGAGATCACCTCCAACCAGCCGGCCCTGTCCGCGCACATCCTGGTCACCCCCGGCGGCGACTGCCACGCCGTCCGGCGCGAGCTCCAGCGCGGACTGGCCGACGAGTACGGCATCACCCACAGCACGCTCCAGGTCGACCACGTCGGCGAGGACGCGGCCGGCGCCCTGCTCCAGATCGCCGCCCCGGGCGAACAACCCGCCGAACACTGCGCCGACGCGCACGGCCCGGTCCACCGCGCCGGCCCGCACGAACACTGAAGCCGCCCTCCTGTCGTCGCGGTGCGGCATGATCTGACACGTGACCGCACCGCGACTGATGCTCCTCGACTCCGCCAGCCTGTACTTCCGGGCCTACTACGGCGTGCCGGACACCCTGCGCTCCCCGCAGGGCGAACCGGTCAACGCCGTCCGCGGCCTGCTGGACTTCATCGCCCGGCTGGTCCACGACCACCGCCCCGACCAGCTCGTCGCCTGCATGGACGCCGACTGGCGCCCGCAGTGGCGGGTGGACCTCCTCCCCTCGTACAAGACCCACCGCGTCGCCGAGGCCGCCGAGGACGGCGAGGAGGAGGTGCCGGACACGCTCGCCCCGCAGGTCCCGGTGATCGAACAGGTGCTGGACGCGCTCGGCATCGCCCGGGTCGGCTCCCCCGGCTACGAGGCCGACGACGTCATCGGCACCCTGACCGCCCACGCCAAGGGCCCGGTGCAGATCGTCACCGGCGACCGCGACCTGTTCCAACTGGTCGACGACGCCCGCGGGATCACCGTGCTCTACCCGGTCAAGGGCATGGGCAACCTCCAGGTCACCGACGACGCGCTGCTCCTGGAGAAGTACGGCGTGCGCGGCGCCCAGTACGCCGACATGGCCGCCCTGCGCGGGGACCCGAGCGACGGCCTGCCCGGCGTCAAGGGCATCGGCGAGAAGACCGCCGCCCAGCTCATCAACGAGTACGGCGACCTCACCACCATCCGCGCCGCCGCCCTCGACCTCTCCTCCAAGCTCACCCCCGCCCGCCGCCGCAACCTCGTCGAAGGCGCCGCCTACCTCGACGTCGCCCCCACCGTCGTCCGCGTCGCCCCCGACGCCCCGCTCCCCGCCTTCGACCCGGCCCTCCCCCACGAACCGCTCGACCCGATGACCCTGGAGGAACTCTCCACCCGCTGGGGCCTCGGCAGTTCCCTCGACCGCCTCCTGGAGTCCCTCGCCACCCGCTGAGCCCCCGGCAGAGGGGCCTCTTTCCGCCGCCCCAGGCGAAACAACGCCGTCGGCGAGGACACCCGGTACCTCTGTCGGGCCGACGCCGAACGCCTGGACCTTCCGCAGGAGGAGGCCGGACGCCCACCGCATCATCACGCGGTGCCGCAGGGCACTCGGTTCTGCCTGAGAATTCCCACGAACCCCAGCCGCCCGAGCCGGAATATTCGAAAATCACGATCCCGCCGGCGAATCTCGACCGCTTAACGTCCTGCCGATGGCTTCGTTAACGTCCTGCCGATGGCTTCGATCGGCAGGGGAGTTGAGTGATGATCACGAGCTCGCAGTGGTTGACGGATGGCGTCCCGCCGAGTGGTGTAGCAGGGATCTTGGTGTAACCCCTGGCCATAAGGGAGCCATCGCGCAACTCTCCGATTAGGCATGCTCGTTGAGTGAGAGGTGCGCGATGGCCGCGGCTGGGCCAGCTCATCCGGGAAACAGGCCGACCGAACGAAGCCCTCGCCCGGGCCTTGTGCGCCGTTGCGGCCAGTCACAACGATCCGGCACGACCGAGCCGGGCATCCGTCACTCAGTGGGTCCGCCAAGGCGTCATGCTCTCCGGGAACATCCCCCAGCACTACTACACCGTCGCCGTGAAGCTGGCGGCCGAGGCTGACGACCCCGCGATGGCCGGCCACGTCCTGCGCGCCATGGCCCACCAGGCGGTCGACCTCCGGAAGCCGCACCATGCTGTCAGGGTCGCCGAGGCGTCGATGGTCGGCGACCGATTCCGGCTCGCCAGCCCTCGCGAACGGTCTCTGCTCGGCGTCGTCCACGCACGCGCTCTCGCCGCTGCGGGGCGCGCCGCCGAGGCGAACGCCGCACTCCTTCGGGCACGCCGGTCATCGAAGTGAAGCCCTGGTGCGAGGAGTTCGGCGCGCGCGGAGAAGTGCGCCAACCCGCATGGACCACGGAGATGCTCCGCGACTACTTCGCCCCGGTGCTTCCCACACCCTGGCCATCGGAGCCCCCCCTCCCTTTTTTCCTCCCTCTCCCCCACGGAAGTTCACCCCAATCAACCCCCAACCAACCCCCCCGCACTCCCGGTGCCGCTTCGGCCCCGCCGAAGCGGCACCGGCTTGGAATCTCGCTTCTGTCATCAGAATGCCTCTGCCCCTGTCATCGGCGGGGGCAGAGGCATTTCCTCTGCGCAGGAAGCCCCAGCGGCGAGGCGAAGCCGAAGCCGCACGGGGGCGGGGGGTGGGGGATGGAAGCCGCCGGGCACGCCAGGGGCCCGCACGTTCGGGGTGAACGGGCGGGCCCCTTGCGTTCGGCGGTCAGCCCACCGAGGAGTAGGCGATGATGCCGCGGCGCAGGCCGTCGACGGCCTTGCGGGCCGTCCGGCGCAGTTCGGCGTCCTCGCCGGCCGCGTCCTGGATCTGGCCGAGGACGTCGATCAGTTGCTTGGTCCAGCGGACGAAGTCGCCGGCCGGCATGTCGGCGTCGCGCAGCACCTGGTCCAGGCTGTGGCCGAGGGCCCAGCGGTGGGCGGCCCAGGCGAAGCCGAGGTCGGGCTCGCGCTGGCCGACGCCCTCGGCGGTGTTGATCCGGTGCTGCTCCTCCAGGGCGTCCAGGTGGCCCCAGATCCGGACCATCTGGCCGAGCGCCTCCTTGGCCGCGCCCTCCGGCACCCGGGGGGCGGTGGCGTCGTCGGACTGGCGCGCCTCGTAGACCAACGCCGAGGCGCAGGCGGCGAGTTCGGCGGCGTCCAGGCCGCTCCAGACGCCTTCGCGGATGCACTCGGAGGCGAGCAGGTCGAGTTCGCCGTAGAGCCGGCCGAGGCGCTTGCCGTCGTCGGTGACGGTGTCGCCGCTCAGGTAGCCGAGGTCGGTGAGCAGCCCGCAGACCCGGTCGAAGGTGCGGGCGATGGTGTGGGTGCGGGAGCGCATCCGGCGTTCCAGCACCTCGGTGTCGCGGTGCAGGCGGTGGTAGCGCTCGGCCCAGCGGGCGTGGTCCTCGCGCTCGTCGCAGCCGTGGCAGGGGTGCTGGCGCAGTTCGGTGCGCAGCCGGGTGATCTCCTGGTCGTCGGCGGCGGCCGCGCGGCCCCGGCGGAACCGCTCGGGTTCGAGGTGACCGGCCTTGGTGCGCAGCGCGGAGGCGAGGTCCCGGCGGGACTGCGGGCTGCGCGGGTTGAAGGACTTGGGGATGCGCACCCGCTCGACGGCGGCGACCGGGTACGGGAAGTCGATCATGGCGAGCCGTTTGACCTGCCGCTCGGCGGTGAGCACCACCGGGCGGGGCCCGTCCTGGAAGTCGGGGTGGCGGCCGACCCGGCCGTTGCGGCTGACCGGCGGCAGGCCCGGGTCGAGGACGAGGGCGAGGCCGGCGAACTTGCCGGTGGGGACGTGGATGACGTCGCCCGGCTTGAGGTGCTCGATCGACTCGACGGCGGCCGCGCGGCGCTGGCTGCTGCCCTCGCGGGCGAGCTCGTTCTCCCGGTCCTTGAGCCGGCGACGCAGGTCCATGTACGCGTCGAAGTCGCCGAGGTGGCAGGTCATCGACTCGCGGTAGCCCTCCAGCCCCTCTTCGTTGCGCTGGACCTGGCGGGCGATGCCGACCACCGAGCGGTCGGCCTGGAACTGGGCGAAGGAGGTTTCCAGCAGTTCGCGCGAGCGGTGCCGGCCGAACTGGGAGACCAGGTTGACGGCCATGTTGTAGGACGGCCGGAACGAGGACTTGAGCGGGTAGGTGCGGGTGCCGGCCAGGCCGGCCAGCGCCTCCGGGTCGAGGCCGCGCTGCCAGAGCACCACGGCGTGGCCCTCGACGTCGATGCCTCGGCGCCCGGCCCGGCCGGTGAGCTGGGTGTACTCGCCGGGGGTGATGTCGGCGTGGGTCTCGCCGTTCCACTTGACCAGCTTCTCCATGACCACCGAGCGGGCGGGCATGTTGATGCCGAGCGCCAGGGTCTCGGTGGCGAAGACGGCCTTGACCAGGCCCTTCACGAACAGCTCCTCGACCACCTCCTTGAACCGCGGCAGCATCCCGGCGTGGTGGGCGGCGATGCCGCGCTCCAGCCCGTCCAGCCACTCGAAGTAGCCGAGGACGTGCAGGTCCTCGTCGGGGATGTCGGCGCAGCGCTCCTCGACGAAGGCCCGGACGAGGGCGCGGTCGGCGTCCTTGTTGAGCCGCAGGCCGGAGCTGAGGCACTGCTGGACGGCGGCCTCGCAGCCGGCCCGGCTGAAGATGAAGGTGATCGCGGGCAGCAGCCCCTCGGCGTCGAGCCGGTCGATGACGTCCACCCGGCCCGGCGTCCAGACCCGGCCGGGGCGCCCGTTGGGCATGCTGCGGCCCCGGCCGCGGCCGAACCGGTCGCGCGGGTTGCGGTCCAGCTCGGAGCGGGCGAGCCGGACCAGCTCGGGGTTGACGGCCTTGCCGGGGTTGCGCGGGCCGTCCTTGGGGCGGCCGTCCCGGTCGGGGTTGGCGAACAGGTCGTACATCCGGTTGCCGGCCATCACGTGCTGCCACAGCGGCACGGGCCTGGTCTCGGAGACGATCACCCGGGTGCCGCCGCGCACGGTGTCCAGCCAGTCGCCGAACTCCTCGGCGTTGGAGACGGTCGCGGAGAGCGAGACGAGGGTGACCGACTCGGGGAGGTGGATGATGACCTCCTCCCAGACGGCGCCGCGGAAGCGGTCGGCGAGGTAGTGCACCTCGTCCATGACGACGTAGCCGAGGCCGTCGAGGGTGCTGGAGCCCGCGTAGAGCATGTTGCGCAGCACCTCGGTGGTCATGACCACCACGGGGGCGTCGCCGTTGACGGTGTTGTCACCGGTGAGCAGGCCGACCTTGGCGGCGCCGTAGCGCTTGACCAGGTCGCCGTACTTCTGGTTGGACAGCGCCTTGATGGGCGTGGTGTAGAAGCACTTGCGGCCGCCCAGGAGGGCCAGGTGCACGGCGAACTCGCCGACGATGGTCTTGCCCGAGCCGGTGGGCGCGGCGACCAGGACGCCCGAGCCGGCCTCCAGCGCCTCGCAGGCCTCCAGCTGGAAGTCGTCCAGCGGGAAGTCGTACAGCTGCTGGAAGCCGTGGAGCGCGGTCGCCTGTTCCTTGGCCCGGCGGCGGCTGGCCGCGTACGCCTCGGCGGGGCTGAGCTCCTGGTCGTCGTGGGGCTGGGGCTCAGGGGTGTTCATCGCCGTCCGGGTGTGGTTGGTGTGATCTCGCATCTCAGCGAGAGGTTACCCGGCGGCACTGACATCGATAGCACCGTTTTTCCGTGCGACTTTCCGTGCGGCTTCCGTACGGCTTTCCCCGCGGCTTCCGTGCGGCTTCCGTAGGGCTTCCGCACGGCGGGATCGGCCGCGGGATCATTCCGGGATCGCTTCCCTCTCACATCCATAGTTGCAAACATCTTCAAGTGATCGGAGTCCGACCAGCTTCGGACGTCTCCGGTCATCCCCGGTGGACCGCCGCCGGTCTCCCTACCGTCGTTGCCACGGCGGAGCGACCGCCACCAACTCACGGGAGGACACCGACGATGGCGAACCTGGAGACGTCCCTCAAAGAGGCCATGGGGATCGACGGCGCGATCGGCGTCGCCCTGGTCGACTACGGCAGCGGCATGGCGCTCGGCAGCCTCGGCGACGGCGGCGAACTGGACCTCAACGTCGCCGCCGCCGGGAACACCGACGTGGTCCGCGCCAAGATGCGGGCGATGGAGATGCTCAACCTGCACGACAACGAGATCGAGGACATCCTGATCAGCCTCACCAACCAGTACCACATGGTCCGACCGATCACCACGCCCACCGGACGCGGCCTCTTCCTCTTCCTGGCGCTCAACCGCGGCCGCTCCAACCTCGCGATGGCCCGCCACCAGCTCAAGCGGATCGAACTCTCGCTGGAGATCTGAGCGGACCGACACCAGGGAAGGGGGGACTCGTGGCGGTAGCGCTCTACCAGGCCAAGGCCGAGTTCTTCCGGATGCTCGGCCATCCCGTCCGGATCCGGGTGCTGGAACTGCTCCAGGCCGGACCGACGCCCGTCCGCGGGCTGCTCGCCGAGCTGGAGGTCGAACCCTCCAGCCTCTCCCAGCAGCTCGCGGTGCTGCGCCGGTCCGGCATCGTCACCGCCACCCGGGAGGGCAGCACGGTGGTGTACGCGCTGGCCGGCGGCGACGTCGCCGACCTGCTGCGAGCGGCCCGGCGGATCCTCACCGGGCTGCTCGCCGACCAGAACCTGCTGCTCGCCGAGCTGCGGGCCAGCTCCGAGCGGGCCGGCTCCGAACGAACCAGCTCCGACCGGGCCGGCTCCGAACGAGGCAGCTCCGAGCGGGCCAGCCCGGACTAGCCGCGTGCGGACCGGCCCGGACCAGCCGCGCGCGGAGGCCGGCCCCCGCGAGCCGGTCAGCCCTTCAGCAGGTCGGCCAGCCCGTCCGCCAGCCGCTCGTACTCCCGCGGCCGGTTGTACAGCTGCGCGCTGACCCGCAGCACCCCGCCGCCGGCCCACGGGCGGATCGCGATCCGGGTGCCGAGCCGCTGCCACACCTCGTCCCGCAGCGGTCTCACGTCCTGCTCCGCCTCGACGCACCCGGCCGGCAGCCGGACCGAGCGCATCCCGACCCCGGGCGTCGCGGGCAGCGGCGACAGGCCGGCCCGCTCGGCGAGCACCCGCTGGCCGTACCCGGCGAGCGCGGCGTTGTGCGCGGCCACCGCCCCGGGGCCGAGCTCGCGCAGCAGCTCGAACCCGGCCGGGGCGGCCAGCCAGCCCGTGTAGTCGCAGGTGCCGCGCCACTCGACGTTCCACGGGAAGCCTCGGTCGTGCTCCCAGGAGAAGGTGAGCGGGCGCACCCGGTCCACCCACTCCGGGCGGACGGCGAGCACGCCGGTGCCGCGCGGGGCGAAGGCCCACTTGTGCAGGTTGCCGAACCAGAAGTCGGCGTTCGGGTCGACCGGGGCGGGCAGCATGCCGGGGGCGTGGGCGCCGTCCACGACGGTGGTCACACCGCGCTCGCGCAGGTCGGCGAGCAGGCCCGCTCCGGCGATCAGGCGGGCGGTGGGCGAGGTGATCTGGTCCAGCACCGCGACGGTGACGCGCTCGTCGACGGCGGCGAGCACCGCCTCCCGGACGGCCTGCTCGTCGGGGGTGTCCAGCGGCAGTTCGACCTCGACCACCTCGGCGCCGGTCTCGGCGGCCCGGCGGGCGGCGGCCCGGGTGACCACGCCGTAGCCGTGGTCGGTGACCAGGATCCGGTCGCCGGGCGCGAACGGGATGGTGTCCAGGGCTATCGCGACCGCCTCGGTGACGTTGGAGACCAGGGCGAGCCGGCCCGGGTCGACGGCCAGGTCGGCGGCGATCCTGGTCCGCGCCGCGCCGACCCGGGCCGGCAGGTCGGCGAAGAAGCCGTCCGGGTCCAGCTCGTGTTCGGCGCGCAGCCGCTGCTGCGCCCGCTGCACGGGGACGGGCACCGCGCCGAACGAACCGTGGTTCAGGTGCGCCGCGTCCGGTGAGACGCCGAACAGCCCGTCGGCCGCGGGCAGCGGGGCCGGGGGTTCGGCGGTCCACAGGTCCTCGATCACGGCATCCTCCGCATTGTGATGTGTGACATTTCACATGACAGGGTACTGGTCGGGTGGCGTGTCCCGAGACGACGATCGGGCCGTGACCATCACCGACCCCTTCCTGTCGCTCAGCGCCCGCACCGGCCGGTTCACCTTCGGTGCGCCGCGCGCGTTCACCCTCGCCGAGGACGGTACCCGGCTGCTGCTGCTCCGCTCGACCGGTTCCGAGGATCCGGTCGACCGCCTGCACCTGCTCGACACCGCCACCGGCGAGGAACGACTGGTCGCCGACCCGGCCGTCCTCGCCCCCGGGCGCGCCGGCCGCCGCGACGACCTGCCCGCCGTCGAACGACGGCTGCGCGAACGCACCCGCCTGGTCGCCGCCGGCATCGGCACGTACGCGGCCACCGCCGACCTCGCGACCGCCGTCCTCGTCCTCGACGGCCGGCTGTTCCGGATCGACACCGCCACCGGCACCGGCACCGAACTGCCCGTCGCCGGGCCCGCGTTCGACCCCCGGCCGGACGCCGCCGGCGAACGCGTCGCCTACGTCGCCGACGACGCCCTGTACGTCACCCCCGGCCTCGAACCGCTCTCCCCCGCCGACGGCGCCCGCTGGGGCGTCGCCGAGTTCGCCGCCGCCGAGGAGCTCGGCCGCTCCCGCGGCCACTGGTGGCGCCCCGACGGCGGCGCGCTGCTGGCCGCCCGGGTGGACGAATCCGCCCTCCCCCGGCGCTACTTCGCCGACCCCGCCCACCCCGGCGAGCCCGCCGAGGACTTCGCCTACCCGCAGGCCGGCGGCCCCAACGCGGACGTCCAACTCTGGGTGCTCGGCCTCGACCGCAGCCGGGTACGGCTCCGCTGGGACGCCGCCGCGTTCCCGTACCTCTGCGCCGCCACCTGGGCCTCCGACCAGGAGCTGCTGCTCACCGTCGCCGACCGGCTCCAGCAGCACGTCCTGCTGCTGACCGCCGACCCGACCACCGGCGAGACCCGCGAACTCTCCCGCACCACCGACGAGTTCTGGGTCGACGACCTGCCCGGCACCCCCGCCCGGCTGACCGACGGCCGGCTGCTCACCGCCCACGACACCCCGCAGGCCCGCGGCCTCGCCCTGGACGGCAAGCCGCTGGACACCACCGGGCTCCAGATCCGCCGGGTGGTCGGGCACCTGGACGGCCGGCTGCTCTGCGAGACCGGCCAGGGCGACCCGGCCGACCAGTACGTCCACCTGGTCGACCCGGACGGCGGCGCACCCGAACCCGTCACCACCGGCCCCGGCGTGCACTCCGCACTCGCCGCCGGCCGCACCCTGCTGCTGACCACCGCCGACGCCGACGGCATCCGGCGCCGGCTGCTGCGCGACGGCTCGCTCGACGCCTCGCTCGACGGCCCCGCACTGCCGCTCACCGACCTGAGCGCCACCCTGCCCTACCGGGTGCGGCCACGGCTCGCCCGGGTCACCGAACTCGGCCTGCCCACCGCCGTGGTGTACCCGCGCGACCACGTCCCCGGCCGCCGGCTGCCGGTGCTGCTGGACGTCTACGGCGGGCCCGGCTTCCAGGCCGTGGCGGCCGAGCCGCGCCGCTGGCAGCTGCGCCAGTGGTGGGCCGACCAGGGTTTCGCCGTCGTCACCACCGACAACCGCGGCACCCCGTTCGTCTCGCCGGAGTTCACCCGGGCGATCTTCCGCCGCTTCTCCCAGGTGGCGCTGGACGACCAGGTGAACGCCCTGCGGGCGCTCGCCGGGCAGCACCCCGACCTCGACCTCGGCCGGGTCGGCGTGCGCGGCTGGTCGTACGGCGGGTACTTCGCGGCGCTCGCCGTGCTGCGCCGCCCGGACGTCTTCCACGCCGCCTGCGCGGGCGCCCCGCCCACCGACTTCCGGCACTACGACACCGCGTACACCGAGCGCTACCTCGCGCTGCCGCAGGACAACCCGGAGGGCTACGCCGACGACTGCCTGGTCACCGACGCGCCCGGGCTGACCCGGCCGCTGCTGCTGATCCACGGGCTGGCCGACGACAACGTCCACCCCTCGCACACCCTGCTGCTCTCCGAGGCGCTCACCAAGGCCGGCCGGCCGCACAGCGTGCTGCCGCTGCCGGGCGTCACCCACATGACCCCGGGCGGAGTGAACGAGCAGGTCACCCAGGCCGAACTCGCCTTCCTGCGGGCGTCCTTGGGCTGAGCCTCCGGATTCACGGGCAAGGGCGTCGCACCGGTGGTGCGGCGCCCTTCGCCTTGCCCTCACCTCTTCCACGTGACCCGTGACATGTGAAATATTACCTGCGCTTCACCGAACGATTACTCCCACCCGGACCACCCGGGGCGCCCGGAAGCCCGGACCGCCCGGAAGCCCGGGACCCCCATCCCCCGGAAAGGACCGGTCAGTTGCGCAGACTGTCCGCCGCACTCGCGGCCGCGCTCACCACGAGCGCGATAGCCGCCACCCTGCTGGGCACCCCCGCCCAGGCCGCTCCCCTCACCGCCACGACCGCCCCCGCCACGATCGCCGCCGCCCCGGCGGAGCAGGGCGCCGAAGCCCCGCCCGCGCCGCTCGCCCCCCAGGAGCGCGAGCGCCAGGCGCTCCGCACCAAGGCCCTGGAGCAGCTCAACCAGGGCACCGTCGCCAAGACCGCCGGCAAGCGGGCCCCCGCCAAGGTGAAGGTCGGCAACGACTACGTCCAACTGGCGCACCAGCGCACCGACAAGGTCTTCGTGATCCTCGCCCAGTTCGGCGACGAGGTCGACAACACCACCCAGTACAACGGCCAGCCCCGCTACGGCGGCACCCCCGGCCCGCGCCACGACCAGATCCCCAAGCCGGGCAAGGGCGACAACCACACGCTGTGGGAGCCGGACTTCGACCGCGGCTACTACCAGAAGATGTTCTTCGACGACACGCCCGGCGCCGTGTCCATGCGCAACTACTACCGCACCCAGTCCTCCGGCCGCTACGACGTCCAGGGCACCGTCAGCGACTGGGTCACCGTCCCGTACAACGAGGCCCGCTACGGCAGCAACAAGGGCCCGCAGGGCTCCGGCGCCTGGACCCAGGGCCAGGAGTTCATCCGGGACGCCGTCAAGGCCTGGTACGACGGCGAGATCGCCAAGGGCCGCAGCGTGGCCGACATCAAGGCGCAGCTCGCCCAGTACGACGTCTACGACCGCTACGACCACACCAGGACCGGCGAGTTCAACCAGCCCGACGGCTACCTCGACAACGTCATCGTGGTGCACGCCGGCGTCGACGAGACCTGGGGCGGCGGCGCCCAGGGGGCCGACGCGCTGTGGGCGCACCGCAGTTGGACCTTCCCCGACGCGACCGGCCGCACCGGACCGGAGGGCAACAAGATCGGCGGCGCGCCGGTCGGCGACACCGGCCTCTACGTCTACGACTACGTCCAGGCCGGCGAGAACAGCGGCGTCGGCCTGTTCGCCCACGAGTACGGCCACAACCTCGGCCTGCCCGACCTGTACAGCACCAACGGCGGCGACAACAGCGTCAACTTCTGGTCGCTGATGTCCTCCGGCTCCTACCTCGGCAAGGGGCCGAACACCACCGGCGGCTACCCCGGCGACCTCGACGCCTGGAGCAAGCTCCAGTTCGGCTGGCTCGACTACGACGAGGCGCAGGCCGCCACCCGGTCCAGCCACGCCCTCGGGGTGAGCGGCTACAACACCGACCAGGCCCAGGCGCTGCTCGTCCACCTGCCGGACAGCACCACCAGCACCGACCTCGCCGACCCGTACGAGGGCGCCAGGCAGTGGTGGAGCGACACCGGCGACAACCTCGACAACTCGCTCAGCCGGGACGTCGACCTGCGCACCGCCACCGGCCCGGCCGCCCTGGACGCCGCCGCCTGGTACGACACCGAGCAGGACTACGACTTCCTCACCGTCGAGGCCTCCACCGACCAGGGCAAGCACTGGACGGCCCTGGGCGGCACCGTCGACGGCGCACCGATCGGCAACACCAACGCCAACACCCCCGGGCTCAGCGGCAGTTCGGGCACCTACCGGAAGCTGCACCTCCCGCTGGACAGCTACCTCGGCCAGCAGGTCCGGCTGCGCTTCCACGCCACCTCGGACGGCAACACCCACGGCCGGGGCGTGCTCGTCGACGCCGTGAGGATCACCGCCGGCGGCACCGAGCTCTTCGCCGACGGCGCCGAGAACGGCGCCAACGGCTGGACCGCCACCGGCTTCACCGTCATCACCGGCCGCACCGCCGTCAAGCAGCACCCGCGCGCCTACCTCGCCGAGAACCGCCGCTACACCGGCTACGGCGCGTTCCTGAAGACCGGCCCGTACAACTTCGGGTACACCGGCGTCGCGGGCAAGGCCGATGTCGTCGACACCTACCCGTACCAGGAGGGCGTCCTGCTCTGGCTGTGGGACACCGCGTACGGCGACAACAACACCAAGGACCACCCCGGCGGCGGGCTGATCCTGCCGATCGACGCCCACCCGGCGGCGGTCCGCTTCGCCGACGGCACCCTGGTCAACGGGCGGGCGCAGACCTACGACGCGCCGTTCTCGCTCAGGCCGACCACGGCGTTCACGCTGCACAAGGGCGGCGTCGCGGTGCGGATCCCGTCCGAGCCGGCCGTCCCGGTCTTCAACGACCACACCGGCACGTACACCGACCCGGCCCTCCCGCAGCTCGCGGTGAAGGTCCCGGACACCAACACCAGGATCGAGGTCGTCCGGGAGTCCCAGGGCGGGCGGATCACCACCGTCCGGGTCGGCCCGGCCTCGTAGGAACCCACAGCGAAGGCCCCGGGTCCCCCCGACGAAAAGGGGCCCGGGGCCGGCTCGCGGGTCTCGCCGCACCCGGAGAACGGTTCACGCCGACCTCCGACGAGGCCGTTCGGCGCCGACTCCAGGGGGTAACTGTCCTGCTCAGTACAGGCAGTAACGCTCTGCGCAGCGAGTGGTACGGCCACGTCCGGTACGCTAGATCTTCAACAGGACTTGAAGTCAAGGAGTCGAGGAGCAGGCATGGACACCGCACCGGTCGACCTGCTGAGCGTCGGCGAGGTGGCCCGGCGGGCCGGGATCGCCACCTCGGCGGTGCGCTTCTACGAGGACCAGGGGCTGATCTCCTCCGAGCGGTCGCCGGGCAACCAGCGCCGCTACCGGCGGCACGTGCTGCGCCGGATCTCGCTCATCCTGGTCGCCAAACGGCTCGGCATCCCGCTCTCCGAGGTGGCCGAGGTGTTCACCGGGCTCCCCGAGGACCGGATGCCGGGCAAGCACGACTGGGACCGCATCTCGCGGCGCTGGGCCGAACAACTGCGCGCCCGGCGGGCCGAGTTGGAGCGACTGGAGGAGGAGCTGACCGGCTGCATCGGCTGCGGCTGCGTGTCGCTGCGCCGCTGCCGGGTGCTCAACCCCGGGGACGAACTGGCCGCCGAGGGGCCCGGCCCGCGCCGGCTGCTGCCGGGCACGGCGGGCGAGGCCAGCGGGCCATCCGGAGCGTGAGAACGGCCGGACCATGAGAACGGCCGGACCATGAACCGGACCGTGAAAACGGTGGAACCCGGTCGGACGCGGCCCTCGTGAGGTTCCCCGCCGCGCCCGACCGGGCGTCTGCGGCGAGGGATCGCGTCCCTCGCCCGTTGGGTGCCGTACCGCCCGGCGTGGGGGCAACTGGGCGGTACGGCGGCTCTATGTGGTCGGCCTCAGGCCTCCGGGAAGTGGCAGGCCGCCTGCCGGCTACCCGCCCCGGCGATCTGCAGCAGCGGACGGTCCGTGCGGCAGATCTCCTGCGCCTTGGGGCAGCGCGGGTGGAAGGTGCAACCGGACGGCGGGTTCGCCGGGCTCGGCGGGTCGCCGAGCAGCACGATCCGCTCCCGCGCGCGCTCCGCCGCCGGGTCGGGCAGCGGGACGGCGGACAGCAGCGCCTTGGTGTACGGGTGCGCCGGGCTGCCGTACACCTCGGCCTTGTCGCCGATCTCGACGATCCGCCCGAGGTACATCACCGCCACCCGGTCGCAGACCCGCTTGACCACCGAGAGGTCGTGCGCGATGAACACGTACGCCAGGCCGAGCTCCTGCTGGAGCCGCTCCATCAGGTTGACCACCTGGGCCTGGATGGAGACGTCGAGCGCGGAGACCGGCTCGTCGGCGATGACCAGCTTCGGCGAGGTGGCGAGCGAGCGGGCGATGCCGATGCGCTGCGCCTGGCCGCCGGAGAACTCGTGCGGGTAGCGGTCGATCTGCTCGGGGATCAGCCCGACCAGTTCCATCAGCTCGCCCGCCCGCCGGCGCGCGTCGGCCGCGCTCGACCCCTGGAGCAGCAGCGGCTCGGAGATGATCCGGGCCACCGTCTGCCGGGGGTTGAGCGAGGAGTACGGGTCCTGGAAGACCATCTGCAGGTGCCGCCGGTGCGGCCGCAGCCGGGCCTGGGAGAGCCCGCCGATCTCGGTGCCGTCGAAGGTGACGGTGCCCGAGGTCGGGTCGAGCAGCCGGACGATCATCCGCCCGGTGGTGGACTTGCCGCAGCCGGACTCGCCGACCAGGCCGAGCGTCTCGCCCTTGCCGACGTCGAAGCTGACGCCGTCGACGGCGCGGACCGGGGCGCCGGGCCGGCCGGTGCGGCTCCGTCGGCCGGGGAAGGTCTTCACCAGGTCCCGTACGGACAGCAGGTTCTCGGTCATGGCCGGGCTCCTTCCGGTACCAGCGGCAGGTGGCAGGCGGCCTGGTGGCCGGGGCCGAGCGGGCCGAGCTCGGGTCGGTCGGCCAGGCAGCGGGCGTGTTCCTCGGCGGTGGCGGTGCTGGTGCGGGCGCAGCGCGGCGCGAAGGAGCAGCCGGGGGCGGGGGCGATCAGCGACGGCGGGCTGCCGGGGATGGCCCGCAGCGGGGCGTCGTCGGTGTCGTCCAGGCGCGGCAGCGAGTCCAGCAGGCCGCGGGTGTACGGGTGCCCGGGGGTGGCGAACAGCCGGTCCACCGGGGCCTGTTCGGCGGCCCGGCCGCCGTACATGACCAGCACCTCGTGGGCGACCCGGGCGACCACCCCGAGGTCGTGGGTGATCATGACGACGCCGAGGCCGCGCTCCTGCTGGATGCGGGCGATCAGGTCGAGGATCTGCGCCTGGACGGTGACGTCGAGGGCCGTGGTGGGCTCGTCGGCGATCAGCAGTTCGGGTTCGCAGGCGAGCGCCATGGCGATCATGACGCGCTGGCGCATGCCGCCGGAGAACTGGTGCGGGTACTCGTCGACCCGCCGGGCCGGCTCCGGGATGCCGACCTCGGCCAGCATCTCGACCGCCCGCGCGCGGCCCGCCCTGCGGTTGGCCTTGAAGTGCACCCGGTAGTGCTCGGCGATCTGCTCGCCGACGGTGTAGAAGGGGTGCAGGCTGGACAGCGGGTCCTGGAAGATCATCGCGATCCGGCGGCCCCGGACGGTGCCCAGCTCCCGTTCGCCGAGCCCGTTGAGCTCCATCCCGTCGAGCCGGATCGAGCCGGTGACGGCGGCGCCGCGGTGCAGGCCCATGACGGCGAGCGAGGTGACGGACTTGCCGCTGCCGGACTCGCCGACCAGGCCGAGGGTCCGCCCGGCGTCGACGGCGAAGGAGATGCCGTCCACCGCCCGGACGGTGCCGCGGGGCGTGTCGAAGGAGACCTTGAGGTCCTCGACCTCCAAGAGAGTCATCAGTACCTCACTCGTGGGTCGACGAACGCGTAGAGCAGGTCGACCAGCAGGTTCGCCGCGACGATGAAGAAGGCCGCGAGCAGGGTGACGCCGAGGATCACGGGCTGGTCGGAGCGGCCCAGACCGTCGTAGAACAGCCGGCCGACGCCGGGCAGGCCGAAGATGGACTCGGTGATGACCGCACCGGCCAGAAGGCCGCCGAGGTCCATGCCGAAGATGGTGAGGATCGGCGTCACCCCGGCGCGCAGCCCGTGCTTGACCGTGACCGTCCGCGACGGCAGGCCCTTGGCCCGGGCGGTGCGGATGTACGGCTCGGCCATCGCCTCGATCATCGAGTTGCGGCTCTGCCGGGCGTACATGGCCGCGTACAGCAGGGCCAGGGCGATCCACGGCAGCAGCAGGTTGGAGGCCCACTCGAAGGGGTTCTCGGTGAACTTGTGGTACGCCGGGTAGGGCAGCAGCCCGGCCGTACGGACGACACCCCAGATCAGCATGATCGAGGTGAAGTAGACCGGCAACGAGGCGGTGCCGACCGAGAGCACCATCAGCGTCTTGTCGGAGGCCTTGCCCTTGCGCAGCGCCGAGGTGACGCCCGCGCCGAGGCCGAGGACCAGCCAGAGCACCGCCGCGCCGACGGCGAGCGAGATGGACACCGGCAGCCGGTCGACGAGCAGGTCCCAGACCGGCAGCCCGTACTCGTACGAGTAGCCGAGGCAGGGGAAGCCGCAGTGCACGGCGCTCGGGCCGCTGCCGTAGTCGCGACCGGCGAAGATGCCGCCCAGGTAGGCGAGGAACTGTTCCCAGATCGGCTTGTTCAGGCCCATCGCCGCCTTGACGTCGGCGAGCCGCTCCGGGCTGCAGGTCTTGCCGCAGGCCGCCGCCGCCGGGTCGTTCGGCAGCAGGTAGAAGATGGTGAAGGTGATGGCGCAGATGGCGAGCAGGATGCCCGCCACGCCGAGCAGTCGGCGGCCGAGGTAGAGGATCACGACCGGCCTCCCCGGGGGTCGAGGATGTCGCGCAGCGCGTCCCCGAGCAGGGTGAACGCGAGCACGGCGACGAACAGGAAAGCCGTCGGGATCAGGAAGTACGTCGGGTCGGTCTCGTAGTGGACGATGCTCTCCGCGATCATCTGGCCCCAGGACGAGGTCGGCGGGCGGACGCCCACACCGAGGTAGCTGAGCGCGGCCTCGGTGGCGATCATGCCGGGGATGAGCAGGGTGGTGTAAGCGATGATCGGGCCGGAGACGTTCGGCAGGATCTCCCGGGTGAGGATGCGCCAGGAGCGCGCCCCGCCGACCTTGGCGGCCTCGACGTACTCGCGGTGCTTGAGCGAGAGGGTCTGGCCGCGCACGACGCGGGCGATGCCGGGCCAGGTGAACAGGCCGATCACCAGGGTGATCAGCAGGATCCGGTTGACGTCCTTGGCCACCGACATCATCGCGATCATGAAGATCAGCGAGGGGAAGGACATGGTGAGGTCCATCAGCCGGGACAGCAGCGTGTCCGTCCGGCCGCCGAAGTAGCCGGCCGCGATGCCGGCCAGGGTGCCGGTGATGACGACGACGGCGGTCGCGGTGAACGCGATCAGCAGCGAGACCTGCCCGCCGTGCAGGACCCGGGCGAACAGGTCGCGCCCGGTGATCGGCTCGACGCCCAGCCAGTGCCGGGCGCTGATGCCGCCGAAGTCGCCCCGAGGCATGCCGCCCAGGTACGGGTCGATGGCGCGCTTGTCGAACTCCTCGGGGGACCAGCCGCCGAGCGAGCTCAGCGGGCCGGCCAGGGCGGCCAGCAGCAGCAAGGCGCCGACCGTGATCAGGCCGAAGCGGGCCGATCCCTTGGCCCACAGCTGGTCCCAGACCAGCCGCCACGGGCCGCGCCCGGTGGCCTTCGCGGGGCCCGTCGCCGTGGAGTCCACGGCGACGGGCTCAGTGGTTGTACTCATCGCCGACGGCCCCTCAGCCCTTGCCCTTGGCGGGGTCCTTGAGGCCGACCACGGCCAGGTCGATCATGCCGGCGTAGCCGGAGTTCCCGAACGCGCCGGCCACGTTGGTGCCGGCCAGCAGCGGGCGGCGCTGCCACATCAACGGGACGGCCGGGGCCTTCTTCAGCAGGTCCTCGTCCAGTTGCTGCCAGGCCTTGTTGGCCTCGTTGACGTCCGTCATGGCCGCGATCTGGTCCATCCGGTCCATCGTGGCCTGGTCCTTGAACTGGCTGTAGTTACCCTGGTTGCCCTTCTCCTTGATGGTCCGTCCGTCGAAGATGAACGGGAGGAAGGTCGCGCCGGACGGGTAGTCCGGGCACCAGCCGTTGATGGTCAGCTCGGGGGCGTTCTTGGTGTCGCCGAGCGTGTCGGTGAAGGCGGACGGGTCGACGGTGTTCACGGTGACCTGAACACCGGCCTTGGCCAGCGACTGCTGGATCGTCTCGGCGCGGGTCTTGTCGCCCAGGGAGACGGTGATCGACACCTTGAGGTCGGTCTTGCCCGCGTCCTTGAGCATCGCCTTGGCCTTCTCCGGGTCGCCGGCGGCCGGGATCTTCAGCGGGTCCGCCTTGGCGCCGCCGGTCAGCGACGGCGGGAGGTAGGAGGTGGCCACGTCGGCCATCGCCGGGCCGCCGAAGGCCGTCACCTGCGCCTCGCGGTCGACCGCCCACATCATCGCCTCGCGCACCTTCGGGTCGTCGAAGGGCGCCTTGGCGGTGTTCAGGTACAGCATGTCCGTACAGCCGGTCTGCTCGGCCGCCATGCGGGCCTTGACGTCCGGCTTGGTCAGCACCTTGGAGACGGACTCGTGGGCCATCCACGGCATCTCGATCGCGTTGGCGTCGGCGCCGTCGCTGGCGATGATCCGGTCGTCGGCCTGGCCGCCCTTGATGCCCTGGGTGACCACGATCTTGTCCGGGTACGCCTTGCGGACGGTGTCGGTGGACTGGTCCCAGTTGGTGTTGCGGACCAGCGTCAGCTGCTTGCCCCGGTCGTACGTGTCGATCTTGTAGGGGCCGGAGGAGAACGGCCGCGAGTCGTACTGGGTGCCCTTCTCCTGGGACTGCGGCACCGGGGAGAAGGTCGGGAGGGTGACGGTGTCCGAGAACTCGGCGACCGGGCGCTTCAGGTGGAAGACGATGGTCCTGTCGTCCGGGGTCTCGATGCTCGCCAGGTGCTCGCCAGTGAGCGGGCCCTTGTAGTTCTCGCCGCCGGCCAGGTACTGGACGGCGTAGTCGGGGCCGCCGGTGAGGTCCGGGGAGAAGGACCGCTCGACGTTGTACTTGATGTCGGCGGACTTGATCGGCGTGCCGTCCTCGTACTTGAGGCCGTCCTTCAGGGTGAAGGTCCACACCTTGCCGCCCTCGCTGGACTTGCCGAGGTCGGTGGCGAGGTCCGGGACGATCTCGCTGCCCGCCGCACCCGGCTCGGACTTGAAGGTAGTCAGGGTGCGGTAGATCAGCCGGGTGCCGAAGTCCATGTGCGGCACGGTCCAGTTGCGGGCCGGATCGAGGTGGGCGAAGTCCTGGTTCGTCAGGACGTTGAGGGTGCCACCCTTGACCGGGGTGCCGCCGATGACCGAACCGGACGCGGCGCCCGGGCCCTGGCCGTTGGAAGGCGCGGCGTCACTTCCGCTGTCGCTCTTGTCGTTCTTGCAGGCCCCGAGGCCGAGGGTGAGGGTCGCCGCGAGGACCGCCGCGAGGGCGGCGTGGGTGCGCCTGGTCATGTGCAACTCCGCTGTGGGGGGCCTGCCGTGAAGCCCGTGTCCGCCCCGGGAGGTGATCCGGGGCCCGACCGGGAGGCGACCTTCGAGGTCTGGCCGCTCCGCGGTGTGACCCGTAACATAGTAATGTGAAATTGCACTGCACAAGAGGTGACGCCCCCCGTTACCGAGCTGTGTCCGGGCCACACCACCCCCTCCCCACCTAGGAGTTCACCGGTGCCCCTCCGACAGACCGGCCTCAACACCGGGAGCCACGACCTCCCCGTCTCCCCCGCCCTCGACGCCTTCATGGGCACCCGCTGGGCCGCCACCCCCCTCCCCGCCGACCAACGAGTCCCCGGCCACAACCGCCTCCCCGGCCGCCACGCCCGCCTCTCCGCCGCCTTCCCCGGCGAGCGGCTGATCGTCCCCGCCGGCCGGCTGAAGGTCCGCTGCAACGACCTCGACCACCGCTTCCGCCCGCACAGCGCCTACGCCTGGCTCACCGGCCTCACCGGCGAGGACCAGGCCGACCACGTCCTCGTCCTCGAACCGACCGGCCCCCACGGCCACGAGCCGGTCCTGTACCTGCGCCCCCGCTCCCCCCGCGGCCGGCAGCACGCCAACGGCACCGAGTTCTACCGCGACCGCCGCTACGGCGAGTTCTGGGTCGGCCGCCGCCCCGACCTCGCCGAAGCCGCCGCGCTCACCGGACTGCGCACCGAACACCTCGACGACCTCGACAAACTCCTCGCCGGCCCCCAGCCGCCCACCCGCGTCCTCGCCGGCACCGACCCCCTCGTCGACGAATGCACCGGACGCCCCGGCGCCCACACCACGCGGGACGGCGAACTCGGCGCCGTCCTCGCCGAGTTGCGCCTGGTCAAGGACACCTGGGAGATCGGCCAGCTCCAACTCGCCGTCGACCACACCGTCACCGGCTTCCAGGACGTCGTCCGCGCCCTGCCCACCGCCCTGCGCCACCCCCGCGGCGAACGCTGGATCGAGGGCGTCTTCGACCTGCGCGCCCGCGCCGAAGGCAACGGCACCAGCTACACCACCATCGCCGCCTCCGGCGCCCACGCCTGCGTCCTGCACTGGATCCGCAACGACGGCGCCCTCGACCCGAACTCCCTGCTCCTGCTGGACGCCGGCGTCGAAACCGACACCCTCTACGCCGCCGACATCACCCGCACCCTCCCGCTCAGCGGCACCTTCACCCCCGTCCAACGGCAGGCCTACGACCTCGTCCTCGCCGCCCAGAGCGCCGGCATCGCCGCGCTGCGCCCCGGCGCCCGCTTCCGCGACTTCCACCACGCCGCCATGCGGGTCATCGCCGAAGGCCTCGCCGACTGGGGCGTCCTACGCATCCCCGCCGAACAGTCCCTCGCCGAGGACAACGGCCTCCACCGCCGCTACACCCTCTGCGGCAGCGGCCACATGCTCGGCCTCGACTACCACGACTGCGCCAGGGCCCGCGCCGACCGCTACCTCGACGGCACCCTGGAAGCCGGCATGGTCCTCACCGTCGAACCCGGCCTCTACCTCCAGCCCGACGACGAAACCCTCCCCCTCGAACTCCGCGGCCTCGGCATCCGCATCGAGGACGACCTCGTCATCACCCCCGACGGCGCCCACCTCATGTCCCACGCCCTCCCCCGCACCGCCCCCGCCATCGAATCCTGGATGGCCGACCTCCTCGGCTGAGCCCGGGGAGCGGCCGCTCACACCGCCCGTGCCGCCGCCCACAGCTCCGCGATCAGGTCCGCCGCCGGGCCCGTGCGGGCCAGGTGGTGGGCGGTGCCGGCCCAGAGGTGCATGGACTGGAGGTCGGCGCGGCGGGTCGCGGCGGCGCGCAGCGGCTGGGTGAGGTGGTGCACCTCGGGGTAGGCGGGCGGGGCGTACGGGCCGTGGCGGTCGATGAAGGCGTTGCGCAGACCGCGGGCCGGGCGGCCGGTGAAGGCCCGGGTGACGGCCGTCTCCGGGAGTTCGGTGAGCGCCGCCCGGTGCGCGGCCGAGGTGCCCGCCTCGTCGGCGCGCAGCAGGGCCGTCCCCAGCTGCACCGCCGCCGCCCCGGCCCGCAGCGCCGCCGCCACCGCCGGGCCGTCGCCCAGCCCGCCGGCCGCGATCAGCGGCAGCGCCGTCACCGCCCGGACGGCGGGCAGCAGCTCCAGCAGCGGGACGTCACCGGGCTCGTCCCCGATCCGGTGGGTGGCGCGGTGCCCGCCGGCCTCCGGGCCCTGCACGCACAGCGCGTCCATCCCGACCGCCTCCGCCGCCCGCGCCTCCGCGGGCGTGGTGACGGTGCCGACCTGGAACGACCCGGCCGCGCGGACCGCCGCCGCCTCCTGCGGCGTCGGCAGGCCGAAGGTGTACGAGACCACCGGGACCGGGTCCGCCAGCAGCACGGCGAGCTTGGCCTCCCAGTCGTCCCGGTCCGGCCCGATCTCCTCGGGCAGCGCCACGTCCCACCGCTCGGCCTCGGGCCGCAGCCGCTCCCGGTAGGCGGCGACGGCCGCCGGATCGCCGGGCGGGGCCGGGACGAACAGGTTCACGCCGAACGGCCCACCGGTCAACTCCCTGACCAGCGCGACCTGTTCGGCCATCGCGGCGGCGCTCCGGTACCCGGCGGCGAGGAACCCCAGCCCGCCGGCCCGGTTCACCGCCGCCACCAGCTCCGGGGTGGACGCCCCGCCCGCCATCGGCGCGCCGATCACCGGCACGGAAAGTTCATCGAGACGCACGGCCATCGGGGTCCTCCACTCCGGGCAACGGTTCGGACCCGGCCCACCCTACGCTCAGCGGATCAGCCCCCGCCCGCGCGCCGCCCGCACCGCCGCCGTCCGCGAGTCCACCGCCAACTTGGTGTAGACGTGCACCAGATGGGACTTCACCGTGGCCTGGCTCAGGTGCAGCCGCTGGCTGATCTGCTGGTTGGTCAGCCCGTCCGCGACCAGCCCCAGCACCTCGGTCTCCCGCGCGCTGAGCGCCGCCGCCGGCGTCCGCATCCGTTCCAGCAGCCGGTCGGCGACGCTCGGTGCCAGCGCCGAGCGGCCCGCGGCGGCGGCCCGGACGGCCTGGGCCAGTTCCTCCGGCGGGGCGTCCTTGAGCAGGTAGCCGGTGGCGCCGGCCTCCAGCGCGGGCAGGGTGTCGGCGTCGGTTTCGTAGGTGGTGACGACGAGGACCCGGGGCGCGCCCGGCCGGGCGGTGATCGCGGCGGTCGCCTGGGCGCCGTTCATGGCCGAGCCGGGCCCGAACTGGAGGTCCATCAGCACCACGTCGACCCCGCCCGCCGCGGCCAGTTCGACGGCCCGTTCGGCGGTCGCGGCCTCGGCGGCGATGGTGAAGTCCGGCTCGCCCTCCAGGACGGCCCGCAGCCCGGCCCGCACCACCGGGTGGTCGTCCGCCAGCAGCAGCCGGATCACCGCGCCGCTCCCGCGCCCGCCGTCACTGCGCTCGTTCACGCCCTGACCTCCGTCACTCCGTCCGTTCACGCCCCGTACGCCGTCAATCCGCCCGTTCACGCCCCGCCCTCCGTCACCGGCAGCTGCACCGCGAGCGCCGTGCCCCCGCCGAGCGCCGACTCCACCGTGAAGGTGCCGCCGAGCGCCCGCGCCCGGGCCCGCATCGACGGCAGCCCGAACCCGCCGTCCCCTCCGCTGCGCCCGGCGACCGCCGCCGGATCGAATCCGGCCCCGTCGTCGAACACGTCCAACGCCACCTCGCCCTCCATGTAGCTGAGCGTCACCTCGGCGTGCGAGGCGTGCGCGTGCCGGACGGTGTTGCCGAGCGCGGACTGCGCGATCCGCAGCAGCGCGACCTCCTGCGGCACCGGCAGCCGTACCGGGTCCCCGGAGACGTGCAGTTTCACCGGCAGGCCGCTGTGCGCCGCCGTGGTGGCGCACAGCCGTTCCAGCGCGACCGGCAGTGGGTCTCCGTCGAGCGCGGGCGGGGTGAGCGCGCGGACGAACCGCCGGGCCTCGTCCAGGTTGTCCTGGGCGGCCTGCCGGGCCTGCTCGACGTACCCGGAGGCCGCCTCGGTGCGTTCCGGCAGGGCCCGCTGGGCGGCCCGCAGCAGCAGCTGGATGGAGCTGAGGCTCTGCGCGAGGGTGTCGTGGATCTCCCGGGCGAGGCGCTCGCGTTCGGCGAGCACCCCGGCGGTGTGGTGGGCGGCCGCGGCGTCGGCGCGGGCGGCGGTGAGTTCGTCGATCAGCCGGCGGCGCTCCTCGCTCTCCCGGTACAGCGCCTGGTAGCCGAGCACGGTGGCGGTGGCGACGGCCGCGCCGAGCGCGGGTCCGATCGCGGCGGGCAGGCTGAAGGTGTGCTGGTGCCAGGACCAGGCCGCGATGGCGGTGGCGGCGGTCAGCCCGACGGCGGTGAGGCCGCCGCGCCGCCCGAGCAGGTGCAGTTCCAGGAAGTACAGCGGGAACGCCAGCCACACCCCGTCCTGGGTGGCGATCAGCACGCCCACCCAGGTGACGCCGAGCAGCGCCAGCCAGAGCGCGGCGGCCCGGCGCGAGCGGCGGACGGCGGCCAGCCGGGGGCCGACGGCGTACACGGCGGCCATCGCGGTGGCCGCGGCGGCGACGGGCACCGGGTCGCCGTCCCGGCCGACGGCGACACGGGCGACGGCCAGGGCGAGCAGGCCCGCCACGAGCAGGTGCAGGCAGACCTGGAGGACGCGGGCGACGGGGGTGGTGCGGGATCGTTCGGTCGCCATCCGTCCAGCCTAGGTTCCGAACCGGGCCCCGGCATCAATCAAAAGGTTGAACTCCGCTTCTGCCCTTTGATGCCGAGGATGCAATCCGCGGTGCGATGCCCGCGGGGCCCCTTCTCCGGCACGGTGGAAGCGTCGGAAACACTCGTTCAGCAGGAAGGCCCACCGTGTTCGTCGCCTGGAGGGATCTGGGGTTCGCCAAGGGGCGGTTCGCCCTGATGGGGACCGTCATCGTGCTGATCACCGTACTGGTCGGCCTGCTGTCCGGACTGACCGCCGGACTCGGCCGGCAGAACATCTCCGCGATCACCGGCCTGCCCGCCGACCACCTGGTGTTCGGCGAGCCCGCCGACGGGCAGAAGCTCTCCTTCACCGACTCCCAGGTCACCCCCGAGCAGTGGCAGGCCTGGGCGGCCGAGCCGGGCGTCACCTCCGCCCAGCCCCTGGGCATCACCACCACCAAGGCCGCCGCCGGGACCCGCACCACGGCGCTGTCCGCCTTCGGCGTCCCGGACGGCTCCGCGCTGGCCCCGCAGGGCGCCCGGATCGCCCCCGGTCAGGCCGTCCTGTCGAAGACCGCCGCCAAGAACCTGGGCGGCCTCGCCCCCGGCGCCGACCTCACCCTGGCCGGGCACCGCCTCCGGGTCGCGGCCGTCGACGGCGACGCCGCGTACAGCCACACCCCGGTGATCTGGACCAGCCTCACCGACTGGCAGCAGGCCGTCCCCGGCGGCGCCGGCCACGCGACCGTCATCGCGCTCACCACCGCCAAGGGCGCCGACCTGCACGGCACCGACGCCCGCCACGGCACCGAGACCCGCACCCGCGACGACGCCCTCGCCGCGATCGGCTCCTACACCTCCGAGAACGGCTCGCTCCAGCTGATGCGCGGCTTCCTGTTCGCCATCTCGGCCCTGGTGATCGGCGCCTTCTTCACCGTCTGGACGATCCAGCGCAGCGGCGACATCGCGGTGCTGAAGGCGCTCGGCGCCTCCACCCGCTACCTGCTGCGCGACGCCCTCGGCCAGGCCGTCCTGCTGCTGGTGCTCGGCACCGCCGTCGGCACCGCGCTCGCGGCGGGCGTCGGGGCCCTGGTCGGCTCCACCGTGCCCTTCGTCCTGGACGCCCCGACCGTCCTGTTCCCCGCCGCCGTCATGATCGCGCTCGGCGCGGTCGGCGCGGGCCTGTCCATCCGCCGGATCACCTCCGTCGACCCGCTGACCGCCCTGGGGAGCGCCCGATGAGCCTCGTCCTCGACCGCATCACCCTCACCTACCCGGACGGCGACGGCCGGCTCACGGCGCTGGACGACGTGTCGCTGACCGTCCCCAAGGGCTCGATCACGGCCGTCGTCGGCCCGTCCGGCTCCGGCAAGTCCAGCCTGCTGGCGGTCGCCGCCACCCTGATCACCCCGGACTCCGGCCGGGTGGTGCTGGACGGCACCGACACCACCGGCCTCGGCCGCGCCGAACTGACCGCGCTGCGCCGCACCCGGATCGGCATCGTCTTCCAGCAGGCCAACCTGCTGCCCTCGCTCACCGCCGTCGAACAGCTCCAGGTGATGGCCCACCTGGACGGCCGCTCCCCGCGCACCGCCCTCCCCCGGGCCCTGGACCTGCTGGCCGCCGTCGGCCTGCGGGACCAGGCCGCCCGCCGCCCGCACCAGCTCTCCGGCGGTCAGCGCCAGCGCGTCAACATCGCCCGCGCGCTGATGAACGACCCCACCGTGCTGCTGATCGACGAACCCACCAGCGCCCTCGACCACGAACGCGGCGCCGCCGTCCTCGACCTCATCACCGACCTCACCCACCGCCGCGCCACCGCCACCGTCCTGGTCACCCACGACCGCACCCACCTGACGGCCGTCGACCAGATCGCCGAAGTCCACGACGGCCGCCTGACAGTGCCCGCGGCGGCCTGAGCTACTTCTTCGCCGCCAGCACGTCGTCCACCGACAGCGTCACCGCCGCCCCGATCGACTCCGGCAGGGTGAACGACTGCCCCGGGTGGTGGACGGCGTGCACGCGGTACTCGCCGTCCTGCGGGTCAGTGAGCACCATGACCCGCTGGTTCGTCCGGTCCACGATCACGTAGACGGGTACTCCAGCGGCGGCATAGACGAAGGGCTTCCGCTTCAGGTCGTCGCTGAGGTTGGACGACGTGACCTCCAACACGAGCCGGAAGACCGCCGGGTCGTAACAGTTGTACTCGATCAAGTGGTCATCGATGTCGGCATCGACGATCGCCAGGTCGGGAACGGCGTAGTCCGACGGCCCGTCCGGCAGCCAGATGCCAACGCCCTGAATGACGTCGACCTCATCCCCGTCGAGGCCGGCGGCGAACAGCACACGCATGAGGCGGCTCAGCGACTTGCCGTGCGAAGCATTCGGCGGCGGCGTCACGGTGATCTGGCTCCCGACGATCTCGACCCGGTGCCCGGCGAACTGGTTGGAGATCAGCTCGGCGACTTCGAGCAGCGTCGGCTGCTCGATGGGCTCTTCCACTGCTGCGGCGGACATGGATTTCCTCCTGGCTGCCGATGTCGAGAACATCATCGTAGGGCGCGAACGCATTCCGACGCCCGATCCCCAGTCTTCACCCGAACGGGCGGTTTAGCCCCGGTTAGCCCTACCGTGCCCGCAGCTTCAGCGCCGGGCGGGCCTCCTCGGCCGCCTCGTCCTGCCCCGCCCACAGCGAACGGACGTGGCTGAGGTGGCGGGTCATACAGGCCTCGGCCGCCTCGGCGTCGCCGGCCAGCATGAGGTCGAGCAGTTCCAGGTGCTCCTCCGCCGAGGAGGTCAGCTCGCCGCGCTCGTCGAGCCGGTTGAGGCCGTACAGCCGCGAGCGCTTCCGCAGGTCGCTGACGACGTCGACCAGCCGGGCGTTGCCGGCCAGCCCCAGCAGGTCCAGGTGGAACTGCCGGTCGGCCTCCAGGTACCCGATGAGGTCGTGCTTGCGCGCGGCCGCGACGATCTCCTCGGCCTGCGGGCGCAGCCGCTCCAGCTGCTCCTTGGTCGCCGTGCGCGTCACCCGGCCGACGGTGGGGACCTCGATCAGGGCGCGGATCTCGGTGTAGTCGTCAAGGTCACGCTCGGTGAGCTCGGTGACCCGGAAGCCCTTGTTGCGGACGGCCTCGACGAGGCCTTCGCGGGCGAGGTCGAGCATGGCCTCGCGGACGGGGGTGGCGGAGACGCCGAAGTCGGCGGCGAGCGCGGGTGCGGAGTAGACGACGCCGGGGCGCAGTTCGCCGGAGATCAGGGCTGCCCGGAGCGCGTGGGCGACCTGGTCGCGAAGCCGCTCCTGTACGGAGATCAGGGTGCGGGGTTTGAGGTCGGCCATGGTGTTCCTCCGGGTGGGTGCAGAACACCAGCGTACAATGTCACGTTACGTTGAGTGCGCAACATTCCACGATTCGAACGGCCCCTCAGCACCCGAGGCCCCGGCCGAAACCCATGGTGGCAGCGGCCGCCGGCCGTGACAACGGCCGGCGGCGCACGACCTGTCGCCCGCCCTGCTCATACGGAGCCGGCCCGGCAGGGGATCCCTTCCCGCCGGGCCGACTCCCGCTTCATAGCCCCCGACACCCGCCAGGAGCAACGGACTTGGGAATCGAGATCGCCCTGTACGACGACCACCCCAACAAGGGCGGCCGGTCCGTCCCGACCCTGCTGCACCTCTCGGTCGACCACGGCCCGGCCCTCGCCGCCGCCCTGGCCGCGCACGCCGGGCCGGCCGACCACCGGCCCGGACGGCTCGGCCGGATCGACCCGTACGGCGACACCCGGTTCAACGAGCAGGACGCCGGCGCCGCCTTCGAGGAGGCCACCGTCCTGCTCGCCCGCTGCACCACCGAGGAAGAGCGGGCGGCCGTCCGCGACCTGCGCAACCTGCTCGCCCACTGCGCCGCCACCCCGGGCAGCTGGCTCCACTTCCTCGGGGACTGAAGGTCAGCCAGCCCCGGTGCTCCGGTACACCTCCGCCGCGACCGCCAGGTCCTCCCACGCCATGCCGACGCTCTTGAAGAACCGCGGCCGCCCCGCCGGCACCAGCGCGTCGCCGCGCACCAGCTCGGCCAGGTTCCACACCTGTCGGCCGGCCACGCCCGCCATGATCAGGTCGCCGGCCTCGCGGGCCGCCACCGTCCGCGCCTCCACGTACAGTTCGGCCCGCCCGACCAGCACCTCGTCCACCTCCCGCGCGTCCGGCTCGTGCGAGCCGACCGCCGCGACGGCGGCGTGCGCGGGCACCAGGGCGCCGTCGAACAGCGGCGTGCGCGCGGTGGTGCAGCAGACCACCAGGTCGGCCCCGGCGACCGCCCCCGGCTCGCCGACCCCGGCTGCCAGCCCGAGCCCCCGCCCGTACGCGGCCAGGGCCTCGGCCCGTCCGGCGTTCCGTGCCACCACGGTGAGCCGGGTCAGCGGCTGAACGGCCAGCAGCGCGTCCAGGTGCCCGTACGCCTGCGGCCCGGAGCCGAACAGCACCAGGTGTTCGGCGTCCGGCGCGGCCAGCCGGCGCAGTGCGACGGCGGTGACGGCGGGTGTGCGCAGCGCGGTGAGCGCGGCGCCGTCGAACAGGGCGAGCGGCTGCAGGGTGGGCCCGTCGAGCAGCAGGTAGCTGCCGGTGATCCGGGGCAGTCCCCGCCCCGGGTTGGCGGGCGCGACCCCGGCGATCTTCACCCCGGCGTACGGGCCGGCGGCGGCCGGCATCATCAGCAGTTCGCCGGCCGGGACGGGGACGGCCGAGCGGGCCGGTGCCGACTCCGGGTCGAACCCGTCGAGCAGCACCCGCTCGATCGCCGCCACCGCAGCCGCGGGCCCGACCCCGCCGACGCCCGGCACGGCGTACTGGAGCGGCTCAGCCGCCGTACCGGGCGGCACAAGAGGCGACGCAGGAGGCGGCGCAGCAGGGTCCACAGGAGGGTTCGCGGGAGGGTTCGCGGGAGCGGTCACAGGAGGAACCCCGCGCCCAGGTCGTCGTCCGGTTCCAGGACGAACGCGTGCTCGCCGGTGCGGTGCGCGCTGCCGGTGACCTCGGTGACGACGCCGCCGTCCAGCGGGTCGCCGCCGGGCAGGACGCGGCCGGTGAAGACCGTCCCGATGACGGACTCGTGCCGCAGCTCCTCCCCCGGCGCGAGCCGGCCCTCGGCGGCGAGGACGGCGAGCCGGGCGGAGGTCCCGGAGCCGCAGGGTGAGCGGTCGATCTGCCCGTCCGCGAAGACGGTGACGTTCCGTTGGTTCAACACGCCGTCCTCCGAGACGAGTTCGTCGAACAGGATGACCCCGTACACCCCCGACAGCAGCGGGTCGCTCGGGTGCGCCACCGCCGCCGCGCCGGCCAGCAGCTCCCTGATCTCCCGCCCGGCGGCGGTGAGTTCGGGCAGTTGCGCGGGCTCGACCGCGAGGCCGAGGGCGGCCGCCGGCACCGAGGCGTAGCAGGCGCCCGCGTGCGCCACCGCGACCTCCACGGTGCCCCGTGAAGTGGCCAGCGGCAACTTCAGAGCGGCGACCCGGGTGGGCACGTTGCGGAAGGTGACGCCGGTGGTCCGCCCGCCGGCCCGGTGCACCAGCGCGGTGACCCGGCCGGACGGCACGTCGATCCGCACCCGGGCCACGCCGTCGGCGGGGGCCGCGACCCGCCCGGAGTCCACCGCCCAGGCGCCGAGCGCGATGGTGCCGTGCCCGCAGGCCGTCGAGTAGCCGTCCTTGTGCCAGAACAGCACCCCGAAGTGCGCCTCGTCGTCGTCCGGCGGTACCAGGAACCCGCCGTACATCCCGGCGTGTCCGCGCGGTTCGCGGCTGAGCAGCTGCCGGGCGTCGTCCAGCGCGCTCGGCCGGGGCGCGGTCGCGCTGCCGCCGGCGCCGAGGGCGATGGCCCGCCGTTCGGCGACGCTGTCGCCGGGGATCGCGGGCACGCCGTCCAGCACGATCCGGAACGGCTCGCCGGCCGCGTGGTAGTCGACGGTGCGGACGGGCATCACGCGCCACCGCCCGGCAGGACGCTGACGGTGCGGCTGACGGTGTAGAAGTCCAGCGCCGCCTGGCCCTGCTCGCGCTCGCCGTGGCTCGCGCCCTTGGCACCGCCGAACGGCAGGTGGAAGTCGACGCCGCTGGACGGCGCGTTGACCCGGATCATGCCCGCGTCCAGCCGGTCGGCAGCGGCGAGCGCCACGTCCAGGCTGCGGGTGTGCACCGAGGTGGCGAGGCTGTGCGGGGTGTCGTTGGCGAGCGCGATCGCCTCGTCGAGGTCGGCCGCGGCGTGCAGCAGCGCGATCGGGCCGAAGAACTCCTCGCGGGCCAGCGGGTGTTCGGCCGGCACGTCGGTGAGCAGGGCCGGTTCGACGTACCAGCCGTCCCGCTCGGGTGCCCGGCCGCCGGTGAGCAGGGTGGCCCCGGCGGCGACGGCCGAGTCGACGGCGGCCGTCAGCCGGTCCCGGGCGGCGGCGTTGATGACCGGCCCGCAGGCCGCGTCGTCGACCAGTTCCAACGCCTTGACCAGGGCGTCGCGCAGCGGCTCGTACGCGGCGCCGACCGCGATCACCCGGCTGGTGGCGGTGCACTTCTGCCCCGCGTACCCGGCGATGGCGGCGGCGAGGTGGGCGGCGGCCTGCGCGAGGTCGGCGTCCGGCAGCACCAGCGCGGCGTTCAGCCCGCCGAGTTCGGCCTGCACCGGCACGCCGCGCTCGGTGGCGGCCCGCACCACGGCCCGACCGACGCCGGTCGAGCCGGTGAAGGAGACCACGTCGGCCGTGTCGACCAGCGCCGCGCCCTCCTCGGCGCCGCCCGGCAGCACGGTGAACACGTCCTCGGGCAGCCCGGCCCCGGCGGCCAGTTCGGCCAGCCGCAGCGCGCAGGCGGTCGCCTCGGGCGCCGGCTTGAGCACCGCGGTGTTGCCGACCGCCAACGCCGGCGCGGCCTTCCAGGTGGGGATCGCCAGCGGGAAGTTCCACGGCGCGATCAGCCCGGCGACGCCGTACGGGCGGCGCCGGGTGAGCAGCAGCCCGGGCCCGGCGGCGGTCTCGTGCACCGCCCCGGACGGCGCGAACGGCGCCTGCGCGTAGTAGCGCCAGATCGCCGCGGTGCGGGCGACCTCGCCGCGCGCCTCGGCGAGCGGCTTGCCGACCTCGCGCACGATCAGCCCGGCCAGCTCGTCCGCGTGCGCCTCGACCGCTTCGGCGATCCGGCCGAGCGCCGCGGACCGGGCGCCCGCGCCGGCCGCGAGCCAGCCGGGCTGGGCTGCCCGGGCCCGGGCGACGGCGGCCCGGACGGCTTCGGCGCCGGGTTCCTCCACGGCGACGACGAGGTCCGCGGGGTCGGCGGGGTTGTACGAGGTGATGGTCACGACCAGCAGCCCTTCGAAGGTGGTTCAGCGGACGTCGGAGCGGGCCCCTCCCCCAGAGGCCGGCTCCTCTTTCAAACAGCTCTACAACAGGAACCCGGCCGGGAACGGGTCGCGCGGGTCGAGGAAGTACTGGGCGGTGCCGGTGACCCAGGCCCGCCCGGTGACGGTGGGCACCACGGCGGCCAGACCGGCCACCTCGGTCTCCTCGACCAGGCGCCCGATGAAGGTCGTCCCGATGAAGGAGTCGTTGCGGAAGTCGCGCCCCAGCGGCAGTTCGCCGCGCGCGTGCAGCTGCGCCATCCGGGCCGAGGTGCCGGTGCCGCAGGGCGAGCGGTCGAACCACCCGGGGTGGATGGCCATCGCGTGCCGGGAGTGCTCGGCGGTGGAGCCGGGGGCGAGCAGCTGGACGTGGTGGCAGCCGTGGATGGACGGGTCCTCCGGGTGCACCGGGCGGTCGGGGCTCGCGTTGATGGCGGCCATCAGGGCCAGTCCGGCCTCCAGGATGTCCTGCTTGCGCTCGCGCTCGAAGGGCAGCCCGAACTCGGCGAGCGGCAGGACGGCGTAGAAGTTGCCGCCGTACGCCAGGTCGTAGCCGATCGTGCCGTACCCGGGCACCTCGATCTTGGCGTCCAGCGCGGCCGAGTAGGACGGCACGTTGCGGATGGTCACCGCGGTGGCGGCGCCGTCCTCGACCCGCACCTCGGCGATCACCAGCCCGGCGGGCGTGTCCAGCCGCACCGTGGTGACCGGCTCGACCACCGGCACCATGCCGGTCTCGACCAGCACGGTGGCGACGCCGATGGTGCCGTGCCCGCACATCGGCAGCAGGCCGGAGACCTCGATGTAGAGCACGCCGAAGTCGGCGTCCGGCCGGGTCGGCGGCTGGAGGATGGCGCCGCTCATCGCGGCGTGGCCGCGCGGCTCGTACATCAGCAGGGTGCGGAAGTGGTCCAGGTGCTGCTGGAAGTGCACCCGGCGCTCGGCCATGGTGGCGCCGGGAATGACGCCGAAGCCGCCGGTGATGACCCGGGTCGGCATGCCCTCGGTGTGCGAGTCGACGGCGTGGAACACGTGACGGCTGCGCATGGCTCTGACGACTCCCGTCGGAGTGGGCGTACGGAGGAGCTGACCGTACGCGGGATCGGGTGGGTGGGGCCGGGCCGGCTGCCCCCTCAGCCGGCCTGGTGACGAAGTCTCCCGGTTACGCCAGGCCCTCGGCCAGCGCCTTCTCGGTGGCCGCTCGGACGGCCGCCTCGATGTCCGGGGTCAGCGGCTGGCGCGGCGGGCGGACCGGGCCGCCGGCGCGCCCGGCGATGTCCATGGACAGCTTGATGGCCTGGACGAACTCGGTCTTGGAGTCCCAGCGCAGCAGCGAGTGCAGCGACTTGTACAGCGGCAGCGCGGTGTCCAGCTCCTGCGCCACGGCGGCCCGGTACAGCGCGACGCTGGCCTCCGGCAGGGCGTTCGGGTAGCCGGCGATCCAGCCGACCGCGCCGGCCAGCGCCAGTTCCAGCAGCACGTCGTCGGCGCCGATCAGCAGGTCCAGCCCGGGGGCCAGTTCGGCGATCTCGTAGGCCCGGCGGACGTCGCCGCTGAACTCCTTGACCGCGACGATCGAGCCCTCGCCGTGCAGTTGGGCGAGCAGCGCGGGGACGAGGTCGACCTTGGTGTCGATCGGGTTGTTGTACGCGACGACGGGCAGTCCGGCCTTGGCCACGTCGGCGTAGTGCGCCCGGACGGACGCGTGGTCGGCCCGGAAGGCGTTCGGCGGCAGCAGGAGCACGGAGCCGGCGCCGGCCTCGGCGGCCTGCTCGGCCCAGCGGCGGGACTCGGCGCTGCCGTAGGCGGCCACGCCGGGCATCACCCGGGAGCCGTCGCCGGCCGCCTCGACGGCCACCTCGACGACGCGGGCGCGCTCCTCGGCGGTGAGCGTCTGGTACTCGCCCAGCGAGCCGTTGGGGACGACGCCGTCACAGCCGGACTCGATCAGCCAGCGGACGTGCTCGGCGTACGCGTCGTAGTCGACGGAGAGGTCCGGGCGCAGCGGGATCGTGGTGGCGACCATGATGCCGCGCCAGGGCCGGGCGGTGTCGTGTGGGGTGTTGGGCACGATGAGCTCCTTGGTGAGGTGTGACATTTTATTAGAAGAGATGGGCCGGAGACAAGAGTCCCCGGCCCGCATGTTCGACGGACCTCAGGCCGTATCGGCGTCCTCACCGGACGACCCGGACGACCCGGACGGCCCGGCCGCCAGCTGCGACAACGGCACCGGGCAGGCCAGCGGCCGCCGGTCCGGCACCGGCTCACCCGAGCCGGCCAGGCAGGCCACGGCCGGACCGCACATCCGGCCCTGGCACCAGCCCATCCCGGCCCGGGTGAGCAGCTTGACGGTGCGCGGATCGCCCGCGCCCAGCTCGTCCACGGCCTCCCGGATCGCCGAGACCGGCACCTCCTCGCACCGGCAGACGTCGGTGTCCGGGCGCAGCCAGCCGGTCCAGCCGGGGCCGGGCCGGTGGGCCGCGGCCATCAGGTCGGCGAAGTTCCGCAGCCGGGCCCGGCTGCGCAACAGTGCGGGCTTCGGCACCCGGTCGGCCACGGCGTGCGCGGCCAGTTCGCCCTCCACGATCGCGAGGTCCGCGCCGCCGACGCCGTTGGTCTCCCCCGCCGACCAGAGGCCGGGCACGGTGGTGCGCAGCCGGGCGTCGACCCGGAGCCCGACGGCGCCGTCCGGGGCGGTCCTGGTGGCCGCGCCCAGTTCGGTGGCCAGGTCGATCTGCGGGAGTAGCCCGTGGCCCACGGCGACGGCGTCGCAGGCGATCCGGCGTTCGGTGCCGGGCACCGGCCGCCAGTCGGCGTCCAGCCGGGCCACCGTGACGGCGGTGACCCGCTCGGTCCCGTGCGCCTCGACGACGGCACTGCGCGGGCGCAGCCGTACGCCGTGCCGCAGCAGCGTGCTCCCGTGCCCGGCGCCCTCGACGAGCTTGGCGGGGACGGCCGCCAGGGCGCCGGGGCGCCGGGCGTAGCCGAGGTAGTCGGTGGCCTCGACGACCGCGGGCACCTCGGCCCCGGCGGTGACCAGCGAGGACGCCGCCGCGAGCAGCAGCGGCCCGCTGCCGGCCACCACGATCCGCCTCCCGGGCAGCACCAGCCCGGCCTTGAGCATCGCCTGCGCGCCGCCCGCGGTGACCACCCCGGGCAGGGTCCAGCCGGGGAACGGCAGCTGGCGCTCGTACGCACCGGTGGCGAGCAACACGGACGCGGCCGGGACGGTGGCCCGGTCGGTGGCCTCCGGGCCGCGCGTGACGTGTACGGCGAAGCCGTCGCCGGTCCGCTCCAGCGCCCACACCTGGTGGCCGCCGAGGAAGCGGACCCGCCCGGCCCGCTCGTGCGCGGCGAGCCGGTCGGCCAGTCCGGTGTAGACGGACCAGCCGTGGTGGAGCCGGTCCGGGCGGGCGGCGCCGAGGCCGGGGGCGGGGTGCCGGTAGTACTGCCCGCCGGTGCTGTGGCCGGCGTCCAGCAGGACGCAGCGCAGCCCGAGGTCGGCGGCGGTCACGGCGGCCGCGAGCCCGGCCGGGCCGGCGCCGATCACCGCGAGGTCGGGGCGTCGGGCCGCTTCGGCGGCGGCCCGGTCAGACGGCGAGGTCGGCACGGCCGTGGCCCTCCTGGGTGGTGACGGTGGTGCCGGGTTCGGCGGGGAGCAGGCAGGTGCGCTGGTTGGGGCGGCCGTCGACGGTGGCCAGGCAGTCGAAGCAGGCGCCGATGCCGCAGAACACCCCCCGCGGCCGGCCGCCGACCCGGGTGGTGCGCCAGGCGAGCACGCCGTCGGCCCAGAGCGCGGCGGCGATCGACTGTCCGGGCAGGGCCGGGACGGGTCGGCCGTCGAACTCGATGTGGTGGGCGGGGCCGGGTTCGGCCCGGACCAGGTCGGCGGGGGTGCGGCGCATCGGCGGCTTCTCCGTTCCGGGGTTGGTCGACGGACGAGGGCGGTCTACACGACAGGGGCGGTCGACACGGCGGGGGCGGTCGACGAACGAGCATGGTCGGCAGGCGGACAGCGGTGGTCGAGGAGCCTGGGCTCAGTCCCCGGCGTCCGACGGGAAGCGGTCCGGGAGGAACGGCGCGAGGTCCAGTTCCGGCTGCTTGCCGGTCAGTTGCTCGCTGATCAGCAGGCCGGTCGCCGGAGCCAACCCGATGCCGGCGCCCTCGTGCCCGCAGGCATGGTAGAGCCCGGGCACCCTGGGGTCCTCGCCGATGGCGGGCAGGTGGTCCGGCAGGTACGGACGGAAGCCCCGGTAGGTGCGCATCACGGTGACGTCCGCGAGCACCGGGAAGAGCGCCGCGGCCTGGGCGGCGAGCCGCCGCAGCACCTCCTGGGAGAGGGTGCGGTCGAAGCTGACCCGTTCGCGGCTGGCGCCGATGAGCACCGGCCCGCCGGGGGTGCCCTCGACCACGGCGGAGGTCTGGAGCCCGGCCGAGCCGCTGGCGACGTCGGCGACGTAGTCGGCGGCATAGACCTTGTGCCGGACGATCCGCGGCAGCGGCTCGGTGACCAGGACGAAGCCGCGGCGGGGCATCACCGGCAGGTGCACCCCGGCCAACCCGGCCAGTTCGCCGCCCCAGGTGCCGGTCGCGTTGACGACGGCGGGGGCGTCGAGTCTGCGGCGGTCGGTCCGCACGCCGCGCACGGCGCCGTCCGGCCCCCGGTGCACGGCGGTCACGGTCTCGCCGGTGATCAGCTCGGCGCCCATCCGGCGGGCCTCGCGCAGCAGGTGGGCGGCGGCGAGGGCGGGCTGGACCTGGGCGTCCTGCGGGTAGTGGAAGCCGCCGGCGAGGCCGGGGGCGAGGTGCGGCTCCAGCTCGTGCAGCCGCTCGGCGGGGATCTCCTCGGCGGTGACGCCGGCGGCGGCCTGGCCGACGGCGAAGGCCCGCAGGGCGTCCTGCCCGGCCGGGGTGGAGGCGATCACCACGCCGCCCTTGGGCTCGTACTCCACGGCCGCGCCGAGGTGTTCGGCGAGGTCGTGCCAGAGCCGGGTGCTGAGCAGGGCGAGGTCGAGTTCGGGCCCGGGCTCCTTGTCGGAGACCAGCAGGTTGCCCTCGCCGGCGCCGGTGGTGCCGCCGGCCACCGGCCCGCGGTCGACGACGGCGACGGTGAGCCCGGCGCGGGCCGCGTAGTAGGCGCAGGCGGCGCCGACCACGCCGGCGCCGACCACGACGACATCCAGGGGAGGTCTCTGGGTCTTGAGCACGTCAGTAATATGTCACATGCCATCCACCCTGCCAAGACCACCCGCCGAATCCCGCACCGGGCCGGAGCAGCACAAAAGCCCGGGCTCACCGGGCCGGAGCAGCGCAAAGGCCCCGGCCCACCGCGTCGGGCGGCGGGCCGGGGCCTCAGGGTGCGCTACCGGCTCAGGTGATGTCGTCGATCTGCTCGTGACGGGCCGCCGGCACCGGGGCGCCCGCCGTCGGCGCGGCCGAGGCCTGGACCATCTCCGTACCGGCCACCGGCTGCACCGAGAGGTCCAGCTCCGAGGCCTCCTCGTCGCTCAGTCCGGCATCGGGGTCGCGGCGCTCCTTGCGCCTGTCGTTGAAGATCGCGATGCCCACCGCGAGGAAGTACAGCGCCCAGATCGGCGCGGCCAGCGTGAGCATGCTCACCGGATCGGCGCTCGGGGTGGCGAAGGCGGCGAAGACCGTGATGCCCATGACCATGCCGCGCCACCAGCCGAGCAGCCGCTTGCCGGTGACCATGCCGACCATGTTCATCATCACCAGCAGCAGCGGGAACTCGAAGGCCAGGCCGAAGACCAGCACCATCCGGGTGGCGATGTCGAGGTAGTCCTCGGGCGGCAGGATCGGCGTGGTCTTGTCCGGGGTGAACGAGATCAGCACGTCGACGGTGGTCGGCAGCACCAGGATGGCGCAGCCCACGCCGGCCAGGAAGAGCGGCGCCCCGCACAGCATGAAGATGACGGCGTACTTCTTCTCGTGCCGGTGCAGACCGGGTGCCACGAAGGCCCAGACCTGGTAGAGCCAGACCGGCACGGTCGCGACCACACCGGCCGTCAGTGACACCTTGAGCATCCAGGTGAAACCGGCGGTCAGACCGATGTTGGAGACCTGGGCGCACTTGCCCTTGAAGTGGTCGGCAGTCTCCACGGTGCAGCGCGGCAGCGGCTCCAGCAGGAAGTTCTCGATCTGCCTGTGGTAGATCGCCGCCACGATGGTGATCAGCACGATCGCCAGGACCGACTTGACCACGCGGTTGCGCAGTTCCCGCAGGTGGTCGGTGAGGGCCATCCGCCCCTCAGGATCCTTGGACGCCTTCGACGCCTTGGAGAGCTTGCTCAACCCCGGTCCTCAACTCGTGCGTCGAGGCCCGCCGGTCGACGGGCCTCCGTGGTCGCGTTCGTCACGTGCGCCGCACTCAGTGCGGGCGGTCGCCGTCGGCCGCGGACGGCCCGGCGGCGGGCTCGGCCACCGGGCGGGCGGTGCCCGAGGCGCCCGGAGCGGCCTGGATGGTCCTGGCCGCGGTCGTCGCCGAACCGCCGTCGACCCGGGGCGCCGGAGGCGGCGTCGCGGCGGCGTCCTCCTCGGCGCCGTCCGAGCGCATGGCCTTGGCCTCGCTCTTCAGGATCCGCATCGACTGCCCGAGCGAGCGAGCCAGGTCGGGCAGCCGCTTGGCGCCGAACAGCAGGACGGCGAAAATCACGACCACCACGATCGCGGTCATCGAGATGCGCATTGCGCGACCACCTTCACTCATGGCGACCCGTCGGGCCCCCCGCCGCGGATGGTAACCGCTGCGGATGACGCCACGACGACGGCCGCCCGAACAGGACAGCGGCCCCGGTTCGCAGTTCAGGAGCCATCTGCAGGAGCCATCTGAGAGCGTAACCCGCCCCCGCCTCCCCGCAGCAGCCCCCGTACCACCGACGGCCCTCCTGTGCTACCGAACAGGCGCTACCGGACAGGCACTACCGGACGGCCTACCCGGCGGGGCGCCACCGGAAGGGCGCCACGGACGGCCCTACCGAGCCGGTACGGCCTCCGCCAGCTCCCCCGCCGCCTCGGCCAGCGCCCGCGAGGCCGCGTCCACGCCCTTGGCCAGCGCCCGCACGTCCAGCCAGAGCCGGATCGCGAGCACCCCGAGGACCAGCAGGCCCGCGGTGGCGAGCAGGACGGCGGCGACGAGCATCCAGGACATGCGCCCCACTCTATCGGGCCCGGCCCCCCGGCCTGGTCCGGAGGAGAGCGCCCGCTACCCCTCGGCCGGGACGAGCCGCATGGTGCGCACCCCGGCCCCGACGAGCGCCGCGACGATCTTCTCCCCGGCCGGCTTGCGCACCGCCGCCCCGCAGAGCGGGCAGCCGAAGCTGTAGTGCGCCTGGGCCGGGGTGCGACCGAGGGTCAGCCGGAACTCCTCCGCCGGGAGCTCGACCTTCTCCCGGCACTCGGAGCAGTACACCTTGAATCTGGTCCCGGGCTCCACCGATCAGACCCGCCCCTCCCCGTCGGCGACGGTCTGCTCCCCGTAAGCGGCCAGCGCCTCCAGGGCGGCCGCGCGGGCCTGCCCGGCCAGCCCGGGCGGCGAGACGATCCGGCCGTCCCGGCCCAGCCGCAGCGCCAGCGGGCGCAGCTGGGAGGGATCGGCGCTGCGCAGGGTGATCCGCAGCCCGCCGTCGGGCAGTTCCTCGGCCCGGTCGTGGGTGTAGTACTCGGCCACCCAGCGTCCGCCGGAGGTGACCTCGACGACCACCTCGGGGTCGTCCGCGGACGGGTTGACCAGCCCGCCGCTCAGGTCGCGCGGCTCGCGCCGCGGCGGGTCGGCGGGGACGTCCAGCACCCGGATCTCGGCGACCCGGTCCAGCCGGAACATCCGGTGGTCCTCGGAGGTGCGGCACCAGGCCTCGAGGTAGGTGTGGCCCTCGGTGAGCAGCCGGATCGGGTCGACCTCGCGCTCGGTCATCCCGCCGCGCCCGTGCGAGTAGTAGCGCAGCCACAGGCGGCGCCCCTCGCTGAGCGCGCGGTCGATGTCGGCGAACACGTGGCCCTCCGCCTCGAAGGTCACGCCGACCCGGGCGCTGCCGGCGGCGCTCTCGCCCGCCGCGTTCTCGATCTTGACGACGGCCCGGGTGAGCGCCTCCCGGTCGCCGGCCCGCAGGCCGGGCAGCCCGGCCACCGCACGGGCGGCGACCAGCAGCGCGGTGGCCTCGTCGGCGGCGAGGCGCAGCGGCTGGGCCACGTCGTCGACGTTGTGCCACCAGATCCGCTCGCCGTCGGTGTCGATGTCGAGCAGGTCGCCGCCGCGGAAGCTGGTGCCGCACATCGGCAGCACGTTGAGGTCCCCGATCAGCTCGCGCTCGGAGATCCCGAACGCGCGGGCCACCTCGGCCACCTCGGCGCCGGGGCGCTCGCGCAGGTAGGTGACCAGCGACAGCATCCGCCGCGTCTGGTCGATCGCGTTGCTCACGCCTGAACCCCTCCGCTTCCGTTCACCACGTCCAGCCCGGCCACGGCCCGCAGCCGGTCGATCACGTCGGCCCGCAGCTCCTCGGGCCCGAGCACCAGCACGTCCGGCCCGAACTCGGCGAGGTCGGCGCCCAGCCCGTTGCCGTACGGGATCTCCAGCTCGTCCCAGCCGTCGTCCACCCGCGCGCTGCTCAGCGCCTTGGTGCGCAGCGGGAAGCCCGCTCCCCGGCGGACCCGGACGGTGGCGGTGGCGGTGGCGCCCTCGCCCGCGAACTTGGCGACGGTCGCGCGGACGTCGACGTGCTCGGGCACGGTGCCGAGGAAGGCGCCGGTCCTGGCCCGGACCTTGCCGGTGATCCGGCTGAGCCGGAACACCCGGGCGTCGCCGCGGTCGCGGTCCCACCCGGCCAGGTACCAGTGCCCGCGCCAGCACTCCAGCGCCCACGGCTCGACGGTGCGCAGCTCGCCGGCGGCGGCGCCGGCCTTGCGGTACTCGAAGCCGACCGGACGGCGGTCCCGGGCGGCGGTGAGCAGCGGCTCGAACGCGGCCTCCCGGGCGGGGATGCGCGGCTCCAGGGCGGTCCGGCCCTCGGGCTCGGCGAACGGCACCCCGGCGGCGCGCAGCTTCTGCAGCGCGCCGCTGGCCGCGCCGGACATCTTGGCCTGCTGCCAGACCCGGGCGGCCAGGGTCAGCGCGGCCGCCTCCTCGGCGTCCAGCGCGATCTCGGGCAGCCGGTTGCGGTCGGCGCGGGCCAGGTAGCCGAGCTCGCCGTCCAGGGCGCTCTCGTCGACGTCGATCACCAGGCCGAGTTCGCGCAGGTCGTCCTTGTCCCGCTCGAACATCCGGTTGAAGGCGTCCTCGCTGCTGTTCTGCCAGGCCTCGCGGTACGCCTCGATGGATTCCCGCAGCTCCTTCTTGGAGAGCGGACGTCTGGTGTTCATCAGGCACAGGGCGAGATTCATCAGCCGCTCTGCCTTGGCGATCGCCATCGCTGACCCTTCCGGTGTGCCGCGCCGTGCGCGGGGTGCGCCAACCGGGCGATCACCACCCGGCGGGACCGACCGTACCGGTAGCGGTACGCACGGCAAAAGCGGCCTCCCGAAACGCCCGTGGGCCGGGCCCCCGGAGGGGTCCGGCCCACGGCCGCGGCAGGCTCAGACGCCCAGCAGGTCGACCACGAAGATCAGGGTCGAGCCCGCCGGGATCAGCGGGGTCGGCGACTGGTTGCCGTACGCCAGGTGCGACGGGATGGTCAGCTCGCGGCGACCGCCGACCTTCATGCCGACGACGCCCTGGTCCCAGCCCTTGATGACGCGGCCGCCGCCCAGCGGGAAGCGGAACTCGTTCGGGGTCCGGTTCCAGCTCGCATCGAACTCCTCGCCGGTCTCGAAGGTCACGCCGACGTAGCGGACCTTGACGTTGTGGCCCGGCTTGGCCTCCTCGCCGTCACCGACGACGATGTCGCGGATCTGCAGGTCCGCCGGGGCGTCGCCGATCGGGAAGTCGATCTCGGGCTTCTCGTTGAGGTTGACGCTCACAGTCCCTCTTCTCACGTTTCGCATTGCAGTCACGACCAAGCGGCGGGGGGCCCCCCCCCCCCCCCCCTCCCCCCCCCCCCCCCCCGCGCCCCCCCCCCCGGGTTGGGTCGTGACGCCCGCCGAACCCACAATGCCCCCCCCCCCCCCCTTCCCCCCAAACCGCGCCCACCCCCCCCGGCCCGCCCCCCCCCCCCCCCCCTCCCCTCTCCTCCCCCCCCCCCCCCCCCCCCACCGCCCGGGGTGGTCCGGCCACGCGGCCGGACCTGAAGGTCACACGCACACCATTGTCACCCGAAAGTGGATCAGCCCTGACCGGCGTCCAGGATGTCCACCACGAAGACCAGCGGCGCGCCAGGCGGGATGTCGCCCTGGCCCTTGTCGCCGTAGGCCAGCGCGGCCGGGATCACCAGCTCCACCCGGCTGCCGACGGTCTGGCCCACCAGCCCCTGGTCCCAGCCCTGGATGACCTGGCCACCGCCGACCGGGAAGGAGAACGCCTGGCCCTTGCTGAGCGAGGAGTCGAACATCTTGCCGTCCTTGAACAGCGCGCCGGTGTACTGGACGACGACCTTCTCGCCCTTCTCCACCGCCGGCCCGGTGCCCTTGATCAGGACGTGCGACTTCAGCTCGGTCGGGTCCTTCGCGCCGGCCACCGGGGTGATCTCGGCCGGCTTCTTGCCGTTGTCCTTGACCTGCGGGAAGTCCGCGGGCGGCGGCGTGACGGTGCCGCTCACCACGGCGTCGGGCGCGTTGGCGTTGCGGATGTCGATCACGAAGATCAGGTCGTCCTTCGCCCCGATCGACATGTCGGCCTTGCCCTGGGAGCCGAACGCGGCGGCCGGCGGGGCCACCACGAGGACCCGGCTGCCGGCCTTCTTCCCGACCACGGCCTGGTCCAGCGCCGGGATCAGCGCGTCGGTGCCGGCCTGGAAGATCTGCGGCTTGCCGTTGTTGTCGTACGAGCTCGGGATGTCCTTGCCGGTGGTCCAGTCCTTGGCGGTGTAGTCCACCGAGGTCCAGGAGTTCTTGTCCACCTTGGGGCCGGTGCCCTCGGTCAGCACCTTCACCACGAAGGAGCCGTCGGAGGCCTCGCCCGGCACCTGGATCTCGGCCTTCTTGCCGAAGTCACCGGTGACGGTGGGCAGCACCTTGGCGCTGTCCTTGATCGGCGGCACCGGGTCGGCGGTCGGCGTGGGCGGCGCGCTCTTGGCGGCGTCCGGCTTGGCGGCGGTGTCCGACTTGCCGTCCTTGTTCACCAGGTACAGCGTCACGGCACTGCCGGCCAGCAGCACGGCCAGCACCGTGCCGAGGATCACGCCCAGCCGGCCCACCCCGGGCGGGTTCTCGTCGTACCCGGCCTCCGAGGTGTCGCCCCGACGCACGGTGGAGGCGAAGATCTGCGGGGTGTCGTCCGTCTTGGTCCCGCCCGAGGCGCGCGGCTGCTCGCCGGGCTGCGCCCAGCCGGCCTGCTGCTTCAGGATCGACGGCGGGACGACGATCGACTCGCCGTCCCCCGGGAGCGGGCCGCCGGGACGCGAGGCGGCCGGGTCACCCGCAGAGCTGTCGTTCGCCGCGGTGCCGGCCCCGCCCGGGCTCGGCGTCTTCTCAGTCATGACTCCCCATCCATCTCGCCACGAGGTCTTCCAGGTCTGCGACCGGCGTGCTGACTGCCGGTCTGCCGTCGCACCGTCCGCCCCGGACCTCGACGCCGGGCGGCGCCTGCCACAGTGCGAGGGCAGTATGACAGCTCAGGATGAGGGCGGACGCTTCGTTGTACGAGCGTCCGCCCAAGCGTACGGAATCCCAGGGGGGACTTCCTAGAGCGTGTCCGCCCTAAACCGCTTCCCTGAGCCGCTTCCCTAAACCGCTTCCAGAACGTCGATCACGAAGACCAGCGTCGAGTTGGGCGGCACCGAGCCCTGCGCCTGGTCCTTGTAGCCGAGCCCGGGCGGCACCACGAGCAGGATCCGGCTGCCGACGGTCTGGCCGACCAGCGCCTTGTCCCAGCCCTCGATCACGCTGCCGGTGCCGATCTGCACCGCCTGCGCGCCCCCGTGCGTCCAGGAGGAGTCGAACTGCTGGCCGTTGTTCCAGAGCACCCCGGTGTACTGCACCACCAGGGTCTGCCCGCTCTTGACCTGCTTGCCCTCGCCCTTGATCAGCACCGCCTGCTCCAGGTCGGTGGGCGCGGCCTGCCCGGTCGGCACGGTGATCGTCACCGGGGCCTTGCCGTTGTCCTTGACCTGCGGCATCGTCGCCGGCGGCGGGGTCATGGCGCCGGTCAGCGTGGAGTCCTGCGGCAGGCTCTCCATGATGTCCAGGACGAACACCACCGTGTCGCCCTTGTTAACGCCGAGCTGGGTGCTGCCCTGCTCGCCGAAGGCCGCCGCCGGCGGGGCGACCACCAGCAGCCGGCTGCCGACCTTCTTGCCGATCACGCTCTGGTCCAGCGCCGGCACGAGCTGTCCGCTGCCGGCCTGGTAGAGCTGCGGCTTCCCGCTCGGGTCGTACGAGCTGGGCAGGTCCTTGCCGGTGGTCCAGTCCTTCGCCGTGTAGTTGACCGTCACCCAGTCGCCCTTGTTGACCGTCGACCGCTCGCCCTCGCTGACGGTGTTCACCACGAACTGGCCGCCGGGCTGGCCCTCCGGGAGGGTGATGGTGGCCTTGCTGCCGAAACCGCCCTCCGAGAGCGTGGGCATCGGCGACGCCTCGCCGACCGGTGCGGGCACCGTCGGAGGCGCGCTCGCCGCGGACGGAGTCGCCGGGCCGGCCGCCTTGGGCGAACTGCTGCAGGCGACCGCCAGCAGCAGGGGCAGGGTGAGTAGCAAACCGGCGGTGCGGCGCACGGTGGTCCTAACTGTCGATCGAGGTCGGCTCTCCTGACTTCGACGGACAGCGTATGCCCGGACGGCGTCCGGCCCCGGTAGACACCACCGGGGCCGGACACCGCCTTGATCACAAACCTGGGATCCCCTGCGGGGCTCACATCCCGGCGATCAGCTTCTCCACCCGCTCGTCCACCGAGCGGAACGGGTCCTTGCAGAGCACCGTGCGCTGCGCCTGGTCGTTCAGCTTCAGGTGCACCCAGTCCACCGTGAAGTCCCGGCGCTGCTCCTGCGCCCGGCGGATGAAGTCCCCGCGCAGCCGGGCCCGGGTGGTCTGCGGCGGGATGGACTTGGCCTCGAAGGTCTTGAGGTCGGTGGTCACCCGCTTCGCCTGGCCCTTGCCCTGGAGCAGGTAGAACAGGCCGCGCCGGCGGTGGATGTCGTGGTACGCCAGGTCGATCTGGGCCACCCGCGGGTTGGACATGCTCATCTGGTGCTTCTCGCGGTAGCGCTCGATGAGCTTGTACTTCATGATCCAGTCGATCTCGGTGGCCACCTCGTCCAGGTTCTCGGTGCGGACGGCCTCCAGGGTCCGGCCCCACAGTTCGAGCACCTGGCCGATGGTGCCGGTGTTGATGCCCTTGCGGTCGGCGAACTCCAGCGCCTTGGTGTAGTACTCCTCCTGGATGTCCAGCGCGCTGGCCTCGCGCCCGTTGGCGAGCCGCACCTGGTGGGTGCCGGTGAGGTCGTGGCTGACCTCGCGGATCGCCCGGATCGGGTTCTCCAGGGTGAGGTCGCGCATCACCACGCCGGCCTCGATCAGCCGCAGCACCAGGTCGGTGGCGCCGACCTTGAGCAGCGTCGTGGTCTCCGACATGTTGGAGTCGCCGACGATCACGTGCAGCCGGCGGTAGCGCTCGGCGTCCGCGTGCGGCTCGTCGCGGGTGTTGATGATCGGGCGGGAGCGGGTGGTGGCGGAGCTGACGCCCTCCCAGATGTGCTCGGCGCGCTGGCTGACGCAGTAGACCGCGCCGCGCGGGGTCTGCAGCACCTTGCCGGCGCCGCAGATCAGCTGGCGGGTCACCAGGAAGGGGATCAGCACGTCGGCCAGCCGGGAGAACTCGCCGTGCCGGGCCACCAGGTAGTTCTCGTGGCAGCCGTAGGAGTTGCCGGCCGAGTCGGTGTTGTTCTTGAACAGGTAGACGTCCCCCGCGATGCCCTCCTCGTGCAGCCGCCGCTCGGCGTCGACCAGGAGCCCTTCGAGGATCCGCTCGCCCGCCTTGTCGTGCGTCACCAGCTCGACCACGTCGTCGCACTCGGGGGTGGCGTACTCGGGGTGGGAGCCGACGTCGAGGTACAGCCGGGCGCCGTTGCGCAGGAAGACGTTGCTGCTGCGGCCCCAGGAGACGACCCGGCGGAACAAGTACCGCGCCACCTCGTCCGGCGACAGCCTGCGCTGCCCGCGGAACGTGCAGGTCACGCCGTACTCGTTCTCCAGCCCGAAAATCCGGCGGTCCATGAGCACTCCATTCTGTGTCGGAGCTGTCCGAAACCGCCTCCACGACGACTGGGCCGCCGCAGGGGCACCGGAGTCCCGTACGGCCTCCGTCCGGCCGCCGTACGGGACTCCGCAGGCACTGCTACTCCGGCGCGGTGTCCGCCGGGTCGTCCTCGTCGTCCGACTCGGCGGACTGGTCGCCGTCGAGCAGCCGGGCGAGCTGGTTGCCCAGGATGCGCTTGAACTTGCGCTGCTGGAACCGCTGGCGGTCGAGGACGGCCACCTCCAGCTGCTCCGGGGTGAGGGCGCGCGGGCTGCCGCCGTTGGGGTCGCGGGCGAGCGAGTCCACGGCGGCCCGGACCACCTCGGTGAGGCTCATCCCGGCCCGGTGGCGCTGGCCCAGGTAGTTGCCGATCGAGTCGGCGTTGCCGCCGACCACGACGTAGTTCTTCTCGTCGACGATCGAGCCGTCCGGGGTGAGGCGGTAGATCTGGTCCTCGTCCGCGGTGCGGCCGACCTCGGCCACGATCAGCTCGACCTCGTAGGGCTTCTCGCCGACCGAGGAGAAGATGGTACCGAGCGTCTGGGCGTAGACGTTGGCCAGGCCCCGGGCGGTGACGTCGGCCCGGTCGTAGGAGTAGCCGCGCAGGTCGGCGTAGCGGACGCCGCCGATGCGCAGGTTCTCGAACTCGTTGTAGCGGCCGACCGCCGCGAAGGCGATCTTGTCGTAGATCTCGGAGACCTTGTGAAGCGCTCTGGAGGTGTTCTCCGCGACGAAGACGATGCCGTCGGCGTAGGTGAGCACGACCACGCTGCGGCCGCGCGCGATGCCCTTGCGGGCGTACTCCGCGCGGTCCGCCATGGCCTGCTGGGGCGAGACGTAGAACGGTGTCGACACCGGCGGTCGTCCCTTTCCTGAGAGGTGATGGCTAGAGCAGCGGGGCCTGCGGGCCGTTGGGGTGCGAGCGGCGCTCGTCGGTGATCGCGACCGCGATCTCGGTGACCTCCGCGTCGGTGAGCCGGCGGAAGCCGTCCTCGGTGATCAGCGAGACGATCGGGAAGATCTTGCGGGCGAGGTCGGGGCCGCCGGTGGCGGAGTCGTCGTCGGCCGCGTCGTACAGCGCCTGGACGACGAGCATGGCGGCCTGGTCGGCCGTCAGGCCGTCGCGGTAGAGCTTCTTCATCGAGCCGCGGGCGAAGACCGAGCCCGAGCCGGTGGCGGCGAAGCCGCGCTCCTCGGAACGCCCGCCGGTGACGTCGTAGTTGAAGATCCGGCCGCGGCCGAGGTCCAGGTCGTAGCCGGCGAACAGCGGGACGACCGCCAGGCCCTGCATCGCCATGCCCAGGTTGCCCCGGATCATCGCGGTGAGCCGGTTGGCCTTGCCCTCCAGCGAGAGCACCGCGCCCTCGATCTTCTCGTAGTGCTCCAGCTCCAGTTGGAACAGCCGGACCATCTCGATGGCGAGGCCGGCGGTGCCGGCGATGCCGACCGCGCTGTACTCGTCGGCCGGGAACACCTTCTCCATGTCGCGCTGGGCGATCACGTTGCCCATCGTCGCCCGGCGGTCACCGGCGATCACCACGCCGCCGTCGAACACCGCGGCCACGATGGTGGTCCCGTGCGGGGCGTCGACCACGGCCCCCGCGGGGAGCCCGCGGTGGCCGGGGATCAGCTCCGGCCGGTGCTCGGCGAGGAAGTCCACGAAGGAGGAGGACCCCGGGGTCAGGAAGGCAGCCGGTAGACGCCCGGTGCCACGAGTGTTGGCTTCCACACGATTCCTTCCAGGTAGCTTGAAGCTCGCGTTGCCCGCACCCTACCCGCCCGACGATCACTGTCCACGCGCGCAGGGGGCCGGTGCCGGACGGCCGGGCGGCCCTCGCCGCCCGACCGCCCTCGACGGTCACGACCGTGAATTCCCGAATACCGGGGACGGGCTATTGCCCGCCCTTCTGCACGAATCCGCGGACGAAATCTTCCGCATTCGACTCCAGGACCTCGTCGATTTCGTCCAGCACCGCGTCGACGTCGTCGCTCAGCTTTTCCTGGCGTTCCTTGAGGTCGTCGGAATTCTGGGTTTCCGCGGCCTGCTCCTCGACCTCCTCGGAGGAGCGGTTCGCCCGCTGCTGGCCGCCGCCGGTGTCCTTGCTCGCCATTTCCCTCACCCCGCTCGATTCTTCTGGCACGGTTTGGTCGTTGCTTGCTGCACCGACCCTATACACAAGGTGCGACTGCCGCTCCCGGTTTGCCGGTGGCGCTTCCTGTCCAACACCCGCTGCCACCCCGGATGATTCCCATTCGGCGGACGTTCACCCATGGTGATCGAAAAGTTACCCGCCGGAGAGGACCCGTAGCAGGTCCTCCGCGGTGCGACAGCGGTCCAGCAGCTCCTTGACGTGGTTGCGGGTGCCCCGCAGCGGCTCCAGCGTGGGCACCCGCTGCAACGAGTCCCGGCCCGGCAGGTCGAAGATCACCGAGTCCCAGGAGGCCGCGGCGACGTGGTCGGCGTACTGCTCCAGGCAGCGCCCGCGGAAGTACGCCCGGGTGTCCTCCGGGGGCTTGGAGACGGCCCGCTCGACCTCCGCCTCGGTCACCAGCCGCTCGAACCGGCCGCGGGCCACCAGCCGGTTGTAGAGGCCCTTGTCGGGCCGCACGTCGCTGTACTGGAGGTCGACCAGGTGCAGCCGCGGGTTCTCCCACCCCAGGGCGTCCCGGCTGCGGTAGCCCTCCAGGATCTCCCGCTTGGCGATCCAGTCCAGTTGCCTGGAGAGCGACATCGGATCGCGCTCCAGCCGCCCGAGGACGTCCTCCCAGCGGGCCAGCACGTCCAGTGTCTGCTCGTCCGCGTCGGTGCCGAAGCGGTCCTCGACGTACTTGCGGGCCAGCTCGAAGTACTCCAGCTGGAGCTGGACGGCGGTGAGTTTGCGCCCGTTGCGCAGGGTGATCAGGTGCTTGAGCGTGGGGTCGTGGGAGACCCGGTGCAGGGTGCGCACCGGCTGGTCGACGGCGAGGTCGGAGGCGATGAAGGAGTCCTCGATCATCGACAGGACCAGTGAGGTGGTGCCCAGCTTGAGGTAGGTGGAGATCTCGGAGAGGTTGGCGTCCCCGATGATCACGTGCAGCCGGCGGTACTTCTCCGCGTCGGCGTGCGGTTCGTCCCGGGTGTTGATGATCGGGCGCTTGAGCGTGGTCTCCAGGCCGACCTCGACCTCGAAGTAGTCGGCCCGCTGGCTGATCTGGAAGCCGTGCGTCGAGCCGTCCTGGCCGATGCCGACCCGGCCGGCACCGGTGACCACCTGGCGGGAGACGAAGAACGGGGTGAGGTGGCGGACGATGTCGGCGAACGGCGTCGCCCGCTTCATCAGGTAGTTCTCGTGGGTGCCGTAGGAGGCGCCCTTGTTGTCGGTGTTGTTCTTGTACAGGTGGATGTTCTGCCCGTTGGGCAGTTCCAGCGCGCGCTGCGCGGCGGCGGCCATGATCCGCTCGCCGGCCTTGTCCCAGAGCACGGCGTCGCGCGGGTTGGTGACCTCGGGCGAGCTGTACTCGGGGTGCGCGTGGTCCACGTAGAACCGGGCCCCGTTGGTGAGGATGACGTTGGCCAGGCCGATGTCCTCGTCGGTCAGCTGGCTGGCGTCCGCCACCTCGCGCGCCAGGTCGAAGCCCCGGGCGTCACGCAGCGGGTTCTCCTCCTCGAAGTCCCAGCGGGCCCGCCGCGCCCGGTGCATCGCCGCCGCGTACGCGTTGACGATCTGGGACGAGGTGAGCATGGCGTTGGCGTTGGGGTGCCCGGGCACGGAGATCCCGTACTCGGTCTCGATGCCCATCACGCGCCGTACGGTCATGCGGCCCTCCTTGCCCGGTGCGCCGCCCCCCACGGGCGGAGCACGCCGACGTACCGCTGAACAACACCGGCGCCGGCGTTCTGCCCGCGATCGGTGGGTCGAGCCTAGAACCCGGCGCCGACGGGCGGACCCCGAGACGCGCCGTCCGGCTGCGGGGCCGCGAGGCGCCACAGCCGGACGGGGTGCGTGCTGTTCCGGGGACCGCCGGGCGGCCCGGTCTCACCGCGTGCTTACAGGTACTGCCCCGTGTTGGCGACAGTGTCGATCGAGCGGCCGGACTCGGCGCCCTGCTTGCCGGTGACCAGCGTGCGGATGAAGACGATCCGCTCGCCCTTCTTGCCGGAGATGCGGGCCCAGTCGTCCGGGTTGGTGGTGTTCGGCAGGTCCTCGTTCTCCTTGAACTCGTCCACGCAGGCGGCGAGCAGGTGGGAGACGCGCAGACCGCGCTGACCGTGGTCGAGGAAGTCCTTGATGGCCATCTTCTTCGCGCGGTCGACGATGTTCTGGATCATGGCGCCGGAGTTGAAGTCCTTGAAGTACAGGACCTCCTTGTCACCGTTGGCGTAGGTGACCTCCAGGAAGCGGTTCTCCTCGGTCTCGGAGTACATCCGCTCCACGACCGACTGGATCATCGCGGCCACCGTGGTGCCCAGGGAGCCGTCGTGCTCCTTGAGGTCGTCCGGGTGGAACGGCAGCGACTCCTTGAGGTACTTGGAGAAGATGTCCTTCGCGGCCTCGGCGTCCGGGCGCTCGATCTTGATCTTGACGTCCAGGCGGCCGGGCCGCAGGATCGCCGGGTCGATCATGTCCTCGCGGTTCGAGGCGCCGATGACGATGACGTTCTCCAGGCCCTCCACACCGTCGATCTCGGCGAGCAGCTGCGGGACGATGGTGTTCTCCACGTCCGAGCTGACGCCGGAACCGCGGGTGCGGAACAGCGACTCCATCTCGTCGAAGAAGACGATGACGGGCGTGCCCTCGCTCGCCTTCTCCCGGGCCCGCTGGAAGACCAGGCGGATCTGCCGCTCGGTCTCGCCCACGTACTTGTTGAGCAGTTCGGGGCCCTTGATGTTGAGGAAGTAGCTCTTCCCCTGGGGGCGTCCGGTGACCTCGGCGACCTTCTTGGCCAGCGAGTTGGCGACCGCCTTGGCGATCAGCGTCTTGCCGCAGCCGGGCGGGCCGTAGAGCAGCACGCCCTTGGGCGGACGCAGCTCGTACTCCTTGAAGAGGTCGGCGTGCAGGTAGGGCAGCTCGACCGCGTCCCGGATCAGCTCGATCTGGTTGCTCAGTCCGCCGATCTGGCGGTAGTCGATGTCCGGGACCTCTTCGAGGACCAGCTCCTCGACCTCGGACTTCGGCACGACCTCGTACACGTAGCCGGAGCGGGGCTCCAGCAGCAGGGCGTCCCCCGCCCGGACGGTGAGCTCGCGCAGCGGTTCGGCGAGGCGCACCACCCGCTCCTCGTCGGTGTGGCCGACGACCAGGGCGCGTTCGCCGTCCTCGAGGATCTCCTTGAGGGTGACGATCTCGCCGATGCGCTCGAAGGCCATCGCGTCCACGATGTTGAGGGCCTCGTTGAGCATCACTTCCTGGCCGCGCCGCAGTTCGTCGAGGGCGACGTTGGGGCTGACGTTCACGCGGAGCTTGCGCCCCCCGGTGAAGATGTCGGCGGTGCCGTCCTCGTTGGCCTCGAGGAAGGTGCCGAACCCGGCCGGGGGCTGTGCCAGCCGGTCCACTTCCTCCTTGAGGGCCACGATCTGGTCGCGGGCCTCTCGCAGGGTGGAGGCGAGCCGTTCGTTCTGGGCGGACACTCCGGCCAGGTTGGTCTGGAGCTCGACGATCCGCTCTTCGAGGATCCTCGAATTGCGCGGCGAGTCGGCGAGCTTGCGGCGCAGCACAGCGATTTCCTGCTCAAGGAACGAGACCTGAGCGGCCTCGTCGGAACCACGAGCGGGCCTGCCGGTGCTGCGGTTGTAGTCGTCATCGTGGGCTGCCACGGTCCTCACCTCCTCCGGGGAGCTGGACGCTTCCAGACCCTACCTGGGACCAGGGGTCCGTAAACCCCTAGATCAAGAAAGATGGAACGGGCGTGTCCGATCTTCGCCCCAGCGTGCTTCCCCTCTGCTAAGGGGATACCCACCGCTCACCACCCAAAGCGGGCCAGATGTATCGTCGAGCGAAGTGATATCCGATCGCGACCGGGCGCCTGGGTCCGATCGTTGTACGAATGGCGGGATTGCCCCGGAAAAGGGCGACCCGGGACAGAAACGGCAGGGGACCATGTCGGTAACCGAGCAGACGGCCGCGGCGGCCGAACAGCTGGAGGTGTGGATCGACCAGGATCTGTGCACCGGCGACGGCATCTGCGTGCAGTACGCACCCGAGGTCTTCGAGCTGGACATCGACGGCCTCGCCTACGTGAAGGGGCCGGACGACGAGCTGCGCCAGCAGCCCGGGGAGACCGCCCCGGTGCCGCTGACGATCCTTCAGGACGTGGTGGACTCGGCGAAGGAGTGCCCCGGCGACTGCATCCACGTGCGCCGGGTCACCGACCGGGTCGAGGTGTACGGGCCGGACGCGGACTGACGCGTCCTCCCCCTCAGGTCTGGCTGGCCGGGGCGGCGGTCTGGGAACGTTCCCAGCCGCCGCCCTTGCGCATCCAGGTGAGGTCGAGTGAGATGTCGGGACGGAAGCGCGGCACCTCGTCGCTCGAATACCCCTGCGCGTGGCCGGTGATGGCGCCGTCGGAACGCAGCGCGAGCCGGCCGAGGGTGAGGTTCTCGCGCTCGGAGAGGAGCGTGGCCAGCACCACCGGGCGGTCGCCGGGGCCGAAACCGAGCAGGTAGACGGCGTCCGGCGGGGTGCCGTTCTCGGCCGCGCAGTGCGCGGCGACGACCGTGCCGGGCCGTCCGTCGCCCAGGTCGGCCGGCATGCTGATGGCCGTCGCGACCGGGAACGGGCCGCAGTCGAGCGGAAGTTGGGCCTTGGCCGGGTCGGGGGCGGCACTCGCCCCGAGGGCCTTGGGAGTGCCGTGGACGGGCACCGGGGTGCCGGTGGCGGGGCTGGCGGCGAGGGCCGCGGCCACCACCGCGCCGCAGCCGGCCAGGGCCAGGGCCCAGTGCCAGGGGGCGGTGCGCGCGTGCCCGGGCCCGGTGCGGCCCCGCGGTGTCTGCTGTCCAGCCGTCGTCCCGACCGCGGTCTCCACCAGGCGTCCCCTCCAGTGCTCCCAGGAGCTGGTCTGCGTGCGCGAGCATCGTCCCACACGCCGGCGGCCGGAATGCCGAGGGGTGGCACGAGCAGGCTCGTACCACCCCTGGGAAGCGATCCCGGTCAGCCCAGGTCGGGCTGCTCGGTCTCGACGGCGCGGGCGGCGGCACGGGCCGCGGCGCGCTCCTGGAGGCTCGGCTCCGAGCCCCCGTTGTCGTAGTCCTCGCCGTACGCGCCCTTGGCCGGGCGGCGGCGGCGCAGCGGCGGCTCGACGCCGTCGGCGAGGCGGCGGGCGGTGAGCAGGAAGCCGGTGTGGCCGATCATCCGGTGGTCCGGGCGGACGGCCAGGCCCTCCAGGTGCCAGGTGCGGACCATGGTCTCCCAGGCCTGCGGCTCGGTGAAGGTGCCGTGGTCGCGCAGTGCCTCGACGGTCTTGGACATCTGCGTGGTGGTGGCCACGTAGCAGCAGATCAGGCCGCCGGGGACCAGCGCCTTGGAGGCGACGTCCAGGCACTCCCAGGGGGCGAGCATGTCGAGGATGACGCGGTCGACGTCGGCCTCGACCAGGTTGTCCTGGAGGTCTCCGACGGTGAGCTTCCACGCCGGGTGCGGCCCGCCGAAGTAGCGCTCGACGTTGCCCTTGGCGATGTCGGCGAAGTCCTGCCGGCGCTCGTACGAGGCCAGCATGCCGGTGTCGCCGACGGCGCGCAGCAGGTAGGTGGAGAGCGCGCCCGAGCCGACACCGGCCTCGACGACGCGGGCGCCGGCGAAGATGTCGGCCATGGCCAGGATCTGCCCCGCGTCCTTGGGGTAGATCACGGCGGCGCCGCGCGGCATGGACAGGACGTAGTCGGGGAGCAGGGGGCGCAGCGCGAGGTACGGGACGTTCCCCGTGGTGCGCACGACCGTGCCCTCGGGGGCGCCGATCAGCTCGTCGTGCGGGAACGCACCCTTGTGGGTGTGGAACTGGTTCCCGGCCTGGAGCGTGAACGTGTAGTGGCGGCCCTTGGGGTCGGTCAGCTGGACCTGGTCCCCGACCTGGAAGGGCCCGCGTCGGCGGGTGGCACCGGTCGGTTCGGACATGCGGTCAATCCTAAGGGAAGCGGACGGTCCGCCCGACCAGAGTGATCACCGGCCGGCGACGGCGGCGGTGAGGCGCTGCTCGATGTCGGTGAGCGCGGCCACGCCGAACACCCGGCCGTCCGCCTCGACCACCAGGTACTCCCCGGCCGGGGTGGCCTGGACGGCGCGCAGCAGGTCCTCGCCGCCGAGGTCGGCGTCCAGCCGAAGGCCGGGTTCGAGGTCGCGGGCGAGCGGGCCGACGGCGACCCACGGGCGGCGGTGCTCGGGCACCGCGCGGACGGCGGACTCGCGGACGATGCCGATCGGGTCGCCCCGACCGTCCACCACCACGACCGCGCCGGCCTGGGCCTCGCGGGCCCGGCGCAGCGCCTCGCCGAGCGGGGTGTCGGCGGTGACCTCGACGGTCCGGCGGGCGAACTCGCGCAGCCGCAGGCCGGGCAGCACCTCCTTGAGCCGGGCGTTGCGCAGGCTCCCGGTGGCGCCGTTCCAGATGATCGCGGCGAGGACGGCGGCCAGCACCGCGTCCACCAGGGTGTCGGTCGTGGTGCGTTCGATCCCGCGGGCGGCGCTGAACAGCGGCAGGCCGACCAGCACCGCGACGGCCAGCGCCCGGCCGACCCAGGCGGCGGCGACCGTGCCGGTCATCGCCTTGCCGCTGATCGCCCAGACGACCGCGCGCAGCATCCGGCCGCCGTCCAGCGGCAGGCCGGGCAGCAGGTTGAACGCGGCGACCACCAGGTTGGAGACCATCAGCCCGGTGAGCAGCACCCCGGGCACCGTGGAGAGCTCCACGGCCTGCATCGCGAGGTAGAACACGCCGCCGAGCACCAGCGAGAGCAGCGGGCCGACGAAGGCCAGCCAGAACTCGCGCCACGGGCTCTCGGCCTCGTTCTCGATCTCCGAGACGCCGCCGAAGAACTGGAGCTGGATCCGCCGTACACCGAGCCTGTAGCGCAGCGCGACCAGGGTGTGAGCGAGCTCGTGCACCAGGACGGAGGCGTAGAAGGCGACCGCGAAGAAGAACGCGAGCAGGTAGCGGGCGGCGCCGAGGTCCGGCAGGACGTCGCCGAGCTGGCCGCCGAACACCCAGGTGATCAGCGCGGCGATGACGAACCAGGAGGGGGTCACGTAGATGGGCACGCCGAAGGGGCGGCCCACCAGGAGGCCGCTGCCGCGCTCGGGCGGCCGGGGCGGTCGCCCTGCCGGGCGGCCGCCGTCGTCCTGCGGTGGCTGGTCGGAGGTCTGCTGCCCCCTGCTGTCGCTCACCGTGATCCCTTCGGTCGTCTGCCCCGTCGTGCCCCGGTGCGCCCACGCTACGTGATCGCGGCCCTCCGGTGGCGTGCGGCCCTCTGTCAGGCTTCATACCCACTGTGCCGCGCGGTGTGGCAGCACCGTGGCAGCAGGATGACAGCGAAGGGCAATAGGGTCGGAGGCATGCAGCAGACCGACACCACCAGCGCCGCCGGGGCCCCGGCGCGCCCGGCGGCGCCCCCGACCGGCCTGTCCCCGTCCCGGGCGGGGGACTTCCTGACCTGTCCCCTGCTGTACCGGCTGCGGGTGATCGACCGGCTGCCCGAGCCGCCGAGCGCGGCGGCGACCAGGGGCACGCTGGTGCACGCGGTGCTGGAGCGGCTCTTCGACAGCCCCGCGACCGATCGGACGCCGGAGCGGGCGCTGGGCCTGCTGCGCCCGCAGTGGGAGCGGCTGCTGGGCGAGCGCCCGGAGCTGGGCTCGCTGTTCCCGGACGATCCGGACGGCGCGGCGCTCGCCCGCTGGCTGGCGGACGCCGAGAAGCTGGTCGGCCAGTGGTTCCGGCTGGAGGACCCGACCCGGCTGCACCCGGTGGAGCGCGAGCTGTACGTGGAGACGGCCCTGGAGTCGGGGCTGCTGCTGCGCGGCTACATCGACCGGGTGGACGTCGCCCCGAGCGGTGAGGTCCGGCTGGTGGACTACAAGACCGGCCGGGCGCCCTCGCGGGACTTCGAGGGCAAGGCGATGTTCCAGATGAAGTTCTACGCGCTCGTGGTGTGGCGCTGGAAGGGTGTCGTCCCCAAGCGGCTCCAGCTGGTCTACCTCGGCGGGGGCGGGGACGTGGTCAGCTACGACCCGGACGAGGCCGACCTGCTCGCGGTGGAGCGCAAGCTGCGGGCGCTCTGGGAGCGGATCACCCACGCGGTGGCCACCGGGGAGTTCCCGGCGACCCGCAACCGCCTCTGCGACTGGTGCGACCACCAGGCCAGTTGCCCGGAGTTCGGCGGCACTCCCCCGCCGTACCCGCTGCCGCTGTCGCGTACGTCTGACGAAGACGATCCCACGGGGGATCAGATGAGCAAGGAGTCCTAGTGACGATCCGAGTGCTGCTGGTCGACGACCAGCCGCTGCTGCGCACCGGTTTCCGGATGATCCTGGAGGCCGAGTCCGACCTGGTCGTGGTCGGCGAGGCCGGCGACGGTCAGCAGGCGCTGGACCAGGTGCGGGCGCTGCAGCCCGACGTGGTGCTGATGGACATCCGGATGCCCAGGATGGACGGCGTCGAGGCGACCCGCAGGATCGCCGGCCCCGGGCGGGACGGCCCGGCCAAGGTGCTGGTGCTGACCACCTTCGACCTGGACGAGTACGTGGTGGAGGCGCTGCGCGCGGGCGCCAGCGGCTTCCTGCTGAAGGACGTCCCGGCGGAGGAACTGGTGCAGGCGATCCGGGTGGTGGCGGACGGCGCGGCGATGCTGGCGCCGAGCATCACCCGCCGGCTGCTGGACATGTACGCCACCAAGCTGCCCTCGGGCGAGGAGGCGCCGCCGCAGGCGCTGAGCGCGCTGACCGAGCGCGAGCTGGAGGTGCTGAAGCTGGTGGCGCGCGGGCTCTCGAACGCGGAGATCGCGGCCGAACTGTTCGTCAGCGAGACCACCGTGAAGACGCACGTCGGCCATGTGCTGACCAAGCTCCAGCTGCGCGACCGGGTGCAGGCGGCGGTGTACGCGTACGAGAGCGGGCTGGTGCGCCCGGGCGCCCTGTAGACCCTGCAGCCGACGGCCCGCCCGCCTTCCCCGTGCACCCTGGGGGAAGGCGGGCGGGCCGCCGTGTTGAGGGGTGTCGTCCGGTCGTCTACTTGCCGGCGCTGCGGCTGATCTCCCAGAAGCGGAACACGCCGGTGGTGTCGATGGTCGACTCGACGCCGATGATGTACGAACGCGACGCGAAGAAGCCCTTGTTCTGGTACAGCGGGATGAGCGGCGCGTTCTCGGCGACGATCTGCTGGATCTGGGCGTAGCCGGCCACCGCGGCGCTGCGGTCGGCCTGCTTGAGGCCGTCCGGCACCAGCTTCTGGCTGATCCTCGGGTCGTCCCAGCCGTGGTGGTAGGCGCCGCCGTCGATGAGCAGCGGGGCGATGTAGTTGTCCGGGTCCGGGTAGTCGGCGAACCAGCCGATGAGGTACGCCTGGTAGCGGCCCTCGGACCAGCCGGCCCGGTACTTGTCCCAGTCCGGCTCCGTCTGGACGGTCACCTGGAACAGGCCGCCGGCCTCCAGTTGCTTCTTCAGGGTCTCGGGCTCGGCGCTGCCGGCCCGCGAGCGCGACCAGGTGAGGGTGAGCTTGACCGGGAGCTGGACCTTGGCGTCGGTGAGGATCTTCTTGGCCTTGCCGCTGTCCTGGTCGCCGTAGCGGTCGAAGAAGGCCGTGGTGTGGCCGGTGACGCCGGCCGGGACCATCGCGTACAGCGGCTGGACGGTCCGGGCGAAGACGTCGCGGGCGAGCGACTTGCGGTCGAGCAGCTGGGCGGCGGCCTGGCGGACGGCGACGTTGCCGGCGACCGGGTCCTTGGTGTTGAAGACCAGCGAGCGGGTGTCGTTGCTGTCGCCCTCGACGACCTGGAGGTCGGTCTTGCCGCCCTGCTGGTCGGAGTGCATCTGGGCGGCGGTGTTCGGGTCCAGGCTGTTGTCGGTGAGGTCGACGTCGCCCTTGTCCAGCGCGGCCTTCAGGTCGGCGGGCTTGTCGAAGTACCGGACGGTGAACTTGCTGTTCCGGAGCTTGGCCTCGCCGTTGTACTTGTCGTTGGGCACCAGGACGACCTTGCCCAGCTGCTTGGCCGTGTCGCCGTTGCCGCCCATGACCTCGACCGTCTCGAAGCGGTACGGGCCGGAGCCGATCAGCTTGTCGTTGGGGACGACCTTGTCGGCCGGGTAGGCCTGGTGGTCGAGGATGGCGCCGGCCGGGCCGGCCAGCTTGGCCGGCAGGGTGGCGTCGGGCGTGGAGAGGTGGAAGATCACCTCGGTGTCGCCCTTGGCCTCGACGCTCCTGATCGAGGAGAGCAGGGGGGCCGCGCCGTTCTGGTCGTTGATCTTCTTGGTGCGCTCGATCGAGAACACCACGTCGGCCGCGGTCAGCGGGTGGCCGTTGGAGAACTTCAGGCCGGTCCGCATGGTGCAGTGGTACTGGGTGGCGTCGCCCGCGGTGAACTCGCAGGACTGCGCGGCGTCCGGGGAGGGGGCGCTGGAGGCGGCCGGGAAGGTGAGCAGCGACTGGAAGGTGTTGCGCAGCAGCAGCCAGGACCCGGAGTCGTAGGCGGCGGCCGGGTCCAGCACGCCGGTGAGCTGGGTGGTACCCATGACGATCGCCTTGCCGCCGTCCCCCTTGACGGCGTCGGTGACCGATCCGCAGCCTGCCGCCGTCACGGCGACAAGACCGGCGCAGCCGAGTGCTGCCAGGCGTTCAGCTGAAGTCTTCACGGGGCGCGTCCTTCTGGGTGCGGTCCGACCGGGGCCGGCGGCCCGCGTCGAGGGCGCTCCGGGTGCGGAAGGCGTGCGCGGGCCTGGCGCCCGTACGACCGCGGGCGGGACGGGGTTGCCCGTCGTCGGCGGTGGCAGGGCGCGAGGGAGGGGAACGAACTGGAGTAGCGTGCCATATCGAACACGCACGACCGATACCCGTGCAGATGACGTTTGGGACACGGTGGTTGAGGGCATCGCGAAACACCCGACGAGTTGTCAGGCAATGCCCTTTTTCTCCCCGGGCGGCCGTCGGCGGTGGCTGGATCCGGCTGCTTACCGGCGAGTAGACCACCCTCGCAATGAGATGACAATCACACCCGCGAAGCGACCAGCGAGCGCAGCAGTTCAAGATCGACCTGCTCCAGCGAGGAGCGCACCAGCCGCCCCGGGGCCGGCTCGATCGGTGCCACCGAGGGCACCGCGACGACCGGGCAGCCCGCCGCCTCGGCCGCCCGCACCCCGGTCGGCGCGTCCTCGACCACCACGCAGCGGGCCGGGTCCGCGCCCAGCCGCCGGGCCGCCTCCAGGTACGGGTCCGGGTGCGGCTTGGTGCGCGGCACCTCGTCCCCGGCAACCGTGAAGGCGAAGTGGTGGGAGCCCAGCGAGCGCAGCACGATGTCCACCACGTGCCGGTGCGAGGCGGTCACCAGAACGGCCGGAATCCCGTGTGCGGCCAGGGTGTTGAGGAGACGTTCGGCGCCCGGCATGAGCGGCACGCCGCCCGCCAGCAGGTCGACGAAGCGCTGGTTGATCAGCACCGTCAGGTCCGCCGGGGCGAGGTCCACCCCGGTGGTGCCGACCAGGTAGTCGATCACCCGTGTCATCGGACCGCCGACCACCTGGGCCCGGTCCTCGTCGGTCAGCGCGTGGCCCAGCTCGGCGAACAGGGTGACCTCGGCCTGCCACCAGAAGTCCTCGGTGTCCACCAGCGTCCCGTCCATGTCCAGCAGCACCGCCTGCAGGCCGCGGCCGTCCCCGTGGTCGAGGATCCGGGCGGCGGTGGAGGTGGTCATGGCGGGAGTCCTTCCGTCGGTACCCCCGGGTGCGTTCGAGCGCCCCCCGGGGATGGCGCGGGCCGGCCCGCTGGTGAGCGGACCGGCCCGTTCAGGATCATCCAGGATACGCCCGGTTCGCCCGAAAAGAGCGAACGGAACGAGGCGCCGGGGTTACCGGGCGTTGAAGTACTTCGCCTCCGGGTGGTGGATGACGATCGCGTCGGTGGACTGCTCCGGGTGTAGCTGGAACTCCTCGGAGAGCACCACGCCGATCCGCTCGGGCTTCAGCAGCTCGGCGATCTTGGCGCGGTCCTCCAGCTCCGGGCAGGCCCCGTAGCCGAGCGAGAAGCGGGCGCCCCGGTACTTGAGCGCGAACATGTCCTTGACGTCCTGCGGGTCCTCGCCGGAGAAGCCCAGCTCGTAGCGGACCCGGGCGTGCCAGAACTCGGCCAGCGCCTCGGCCAGTTGCACCGACAGGCCGTGCAGCTCCAGGTAGTCGCGGTAGGAGTTGTCGGCGAACAGCTCGTTCGCCGCCTCCGAGATCCGGTTGCCCATGGTGACCACCTGGAGGCCGATCACGTCCCGCACGCCGGACTCCTCCGGGCGGAAGAAGTCGGCCAGGCAGAGCCGGCGCCCGCGCCGCTGGCGGGGGAAGGTGAAGCGGGTCCGCTCGGTGCCGTCCTCGTGGAAGACGATCAGGTCGTCGCCCTTGGAGTTGGCCGGGTAGTAGCCGTAGACCACGGCCGCCTCCAGCCAGCCCTCGGTCTGCAGCCGGTCCAGCCACATCCGCAGCCGCGGCCGGCCCTCGGTCTCCACCAGCTCCTCGTACGAGGGCCCCTCGCCGCTGCGGGCCGCCTTCAGGCCCCACTGGCCCTTGAACAGCGCGTCCTCGTCCAGCCAGGAGGCGTAGTCGGCGAACGGGATGCCCTTGACGATCCGGTCGCCCCAGAACGGCGGGGTCGGCACGGTGTTGTCGACGGTGACGTCCGAGCGGATCTGGCCGAGGTTGACCTCCGGCTCCTCCACCACCTCGACCCGGGCGTGCCGGCGCTGCTTGAGCTCCGGCAGGCTCGCGCCGGGCACGCCGCGCTTGACCGCGATCAGCGCGTCCATCAGCCGCAGGCCCTCGAAGGCGTCCCGGGCGTAGCGGACCTCGCCCTCGTAGATCTCGTGCAGGTCCTGCTCGACGTAGGCCCGGGTGAGCGCGGCGCCGCCCAGGATCACCGGGTAACTCGCGGCCAGCTTGCGCTGGTTGAGCTCCTCCAGGTTCTCCTTCATGATCACGGTGGACTTCACCAGCAGGCCGGACATCCCGATCACGTCCGCCTTGTGCTCCTGCGCGGCGTCCAGGATCGCCGAGACCGGCTGCTTGATGCCCAGGTTGACCACGTTGTAGCCGTTGTTGGACAGGATGATGTCCACCAGGTTCTTGCCGATGTCGTGGACGTCGCCCTTGACGGTGGCCAGCACGATGGTGCCCTTGCCCTCGCTGTCGGACTTCTCCATGTACGGCTCCAGGTGGGCCACCGCGGTCTTCATCACCTCGGCGGACTGGAGCACGAAGGGCAGCTGCATCTGGCCGGAGCCGAACAGCTCGCCGACCACCTTCATGCCGGCCAGCAGGGTGTCGTTGATGATCTCCAGCGCGGGCCGCCCGGCCAGCGCCTCGTCCAGGTCGGCCTCCAGGCCGTTGCGCTCGCCGTCGATGATCCGGCGCTGCAGGCGCTCGTCCAGCGGCAGCGCGGCCAGCTCCTCCGCCTTGGACGCCTTGACCGAGGCCGAGGAGACGCCGTCGAACAGCTCCAGCAGGTGCTGGAGCGGGTCGTAGCCGTCCCGGCGGCGGTCGTAGACCAGGTCGAGGGCGGCCTCGCGCTGGTCCTCGGGGATCCGGGAGATCGGCAGGATCTTGGAGGCGTGCACGATCGCCGAGTCCAGGCCGGCCTCCACGCACTCGTGCAGGAAGACCGAGTTCAGCACCACCCGGGCGGCCGGGTTGAGGCCGAAGGAGATGTTGGACAGGCCCAGCGTGGTCTGCACGGCCGGGTGGCGGCGCTTGAGCTCGCGGATCGCCTCGATGGTCTCGATGCCGTCCCGGCGGGACTCCTCCTGGCCGGTGGCCAGGGTGAAGGTGAGGCAGTCCACCAGGATCGAGCCCTCGTCGACGCCGTAGTCGGCGGTCAGCTCGGCGATCAGCCGCTCGGCGATCTCGACCTTCTTGCCGGCGGTGCGGGCCTGGCCCTCCTCGTCGATGGTCAGCGCGATCAGGCCGGCGCCGTGCTCGCGGGCCAGCGAGGCGATCCGGCCGAAGCGCGAATCCGGGGCGTTGCCGTCCTCATAGTTGACCGAGTTGAGCACCGCACGGCCGCCGAGCGCCTCCAGGCCGGCCCGCAGCACCTGCGGCTCGGTGGAGTCCAGCACGATCGGCAGGGTGGAGGCGGTGGCCAGCCGGCCGGCGATCTCCTTCATGTCGGCGACGCCGTCGCGGCCGACGTAGTCCACGCACAGGTCCAGCAGGTGGGAGCCGTCCCGGATCTGCTCGCGGGCGATCTCCACGCAGGCCTGCCAGTCGCCGGCCAGCATCGCCTCGCGGAACTTCTTCGAACCGTTGGCGTTGGTGCGCTCGCCGATCGCCAGGTACGAGGTGTCCTGGCGGAACGGCACCGCCTGGTACAGCGAGGACGCCGAGGACTCCGGCTGCGGGGTGCGCGGGGTGACCGGCCGGCCCTGCACCCGCTCGACCACCTGGCGCAGGTGCTCGGGCGTGGTGCCGCAGCAGCCGCCGACCAGCGAGAGGCCGTACTCGCGGGTGAACACGTCGTGCGCGTCGGCCAGTTCGGACGGGGAGAGCGGGTAGTGGGCGCCGTCCTTGCCGAGCACCGGCAGGCCCGCGTTCGGCATGCAGGACAGGCCGATCCGCGCGTTCTTGGCCAGGTAGCGCAGGTGCTCGCTCATCTCGGCCGGGCCGGTGGCGCAGTTGAGGCCGATGTAGTCGACGCCGAGCGGCTCCAGGGCCGTCAGCGCGGCGCCGATCTCGGAGCCGAGCAGCATGGTGCCGGTGGTCTCCACGGTCACCTGCACCAGCACCGGCAGGTCCAGCCCGGCCTCGGCGAGGGCGCGCTTGCAGCCCAGGATGGCGGCCTTGGTCTGCAGCAGGTCCTGGCTGGTCTCGACCAGCAGCGCGTCGGCGCCGCCGGCGATCAGGCCGGCCGCGTTCTGCTGGAAGCCGTCGCGCAGCGTCTCGTACGGCGCGTGGCCGAGGGTGGGCAGCTTGGTGCCGGGGCCGATCGAGCCGAGCACCCAGCGGGTGCGGCCGTCGGCGGCGTGGGCGTCGGCCACCTCGCGGGCGATCCGGGCGCCCGACTCGGACAGCTCGAAGATGCGATCCGCGATCTCGTACTCGCCGAGTGCGGAGAAGTTGGCGCCGAAGGTGTTGGTCTCGACGCAGTCCACGCCGACCCCGAAGTAGGCCTCGTGGACGGAGCGCACGATGTCGGGCCGGGTGGCGTTGAGGACCTCGTTGCAGCCCTCCAGGTTCTGGAAGTCCTCCAGCGTCGGATCCTGTGCCTGGAGCATGGTGCCCATTGCACCGTCGGCGACCACCACCCGGGTGGCGAGCGCTTCACGCAGCGCGTTCGCGCGGCTCTGCTGAGTGATGGACGGATTGGCTGCAGTGGCCATGGGGCTTCTCCCTGGTGCGACGGCTGTCGGCTTTGCGGGCCCGCTTACTCGGGCCCGCACGTGGCCAGGGTATCCGGCCCGCGCCCCGGCCTGCGGTCGCATTCCGTATCCTGAGCGTTCGACCGCAAGGGGGGAGCAACCGCGTGGGCCGATTCCCGACCGTCGCGCGACGCGTCACGGGGGCCCTGGCGGCCCCGTTCCGGGCGTTGCGCAAGCGCTGGCAGAGCTGGTCCCGGTGGCGCCGGGCGCTGCTGGCACTGGGCCTCGCGGCGGCCGTGCCGACGGCCGCGCTCGGCTCGGCCTTCGTCGCGATCCGCTTGCACTACACCGGCGACCCGTCCGCCGAGGCCCGCACCCGCGGCCGGGACGCGCTCTGGCTCGGCCACGCCTGGGTGGACGGCCGCAAGGGCGAGGCCGACGTCGCCGCGCTGGTGCGGCAGCTGGCCGGCACCGGCGTCCGCGACCTGTACGTGCACACCGGCCCGCTGGAACACGACGGCTCGCTGCCGCCCGCCGTCCACCCCCGGGCCCGCTGGTTCACCGACGCGGTGCACCGGGCGCTGCCGGACGTCCGGGTGCAGAGCTGGCTGGGCGACGAGGTCAAGCCGGAGAAGGACGCCCTGGACCTGGAGGACGCCCCCACCCGGGACCGGGTCACCGCCTCCGCCCGGCAGGTCCTGGACCTCGGCTTCGACGGCGTGCACTTCGACATGGAACCGATCCGGCCCGGCAGCGCCGGCTGGCTGGCCCTGCTCGACCAGGTCCGCCCGGTCACGGCCGAGCACGGCGCCGCGCTCTCGGTGGCGGCCCCGCAGCTCGACCCGGTGCCCGGCCTGCACACCGCCGGGATCCTGCTCACCGACCACGGCAAGTGGTGGGACCAGGCGTACTTCACCGAGACCGCCCGCCGGGTCGACCAGGTCGCCGTGATGGCGTACGACACCAGCATGCCGACCGAGCCGCTGTTCGGCGGCTACGTCGCCCTGCAGACCGAACTGGCGCTGGAGGCCACCCCGGCCGGGGTGGACCTGCTGATCGGCCTGCCGTTCTTCTGGGACGACCGGCACGGCCATCGGGGTGACGCCGAGACCGTGCCGGCCGCCGTCCGGGGCGTCCGGCTGGGCCTGGGCCGCCAGGACCCGGGGCGACGGAACTTCGGCGTCGCGCTCTACGTGGACTTCGCCGCCACCCCGGAGCACTGGGCGGCGTACCGGCGCGGGTGGGTGGACGCCTGAGGGGTTCCGGCGGCGCGTGCGGGAACGGCGCGCGCGGCAAAGAGTGCGTGCGGGAACGGCGCGTGCGGGAAGGGTGCGTCGTCGCGCCGCGTCGCCGCTCGGACACCGTCCGCGCCCGCCCCGGAGGAGCTGACGACCCGTCAGCCCGGACCGTCCGGATATCCGCTGGATCGGGGCGGCACGCTCCCCCAGACTGTCCCGGTGCCCGGCCGCGGTGCGCATCAAAGCCCGTAGGCTGGGCAGGTAGGGACCATGGGGCGAGGCGTTCCATGGGTGACGAGAGGTTCGACAGTCGGCAGCCGACCCGTCGGCGCCCCGGCAGGCCAGCCGAGGCGGCGCAGGTTCGACCGCCGACCGGAGGGAGACGCTGGGTGATCGAGCTGGAAGATGTTCCCGAGTTGATCGACCCGGTGATGGTCTGCGCTTTCGAGGGCTGGAACGACGCGGGCGACGCCGCCTCCGCGGCCCTGGCACATCTGGACGACACCTGGGGCGGCAAGGTGATCGCCGCCCTGGACGCGGAGGACTACTACGACTTCCAGGTCAACCGGCCCACGGTCTGGCTGGACGGCGGCATCCGCCGGATCACCTGGCCGACCACCAGGCTCTCGGTGATCCGGGTGACCGAGCCGACCACCCGGGACGTCGTCCTGGTGCGCGGCATCGAGCCGAGCATGCGCTGGCGCTCGTTCTGCAACGAGCTGCTCGGCTTCGCGCACGAACTCGGCATCGAGCTGGTGGTGATCCTGGGCGCGCTGCTCGGCGACACCCCGCACAGCCGCCCGGTGCCGGTCAGCGGGGTCACCTCCGACCCGGAGCTGGCCCGCCGGCTGGACCTGGAGGAGAGCCGCTACGAGGGCCCGACCGGCATCGTCGGGGTGCTCCAGGAGGCCTGCACGCACGCCGGGGTCCCGGCCGTGACACTCTGGGCGGCCGTGCCGCACTACGTCGCGCAGCCGCCGAACCCCAAGGCGACGCTGGCCCTGGTCAACAAGCTGGAGGACCTGCTGGACCTGCGCATCCCGCCGGGCGAGCTCGGCGAGGACGCCAGGGCCTGGCAGCTGGGCGTGGACCAGCTGGCCGCCGAGGACAGCGAGGTGGCCGAGTACGTCCAGCAGTTGGAGGAGGCGCAGGACACCGCGGAGCTGCCGGAGGCCTCCGGCGACGCGATCGCCCGCGAGTTCGAGCGCTACCTGCGCCGCCGGGAGAACGTCGGGCCGACCGGCGAGAAGCCGGTGGCCGGGCACGCCACGGCGGAGCGGCCGGCCGAGCCGGAGTCCCCGGGCTCGGCCCGGGAGAGCCAGGACGGCGACGAGGAGTAGCCGCCGCCCCGGGCCCGCCCCGGACAACGCCGAAGGGGCGTCAGGACGCGTGGTCCGGACGCCCCTTCGGCGTGTTGAGAGGAGGCAGGTCCTACAGCGCGACGCCGAGCAGGGCGTCCACGGTGCGGCTGACCAGGCCGGGCGCACCCATGTCGGTGCCGCCCCCGGCCTCCTGCCGCTCGGCCCAGCGGTCGACGGCGGCCAGCGCGGCGGGCGCGTCCAGGTCGTCCGCGAGCGCCGTACGGACCTCGTCGAGCAGCTGCTCGGCGGCCGGGCCGTCCGGCCGGGAGACCGCGGCCCGCCAGCGGGCGAGGCGCTCGACGGCCTCGTCCAGGGTCGCCTTGGTCCACTCCCAGTCCTCGCGGTAGTGGTGCGAGAGCAGCGCCAGGCGGATCGCCGCCGGGTCGACGCCCTCGCGGCGCAGCGCCGAGACGAAGACCAGGTTGCCGCGGGACTTGGACATCTTGTGGCCGTCCAGGCCGACCATGCCGGCGTGCACGTACGCCTTGGCGTACGGGTGGGCGCCGGTGGCGACCTGGGCGTGCGAGGCGCCCATCTCGTGGTGCGGGAAGGAGAGGTCGCTGCCGCCGCCCTGGATGTCGAAGGACATGCCGAGGTACTGCAGCGCGATGGCGACGCACTCGATGTGCCAGCCGGGGCGGCCGTGGCCGAGTTCGGTCTCCCAGGCGGGCTCGCCCGGGCGGGCGGCGAGCCAGAGCAGGGCGTCCAGCGGGTGGCGCTTGCCCGGGCGGTCCGGGTCTCCGCCGCGCTCGGCGAAGACCGGGCGCATGGCCTCCCGGTCGAGGCCGGAGACCTGGCCGAAGCGGGGGTCGGAGTCGACCGAGAAGTAGATGTCGCCGTCCACCTGGTAGGCGGCGCCGCTGGCGAGCAGCTTCTGGACCAGCGGGACGATCCACGGGATCGACTCGACGGCGCCGATGTAGTGGGCCGGCGGAAGCAGCCGCAGGGCGGTCATGTCCTCGCGGAACAGGGCCGTCTCGCGCTCGGCGAGGGCCACCCAGTCCTGACCGGTCTCGACCGCCCGGGCCAGCAGCGGGTCGTCCACGTCGGTGACGTTCTGGACGTACAGGACGTCGTGGCCGGCGTCCTTCCACACGCGCTGCACCAGGTCGAAGGCGTTGTAGGTGGCGGCGTGGCCCATGTGGGTCGCGTCGTAGGGGGTGATGCCGCAGACGTAGATCCGGGCGGTGCCGTCCTGCGGCACGACCTCACGGACCGTGCCCGCTGCGGTGTCGAAGATACGGAGGGGGAGCCCCTGACCAGGCAGGGCGGGAACCTCGGAGGCGGGCCAGGCATGCATGGAACCGACTTTAACCTTGCGAACATTTGAAAGCCTAACCAGTACACAAGATCGACTGGATTCGCTTCCTGTCATTGCCGGACCGCTTCCCGACTGATAAGGAACGGACCTTGACGGGACCGGCGTTGTTTCCGGCAGGCATGCGGCAGGCTTCGGGCGGGCGTCGGGCGGGCTTCGGGCAGGCGTTGGGCGGGCGTTGGGCGGGCTTCGAGCAGGCTTCGGGCAGGCTTCGGGCAGGCTTTCGGACACGGTTGAGCGCCCGGTCGACCCTGCCGCCGACCGGGCGCCCGGCACCCCGGGGGACGCGGCCGGAGCCGCTACGACCGCTGCCAGAGGGCCGGCACGTTCGGCGGCTCCCAGCCCACCATGGCGGTGTGCGCCTGGAGGCAGAGGTAGGAGGCGCCGGAGTAGGTGACGCGGTCGCCCGCGTTGTACGAGGCCCCGGGCTTCCAACTGCCGCTCGGCGGCGTGGGCGTTCCGGTGGGCGTTCCGGTGGGCGTTCCGGTCGGGGTTCCGGTCGGGGTGGCGGTGGGGGTCGGGCTCGGCGTGCCCGGGGTCTGCGGCACGTCCAGGACGAAGTCGTAGCTGCCCTCACGGCCCGGGCCGTTCTGGCGGACGTTCATCAGCAGCCGGGCGTCGTAGATGGTGTCCGTGCTGTTGCGCGGCTCGCCGGGGAAGTAGAGCTGGGTGGTGAGCACCGGGCGGCCGGGCGCCTGGAGCTTGACGTGGAGGTGCCGGGTGCGGCCCGGGTAGAGGCCGGGGACGATCGTGTCCAGCTTGAAGGCGCCGTTCGCGTCGGTGAACTGGTGGCCGCGGAAGGTGAACCCGGTGTTGTCGTAGGCGCCGTTGTCGTCGGCCTGCCAGAAGTCCAGCAGGACGCCGGAGATCGGTCGGCAGGCGCGGCCGAAGACGTAGCCGCTGACGGTCAGCCGGGTGCCGGGGCCGTCGTTGACCATGGAGCTGCGCAGTGGGGAGTTGGGCTTGAAGTAGGGGCCCTCGGTCTGCTCGATGGTGGGGTCGTCGCCGTCGTGGCACTCGGGGGTGAGGCCGGGGGGCCGACCGGTGCCGGCCTGCTCGCGGGCCAGCGCGACGCCGCCGCCGACCAGCAGCGGGGCGGCGCCGAGCGCGGCGGCGGCCTTCAGGACGGTCTTGCGGCTGATCATGCCGTCGGGCGTGGGCATGCGCCCTCTCCTTCGGGTGGGGGGTGGGGTGGATGTGGGGGGCGGCCCTTGCCATGGTGGGGGCATGACAAGGGCCGAACCGGCCGCCCGTCCGCGCGCGCCGGACCGGCCACCGGTGGCCACCAGCAAAGTTACGGGCAGTCCGGGGCCGCCGCGATGGACGCGATCCGGGGATCGTGGTGATTTCCGTCGACCCGGGCCCGGAACTCCCCCGGCGTCATCCCGGTCTCCCGCCGGAAGAAACGGCAGAAGTAGGCCGGGTCGGCGAAGCCCGCCTCCTTCGAGACCTGACGAATCGTCAGATCCGTGCAGGCCAGTAGCCGTTTGGCCTCCAGGGTCTGCTGGCGCCGGATCAGCCCGCCCGGGGTGCGGCCGGTGGCCTGCTTGACCAGGGTCTGCAAGTGGCCCGGCGAGACGCCGAGTTCCTGCGCACTGGACGCCACCGAGTGCCGCACCCCGCCCGGGCCGGCGATCAACCGGGTGAAGGCGGAGGCCAGTTCGGTCGGCCGGCCGGGCGGCGACGGCCGCTCCCCCGGCCGGCCGGCGCGCAGCGCCCGGACGATCAGGATGTGCAGACTGGCCCGCAGCACGCCCTGGTAGCCGGGCTGCCTGGAGCGGTACTCGTGTTCCATGTCGGCGAGCAACGCGCCGACCGGCCCGGCCTGTTCGCCGAGCCCGAGCGCGGGGCGGGTGGCCAGGGTGCGCAGCGCGGCGAGGTCCTGCGGGTTCCGGAGCAGGAAGTCCTCGTTGAACAGGACGACCTGGCCGGTGAGTTCGTCCGCGTCCGACCAGTAGTGCACCTGGCCGGGCGTGATCACGCACAACTGCGGTGGCGCCAGCGGCCGGTGGACCAGGTCCAGGACGTGGGCGCCGCGGCCGCCGGTGACGTGGACGATCTCGTAGAACGAGTGCCGGTGCGGGAAGCCCGCCCGGGACAGCGGGCCGATCGTGTCGAAGCTCCCGATGGCGAACGGGAGCAGGTGCGGCAGCGGGACCTGTAGCCGGTGCAGCGGCAGGTCCGGCGTGGTACGGGGGGTGGGGGTGGTCCGTAACGCGTCCATCGGAGCAGTGTGCTGCCGGTTCGCGGACAGGTCCAGACCATCAGCCGGCCCGAACCGGTCCGCAGGCCCTAGACCGGCGGCCAGGGGATCGGGGGCCAGTCCTCGGAGGGCAGCGGGTGCCGGCCGGTGCGGCGCAGCCCGGCCACCCGGGCGCGGGTCGCCTCCAGTTCGGCGGCGGTCAGGTGCGGGGCGAGGCGCGCGGCCAGCTCGCCGTCCAGGCGCTCGGCGAGCCGGGTCAGCACCTCCAGCGCCTCGGCGGGCAGCGGCTCGCCGGCCCAGCCCCAGAGCAGGGTGCGCAGCTTGCCCTCGGTGTTGAAGGTGACGCCGTGGTCGATGCCGTAGACCCGGCCGTCGGCGGCCGGGATCAGGTGGCCGCCCTTGCGGTCGGCGTTGTTGAGCACCGCGTCCAGCACGGCGAGCCGGCGCAGCCGCTGGTCGTCGTGGTGCACCAGCAGCGCGGTGCGTCCCCCGCCGACCTCGGCCCGCACGATCGGCAGCCAGCCGTGCTCCGGGCCGCGCGGGTCCTGGAGGGCCAGCAGCGGCTCGGCCTGCGGATCCGGCTCGACCCACAGCTGCACCATCCCGGGCCCGTGCGGCCCGTCGCGCAGCACGGTCGGCGGCACCAGCGCCCAGCCGGTCGCGGCCGACACCTCGTACGCGGCGACCTCGCGGCCGGCCAGCGTGCCGTCCGGGAAGTCCCACAGCGGGCGCTCCCCGGCGACCGGCTTGTAGACGGCCTGCGCGCTCAGCGAACCGTGTGTGGCGGTGCAGTACAGCGCGGCGTTGGACGCCTCGGTGAGGCGCCCGTGCACCGTCAACTCGCCCTCGCGCAGCAGCTCCAGCGCGGTGGGCACGTCGGCGGCGAGGGCGGCGGCGGCCGCCGGATCCGCCTGGGGCGGGGTCTCGGTGTTCAGCGCCGGTAGCCGTTCGCGCGCGGGCACAGGTGGCCCTCCGGGTCGAGCGGCAGGTTGCAGAACGGGCAGGGCTTGCGGCCGGCCGAGACCAGGTCCAGCGCCCGCTTGGCGAACACCCGGGCCATCGCGCCGGACAGCCGCACCCGCAGCATGTCCGGACCGTTGTCGTCGTCCTCGAAGACCGCCGCGGCGCTGTCCTCGTCCTCGTCCTCCTCCACCTCGATCAGCGCCTGCGCCTCGACCACCAGGCAGCCGTCCACGCTGTCCCAGGCCAGGGCCATGGTGCCGACCCGGAACTCCTGCTCCAGCGGCAGGTCCAGCGGTGCGGTGTCGAGCAGGTCCTGCGGGGCGGCGGCCGGGATGGAGACGTCGCCGCCGCTGCGCCGCAGCGCCTCGTCCAGGACCTCGTCGATCCGCTCGGCGAGCGCCGCCACCTGGGTCTTCTCCAGCAGGACGCTGGTGATCCGGCCCCGGGCGCTGGCTTGCAGGTAGAACGCCCGGGCGCCGGGCTGGCCGACGGTGCCGGCCACGAACCGTTCGGGCTGGTCGTAGAAGAAGACCTGACGGGGCACGCTCTCGCTCCGGATCGTGTCGGTCGTGGGGATCACAGGGATCGTTCGGACGTCATGGCTCGGGCTGCCGTACGGCGGCCCGGGCGCGGGCTCGCCACGCGGCGGGGCTCGTTAGTCACCCTACGACCTCCGGGCCCCCGCAGGGGAGCCGAGCCGCAGTGGCACCGGCCAGCTCAGGTGGTGCCGCCGGCCGCTGCGGAGCGGCGTGCGGCGGCGCTCCCGCCCACGTGATGCGGCTCCGGGCCGGGCGGCTCCGGTCAGGTCGGATGGCGCCGGTCGGACCAGGGTCGTACCAGGCGGGTCAGGCGGGTCAGGCGGGTCAGGCGGGGCGACCGTCTCAGGTGGTGCCGCCGACCACCGCGTCGCCCGCCGGGGCGGCCGGGGCCGCGCCGGGCCTGGGCGCGAGCGAGCCGAGGTCGCCGGTGTCGCCCATCCTCAGGACGAAGGGCCGCTGCGGGGTGTAGCGGATCGCGGTGACCGAGCAGGGCTCGACGCTGATCCGCTGGAAGTGGTCCAGGTGCAGGCCGAGGGCGTCGGCCACCACCGCCTTGATCACGTCCCCGTGCGAGCAGGCGAGCCAGACCGCGTCCGCGCCGTGCTCGGCGGCGACCTTCTCGTTCCACTCCCGGACCGCACCGACCGTCCGGTGGCTCAGCTCGCGCAACGACTCCCCGCCGGGGAAGGCCGCGGCAGCCGCGTGGTCCTGCACGGTGCGCCAGAGCGGCTCCTTGGCCAGCTCGGCCAGCGGCCGACCGGTCCACTCGCCGTAGTGGCACTCGCCCAGCCGCTCGTCCTCGGCGGGCGGGCCCAGCTCGGGCCGGGCCGCCAGCAACGGCTCCAGGGTCTGCCGACAGCGCTCCAGCGGGCTGCTGACGGCCTGCACCAGCGGGATCCCCGCGAGCCGGCCGGCCAGCACGGCGGCCTGCGCGCGCCCGGTGTCGTCGAGGTCCACGCCGGGCGTCCAACCGGCCAGGATTCCGGCGGTGTTCGCGGTCGAGCGGCCGTGGCGGACGAGCAGCAGGGTGGGCATGGGGCTCAGCCTACGGCCTCCGGGCGCGGGCGTGGAGTGTCGGTGCGAGGTGCGGCCGTCGGGTGCCGGCGCGGGGTGCGGGCGCGCAACGCGGGGGCAGGGTACGGGTCCTCCTGGGCCGCCGCCGGCACCGGCCCGCGAGGCCGTCCTGGCCCGGCTCCGCCCCGGGCACCCCTCGCCGGGCCACAATGGCCCGATGATCGTCCACTGCGCCAGCTACCACGACGGCCACCGGATCGAGGCCCCCGACGACCTCGCCGGCGCGCTCGCCGCCGCCCGCGCCGCCGGGCCCGGCGGCTTCGTCTGGATAGGCCTGTTCGAGCCCACCGCCGAGGAACTCAACCACGTCGGAAGGGAGTTCGCCCTGCACCCGCTGGCCGTCGAGGACGCCGTCAGCGCCCACCAGCGCCCCAAGATCGAGCCGTACCAGGGCTCCCTGTTCGTCGCCCTCAAGACGCTCGGCTACCACCCCGGTGCCCACGCGGTGACCATCGGCGAGGTGATGGTCTTCCTCGGCGCGGACTTCGTGATGACCGTCCGGCACGGCGCCGACGCCCCGCTCTCCGGCCTGCGGGCCCGGCTGGAGAAGCAGCCCGAACTGCTGCGCTACGGGCCCAGCTCGGTGCTGCACTCGGTGTGCGACACCATCGTCGACGGCTACATGGAGGTAGCCACCGGGCTCCAGACCGACCTGGACGAACTGGAGGCGGACGTCTTCGCCCCCAACCGGGTCGGCCGCGACACCGCCGGCCGGATCTACGGCTACAAGCGCCAGGTGATGACCGTCCGCCGCGCCACCGGCCCGCTGCTGGAACCGACGCTGCGCCTGGCCCGCGGCGGCGAACCGTACATCCGCCCGGAGACCCTGCCCTACCTGCGGGACGTCGCCGACCACCTGGCCCGGGTGACCGACCAGGTCGACGGCATGGACCGGCTGCTGTCCGACATCCTCAACGCCAACCTGGCGCAGGTCAGCGTGCAGCAGAACAACGACATGCGGAAGATCTCGGCCTGGGCGGCGCTGGCCGCCGTGCCGACGATGATCGCGGGCGTCTACGGGATGAACTTCGAGGACATGCCCGAACTGCACCAGCCCTGGGGGTACCCGGCGGTGCTGTCGCTGATGGTGGCGGTCTGCATAGTGCTGCACCGGGTGTTCAAGCGGCACGACTGGCTGTAGTGCCGCCCGACGGCCCCGGACCGCTACGCCAGGCCGGCGCGCTCCAGGGCCTCGACGCCGGTGCGCAGCGCCTGGATCCGCTCGTCCAGGGTGAAGCCGGACGGGGCCAGGGTGAGCGTGGTGACGCCCGCGTCGGCGTAGGCCTGCATCCGGTCGGCGATCCGGGCGGTGTCGCCGATCAGCGAGGTGGCGTCGATCAGGTCGTGCGGGACGGCGGCCGCGGCGCCCGCGTAGTCCTTGGCCAGGTACTTCTCCTGGATCTCGTCGGCGGCCTGCTCGTAGCCCATCCGCCGGGCGAGCTGGTTGTAGAAGTTCTTCTCCTTGCTGCCCATGCCGCCGATGTACAGCGCGGCGTAGGAGCGCTGGGAGTCGACGCCGGCCGTGATGTCCTCGCCGACCGCGATGGTGACGGTCGGGCAGAGGTCGAAGCCGTCCAGGCCCTGCCCCGCCTTGGCGCGGCCGGCCTTCAGCGGGTCGAGGGAGAGCGCGGCGTGCTCGGGCGAGAAGAAGATGCCGAGCCAGCCGTCGGCGATCTCGCCGGTCTGCTCCAGGTTCTTCGGGCCGATCGCGGCGATGTACAGCGGGATGTGCTCGCGCACCGGGTGCACGGTGAGCTTGATCGGCTTGCCGGGGCCGCCGGGCAGCGGCAGCGTCCAGTGCGCGCCCTCGTGGACCAGCCGCTCGCGGGACATCGCCTTGCGGATGATCTCCACGTACTCGCGGGTGCGGGCGAGCGGCTTGTCGAACTTCACCCCGTACCAGCCCTCGGAGACCTGCGGGCCGGAGACGCCGAGGCCGAGCCGGAAGCGGCCGCCGGACAGCGTGTCCAGGGTCGCCGCGGTCATCGCGGTCATCGCCGGGGTCCGGGCGGGGATCTGGAAGATGGCCGAACCGACGTCGATCCGCTCGGTCTTCGCGGCGACGAAGCTCAGCACCGTCGCGGCGTCCGAGCCGTACGCCTCGGCCGCCCAGCACACCGAGTAGCCGAGCCGGTCCGCCTCCTGGGCCACGGCGATGTTGTCGGCGTCCATGCCGAGACCCCAGTAGCCGAGGTTGATTCCGAGTCGCATGTGCCGAACCTTCCAGTCGGTGAGGGTTGGTGGCGAGGGTAGCCGCGCACTCACCGGTCATGCTACTGACCGGTAGTGGTGGTCTGGGTCACACCCGCCGCCGCCCGGGCCCGGTGATCGTTCTGCGGGTCGCCACCCCTGCCCGGACACCGGCCGCTACGCTCAGCCGACGTGGGGAGCGCTCTCCCCACCTGCGCGTTCTCAGGGCTACCGGGGCGCCCGGTGCCACCGGCCAGTGGAGGGCCCGTCCGATGGAAAAGCGTCACCTCGGCCGTACCGGTCTCCAGGTCTCCCGGCTCGGCCTCGGCACCATGACCTGGGGCCGCGACACCGACGAACACGAGGCCGCCGAGCAGCTCAAGGAGTTCGTCGACGCCGGCGGGACCCTGCTCGACACCGCCGACGTGTACGCCGACGGCGGCGCCGAGTACCTGATCTCCCGGCTCACCGACAGCCTCATCCCCCGCTCCGAACTCGTCATCGCCACCAAGGCCGGCAGCGTGCCGGAGTCCGCCCGCCGCTTCGACGGCTCCCGCGGCCACCTCCTCGCCGCCCTCGACGCCTCGCTGCGCCGGCTCGGCACCGACTACGTCGACCTGTGGCAGGTGCACTCCTTCGACCCCATGACGCCCGTCGAGGAGACGCTCAGCGCCCTCGACATCGCCGTCTCCTCCGGGCGCGCCCGGTACGTCGGGGTCTGCGACTTCAGCGGCTGGCAGCTCGCCAAGGCCGCCACCTGGCAGCGCGCCCACCACGGGCGCACGCCGCTGGCCGGGGCCCAGCTGGAGTACTCACTGCTCCAGCGCGGCATCGAGCGCGAGGCGCTGCCCGCCGCGGCGGACGCCGGAGTCGGGCTGCTCGCCTCCTCGCCGCTCGGGCGCGGGGTGCTCACCGGCAAGTACCGGCACGGCGTCCCGCAGGACTCGCGCGGCGCCTCGCCGTACCTGTCCGGGTTCGTCCAGCCGTACCTCGGGGAGCGCTCGCGGCGGATCGTCGACGCCGTCGCCACGGCCGCCGACGGCCTCGCCAGCAGCCCGCTCGCGGTCGCCCTCGCCTGGGTCCGGGACCGGCCCGGAGTGGCGAGCGCGCTGGTCGGGGCCCGTACGGTGGCACAGCTGCAGGCGGCGCTGTCGGTGGAGGCGCTTACGCTTCCGGGTGAGATCCGTGGTGCGCTGGACGACATCTCGTCGCCGGTGCACCGCTACCCGGACCAGGGGTGGAGCGAGCTGTAGCCCCCCTCGTTCAGCTGAACACGCAGTGGAGTGACCCTTGGAGCGGACGATGAGTGACACGGAGAACGGCGCTCCGGAGGAGACCTCGGCAGTCTCGGTGAGCCCGACGGAGTCGGTCGGCCCGGCCGAGACGGCGAGCCCCGCGGAGACGGCGAGCCCGGCGGAGAAGGCGGCGGCGATCGCCGAGCTGGCGCAGCGGATCCGCAGTGTCGGCCCGCAGGCCGCACCGCCGGAGGGCGAGGGCCGGCCTACGGCTCCCGAGGACGCCAAGGACGTTAAGGACGCCAAGGCCCCAGCCCCGGCCCCGGCCTCCGCGCAGCCCGACCAGCAGCGCGCGCAGGCCCTCAAGGACACCGCCGAGGTGCTGACCGCCGGGGGCGCCCCGGCCGATCTCGCGGCCGCCGCGGTGGCCGAGTTCGGCGACGGCGCCGCCGAACAGCTGCGCTCCGACCCGTGGGCCGTGCTGTCCCTGCCCGGCGTCCGCCCCGAGCACGCGGACGGCTTCGCCCGCGGCCTGCTCGGCCCCGCCGCCGGCCCCGGCGACCCGCGCCGCGCCCAGGCGCTGGTGCCGTGGCTGCTGGAGCAGGCGGCGCTGCGCGGCCACTCCGCCGTCGAGGTCGCCGAGATCGCGGCCGGGCTCGACCGCCACGGGCTGCCGGACTCGGCCGCGGCGATCCAGGCCGCCGTCCTGGACGGGCGCGCGATGCCGTTCCAGGAGGAGCTGACCGGTCCCGAGGCGCACGCGGCGGGCGGCGACGAGGACGAGGAGCCGCCGACCCGGACGCTGCTCGCCCTGGAGCGGCTCGCGCTGGCCGAGGAGAGCCTCGCGGACGGGCTGGTCCGGCTGATGTCGACCTTCGTGCCGGGCGAGGACCCGGAGCCGGGCGAGGAGGATCCGGAGGAGGACACGGCGGAGGACGCCGGGACGACGGAGGACGCCGAGTCCGCGGCCGACTCCTCGCCGGCCTCCGACTCCGAGGCGGGCTCCGAGCCGACCTCCGGCTCCGACTCGGGCGTGGCCCCCGCGGAGGCCACGGCGGAGGACGCTCCGCAGGCCCCCGCCGCGCCCGGCCCGACGGCGTGGGCGGCTGCCGGCGAGGCCGCGCTGTCCTCCTCCGCGACCGCCCTGATCCAGGCCGTCGCCGACAGCGCCCTGGTGCTGCACACCGGCGGCGAGGCCGCCCGCGCCGAACCCGCCGCGCTGCTGGCCGCTGCCGGCGGCCTCGGGCTGCGGGCCTGGGCCGCCACCTGGACCGACCAGGGCCGGGAGTCCTTCGCCGCGCTCACCGACACCCCGGCCGCCGTGATCACCCTCGCCGACCTGCTCTCCGGCGCCGCCGGGCCGGGCCGCGCCTCCGACGGCACGCTCGCCCTGGACGTCCTGGTCGTCCTCGACGCCCCGCTGCTGGACGTCGAACTGGCCGCCACCGTCCTGGAGTCGCTCGCCGACGGCACCCGGCTGGTGCTCAGCGGCGACCCCGGCCAGCTCTGGTCGGCCGGCCCCGGCCGGTTCTTCGCCGACCTGCTGGCCGCCAAGGTCTGCCCGGCGGTCGCCTCCCGCACCCCGGACTTCGGCCCGATCGGCGAGCTGGTTTCCGGCGTCGGCATCGGCGAGCTCCAGCCCGTCGAGGCGCCGGACAAGGAGGTGGTCATCCTGACCGCGAAGGACGGCGGCGAAGCCGTCCACCGCGCCCTCCAGCTGCTCACCGACTCCATCCCCCGCGCCCTCGGCATCCCCGCCGAGCAGGTGGTGCTGCTCACCCCCGGCCACGGCGGCCCGGCGGGCACCCGGGCGCTGAACGCCGCCGCGAAGGCCCGGCTCAACCCGGGGCCCGGCCGGTTCGGCGGCTTCGACCCGGGCGACCGGGTGGTCGACTCCCCGGCCCCCGGCGTCACCCGCCCGGCCCGGGTGCTGGACGGCGACGCCACCGGCCTGCACCTGGCGTACGCGGACGGCTCGCGCCGGACCGTCCCGCCCGCCCAGGTGGGCCGGCTGCGGCACGGCTGGGCGCTGACCGTCCACCAGGCACTCGGCCGCCGCTGGCCGGGCGCGGTCGTGGTGCTCCCGGAGGACGCCGGCCCGGCGCTCACCCGGCAGTGGGTCTACACCGCCTTCGGCCGCGGCGAGCGGCACCTGTCCGTGGTGCACGCGGCGGGCCCGGCGCTCGCCCAGGCCGTCACCGAGCGCCCGGCGCAGCCGCGCACCACCCGGCTGCGGGCGATCCTCGCCGAGAACGCCGCCTCGGCGTACTAGGTCCTGCGCGCCGGTCGGCGGAACGCGCGGAGGGCGGGCCCCCTACAGGTGGGGCCCGCCCTCCGGGTGTCCGCACGACGAACGGTTCAGTCGTCGGGGTCCTCGTCGTCGTAGACCTCGCTCACGTCGAACCGGCAGATCAGCATCTGCGGGTCGGCGTGCTCGAAGGGCTCCGGCAGCCACTCCCCCGGCTCGGTCGGCTCCGCCGCCGCGACCCAGAGCGTCGAGTCCGCCTCCTCCAGGCCGAACTCCTCGCTGCGGGCGGCGATCTCGTCCGGCTCGTACTCGCCGAACAGCACACCGATCGCGGCGTTCACCCCGCTGGTGCCGCCCCCGCCGGGGGTCAGCGACTCGTCGAGCCGCTCGGCTTGGGCGCGCAGCCGCTTGGGGTCGGCGACGTGGTAGTCGCGGCGGATCAGCACGCTGATCGCCTCCGGCTGTTCGGGGCCGTGGTAGCCGCCCGGACCCTCGTCCCCGGGGATCTCGAAGGGGGTGACCTCGTCGTAGACCTCGTAGAGGATCTGGTCGTAGGCGATGGCCGCCGTCGCGAGCTGCTCGTAGGCGGCGGACACAGCGGGATCATCCGCTGCGCTGGGGCTTGACACCGCTTCCAGATGACGGTCGATGGCGGCCTTGACCGCCTCGGCGGCGGCGCGTACCTCGGCAATGGTTGGCTGCGCGGCATCAGACATGGTGCAGACGCTATCTCCCCGCGGTGTCGGTACGCACAGCGGTTGTCACCTACACCCGCGATTTCACCGCAACTTCCCCCCTGATGTCCGATCCGCGTGGTTCTGTCCCCGCGCATGCCCGGCGCGAAGGGCGTGCGGCCGGGCCGCGCGGGGCCGATCGGGTGCCGCTTCGCGCGCCGGGATCGGGGTATCCCGTCCGGAGGAACAACGGGACTGATGCACTGTCAGTCGGGCTGGCGTGCCCCGGCCGGTCCGGGGCGTCCCATCGGGTCGGACGGACGGCCGGGAGGACGTCCGGAAATACCCGGGCCGACTGTCCGAGGCAGGTCGTAGGCTTGCGCGCAGGTGATCCTCAGGAGGAGCGTTTTGACCCCACCGAAGCCGGTCCGGCAACCGGAGTACGAGTACCAGTCGCTGCGCATGCCGCGTGGCACCACGCGCAACGCGGCACGCCAACTGCTCACCGAGCACGCCGAGTACGGGCACTGGGAGCTCGACCGGCTGAGGCTGTTCCCCGACGGGAGCCGGACGGTCCGGCTGCGGCGGCGGATCATCCGGCAGGTCCGGAGCTGGTGACGGGCGAGCGCGCCTGAACCCACCCGCCGCCGCGGGGATAGACGGGCGGGGCGCCTGGGTGGGGAAGGCCCAGGCGGGAGGCGGCCGGGTCGGGGAGCTCCGGATCGGCGAGCTCCGGGCCCGGGAACGCGCCCGTCGCGGTGGGGATCTCACGCCGGGCTTTCGAGCCGGGGCTTCACGTCATGTCAGGCCTTGATGCGGGTTCTCACACCGGACCTCCGCCCGCCCGCGGCCGCCCGTACCTCCAGGCAGCCGCGGGCGCGTCACGCTCCGGCCTCGTGCTCCGGCGGCGCCGCGGGGGTGTGGCGCCGCGGGATGTGGCCTACCGGCGGCTCAGCGGGCCCCGGCGCGGGCGCGGCGGTAGAGCACGCCGCCACCGAGCAGCAGGGCGAGACCGGCGGCGCCGAGCAGTTCGACGTCACCGGCGCCGGTGGAGGCCAGCTGGCTGCCGACGGCGCCGCTCGGCGAGGAGGCGACGACCGGGGCTGCGGCGCGGGCCGCGACCGGGGCGACCTGGCCGCTCGCGACCGGCGCGACGGCGGGGGCCGAGTGTGCGCCGGCCTCGGGGGCGGTGGACGGGCCGCCGTTGCGCGGGTTGCCCGGGACCTCCCCGCCGGCCTGCGGCGGGATGGACGGGCTGTGCTTCTCGGGGCAGTCGTCGACCGGCTTCGGGGCCGGGGCGGGCTGCGCGACGTTGGCGCAGTCGTTGCCGAAGGCCGGGTTCCCGACGCCGACCACGTCGACGGAGTTGCCGCAGGCGTTGACCGGGACGTGCACGGGGGCCTGGATGCTGTTGCCGGAGACCACGCCGGGCGAGTTGGCGGCGACGCCGGAGGCGGACGTGCCCGAGGCGGAGGAGCCCCGGCCGGAGCCGGTGTTGGCCCCGGGGCCGGTGTGGGAGCCGGAGCCGGTGTGGGAACCGGAGCCCGCGTGGGAGCCGCCCGGCTTGGCGGCCTCGGGGTGGCCGCTGACGTTCGCGCAGCGGTTGCCGTAGGACGGGTTCAGCACGCCGATCACGTCGACGGTGTTGCCGCAGGCGTTGATCGGCACCTCGACCGGCACCTGCACCGAGTTCCCGGAGGCGACGCCCGCCGATCCGGCGGCACCTCCCTGGGCCTCGGCACCCGCGTAGGCGTAGCCGGCGGTCGAGGCCAGGACACTGCCGGTGGCCACGACCGTGAGGATCCCCTTCTTGGCTACATTCCTCATCTTTTCCCCTGACGTATCGAGAACGACGTGACGACCTTGACGTAAATACCTTCCGAAAGTCGGAATTTCCGTATATCCGGATATCCGGCAAGGTCTTCGACTGCACAGGAGTTAACGAGAGAGCGGCGGAGAGGTTGAGCCGAACGAACCAACTTCACCCGATCGAGCGATTGCCCTCTTGTTTGCCCCTCCGCACCCAGCTCCCCTCACTCCGCACTCCGTACTCCGCATGCAAGCGGCCCCCGGGCGGCGCGTCCGCCGCCCGGGGGCCGAATGAGTCGGCTCAACGAGCCTCAGCAGCTCGGAGCGTGACTCAGAAGTTGGCGCAGTGGTTGCCGAACGCCGGGTTCAGCACGCCGATCACGCTGATGGTGTTGCCGCACAGGTTGACCGGGACGTGCACCGGGATCTGCACCTGGTTGCCGGAGACGACACCCGGGGAGCCAGCGGCCACACCCTCGGCGCCGGCACCGCCGTGAGCGGACGCGACACCGGCGGCGGCGATCACCAGGCCACCGGTGGCGGCGGCAACAGCGGCGATCTTCTTGACCTTCATCATTCCTCCTGTATGGACAACGCAACCCGTTCGGCGGGTTGCACAGGGATGAACGAGGGTGTGGCAAACGGGGTACGGAACAGATTTGCCATTCACTCGCAACGGTGACGGTCCGCACACACGGTCGATCCGCATTTCCTTGCAGGATCGTTTCTGTTGATCTCCTTCGCTCTGTCCCAAATCATTAGCTCGGACAATGCGGACGGCCCGCCCCCGGCACTCCGGGAACGGGCCGTCCACCCAAGGTGCTCAGCAGGCGTCGAGGAACCGGTCCAGCACCCGGACGCCGAACTTCAGCCCGTCCACCGGCACCCGCTCGTCCACACCGTGGAACATCCCGGCGAAGTCCAGCTCCGGCGGCAGCTGCAGCGGCGCGAAGCCGAAGCAGCGGATCCCGAGGTCCTGGAACGACTTGGCGTCCGTCCCGCCCGACAGGCAGTACGGCACCGCGCGGGCGATCGGGTCCTCCGCCCGCAGCGCCGTCTGCATCGCCTCCACCAGCGCGCCGTCGAAGGTGGTCTCGATCGCCTTGTCCGAGTGCAGGCTCTCCCGCTTCACGCGCGGGCCCAGCACGCTGTCCAGCTCCGCCAGGAACTCCTCCTCGTAGCCGGGCAGGAAGCGCCCGTCCACGTGTGCGGTGGCCTGGCCGGGGATCACGTTCACCTTGTAGCCGGCGCCGAGCATGGTCGGCTGGGCGGTGTTGCGCAGCGTGGTGCCGATCATCTTGGCGATGCCGCCGAGCACCCGCAGGGTCTCGTCCATGTTCTCCGGGTCGAGCTCGACCCCGAGCGCGTCCGACAGCTCGTTCAGGAACGCCCGTACGGTCTTGGTGATCCGCAGCGGGAACTTGTGCCGGCCGAGCCGGGCGACCGCCTCGCACAGCTCGGTGATCGCGTTGTCGTCGTTCTCCATCGAGCCGTGCCCGGCGCGGCCCTCGACCGTCAGGCGCATCCAGTGCATGCCCTTCTCGGCCGTCTCCACCAGGTAAAGCCGCACCTGGTCGTTGACCGTGAAGGAGAAGCCGCCGACCTCGCCGATGCCCTCGGTCACGCCCTCGAACAGCTCCGGGTGCTTGTCCACCAGGAACCGCGCCCCGTACGTGCCGCCGGCCTCCTCGTCCGCGACGAACGCCAGCACCAGGTCGCGCGGGGGCTTGCGGCCGGTGCGCAGCCGGTCGCGGACCACCGCGAGGGTCATCGCGTCCATGTCCTTCATGTCGACCGCGCCGCGCCCCCACACGCAGCCGTCCGCGATCTCGCCCCCGAACGGGTCGTACGTCCAGTCCGCGGCGTTGGCCGGCACCACGTCGGTGTGGCCGTGGATCAGCAGGCCCGGGCGGGAACGGTCCTCGCCCTCGATCCGCACCACCGTCGAGGCCCGCCCCTTGGCCGACTCGAAGATCTGCGGCTCCACCCCGAACTCCGCGAGCTGCTCGGCGACGTACTCCGCCGCCTTGCGCTCCCCCGGGCCGGAGCCGTCCCCGTAGTTGCTGGTGTCGATCCGGATCAGATCGCGACAGATCCCGGCGACCTCCGACTCAGCCGTCGCCCTCGGCCCCGCCGACTCGCTCCGCTCGCTCACGGTCACTCCTCGTCTTTGGCCCGCACCGACGCACCAGCGCGCCACCCCCAGGACCTGCACCCGGGCCGTACGAGCACGTACGCCCATCCTCCCCCAGCCCCCGACCCGGATCCACCCCCTGCGCGCCCCCGAAACCCCCTGGTCACGCCCCCGCCACACACTCCCCCTTGCCCCCGCCACCACCTCCATTCCCCCGCCCCGAACCGTTTTGGGACCCCAAGCCGATCTTTGCTACAGTTACATCTGTCAGCGCGGCCGACGAGAGAACGAAAGCCGCGAAGACAACACCCGGTCCGGGTGGCGGAATGGCAGACGCGCTAGCTTGAGGTGCTAGTGCCCTTTATCGGGCGTGGGGGTTCAAGTCCCCCCTCGGACACCAGCAAGACCCCTGTTAATTCAGGGGTCTTTTGCTTTTCCCGGCCGTCGTGTGACCAACCGCGGGGCCGGTGACCCTGCGAGTGGTGTCGGGTGGTGGTGGAGGTCTCCGCCGGGGAGTCGTGGCTTCGGGCATGGTGGTCGGCCGACCTCGTGGGGCCGGTCGATCCGACGTGACGGCGGGTCGGCCGGCCCTTGGCGTGGGGTCGGGGCTACCGGGTGTGGAGGCGGTGGGCGGTGCGCCGGACCCACCAGAGGGCGGCCGCGGTGACGGCCAGGGTCCAGGCGAGTTGTGCCGCGGCGTACGGGTGGCCCTGGGCTGCGGAGCGGGCGAGCGGGAACAGGAGGGTGCCGACCGCCAGCGGGCCGCGCAGGTACCAGAGCGCCACCTGGCCGGGGCCGGTGTTGCCCATGGGGGTGTTGACACCGATCGTCAGGTGCATGGGCACGACGCCCCGGTAGGAGCTGACCAGCGCGGCCGCGGTGAGTGCGGGTACGGAGGCGAGGAGCGGGAGGAGTCCTGCGGCGCCCCGGCCGCCGAGCGCGCACGCCAGTGCGCCGGCTCCGGTGAGCGCGAGGAGGAGGCCGCCGGGCACCGCCGAGTGCTGGAGGGCGAGCGACTTGAACGTCCAGGGCAGGTTGGTGGAGCGCCGCGGGTCGTCGCTCTCCAGCCGGGCCGGCTCGGTGAGTTGAGCGGCCGCCAGGTATTCGGCGACCAGGGACAGCACGACGACGATCTGCTGTGCGGTCGAGGTGAAGGAGGGGGCGGCCTCGGTCAGTCCGACGGCGAGCCCGCTCCAGACGGCGGCCCACCCCAGGCGGCGGGGGTTGCGCAGCAGGCAGGTGAGGTCGCGCCACGGGACCAGCAGCAGCCGGTGCCGCGGCACGGGGAGGCGGAGCCGGGGGGTGCTGCGCCGCTCCTTGAGCCGCGGTACTCCGGAGCGGGCCTGGCGGAGGTCGAGCATGAGGACGGACGTGCTGATCTGGGCGGCGACCGTCGCGCGCAGCCTGAGGGCGGCCTGCGGGATCGCGGGCAGTTCCCGCCAGGCGAGGACGAGGGCGACCACCGGGGTGCCGACCGACAGCACCGTGCCGACGGCGCCCGCCGTACCCACGAGGCCGAGCGCCCACAGGAGCGGTTGGGACGCCCACCCCCACGGGCCCGACCAGAGCAGGAGGTCCTGCAGCCAGCCCGTCCGCCCCTGCGTCCATGCCGTCCACACGCCGGCGGCGGCGACCGCGGCGAGGAGCCACCCCGCGGCGAAGACCCCGCGGCCGTAGCGGGACATCCACTGGTCGTTCCGCTCGACCAGGACGCCGACCGCGCTCGTGGTGAGCGCCACCGAGACGCCCGTCCAGGAGCCCGCGAGGGTCAGCAGGATCCACGACTGCGGGGCCAGGCCCTGCAGCAGGAAACCCGCGACCGCGCCGGCGACGCCGCTCACCACGGAGGCCAGCGCCACCGAGGAGCGCAGCCCCGGCGCGAGCAGGGCTCGCCGGTCGACGGCCGAGGGCAGCAGGAAGCCGGTCGTGGCCCGGTCCAGCAGAACCGGGCCGCGCCACATCGCTCCCCGGGCGGTGAGCAGCAGGGCGAGGACCAGCACCGCCGGGATCAGCGCCAGGAGCGTCGCGGACGCCTGTTCCCCGATCTGCACGGGTGGCCGGTCGGCCGCCCGGGTCGAACTCGTCCACTGGAGCAGGGCGGGGACGCCCCAGCAGCCGCCCACCAGGAGGACCGTGTAGGCGATGAACCACGCGCTCCTGCGCTTCTCCTGGCGCGTGCCACTCCGGGCTTCGCGCAGGAACAGCAGGGTGTCCGCGGTGCAGTCCCCCGACCTGTCGGGCACCCGCGCCCTCGTCCCGGTCGCGGGTGCCACGCTGTCGCTCAAACCGCTCATCCTTCCCCCCGCACCGCCCCGGACGGGCCCGAGTGCCCCGCACGCGAGCCGACTTCGACGATCTGGTCCGCGACCTCGTTCAGGGCCCGGTGGTGGGTGGCCATGAGGACGGCCGCTCCGCGGTCGCGGTGCTCCGCGATCAGGCGGGCGAGGGCGGTCCGGGCGTGGGAGTCGAGCCGCTGTTCCGGCTCGTCGAGGATGAGGAGGTCGTGCGGCCGGATGAAGGCGGCGGCGAGGAGCAGCGCCTGGGTCTGCCCGGAGGACAGGGCCGAGGGGAACTGTTCGGACTGCACCGTGAGGCGGTGCGACTCCAGCGCCCCGTCGACCGCGGCATCGGCTCCGGCGCCCATGCCGTGCGACAGCGCCACGAGCCGCAGGTGCTCCCGCACGGTGAGGTCCGGATAGAACGCACCGGGATCCATCACCGACGCGACCCGCTTGCGCACGTCCAGGGAATCCTCGTGGATCTCCTCCCCGTCGAAGACGACCGACCCCGCGGAGGGTCTCTCCCGGCCGGCCGCCACGCGGAGCAGCGTGCTCTTGCCGGATCCGTTCTCCCCGACCAGGGAAACGCACTCACCACGGTGAATGCGGAGGGAGACCCGGTCTAGCACGGTGCTGTCACCGTAGGCGTGTGTGACGTCGACGAGTTGCAGCAGCGGTGCGTCCGCCGCCTTGCCGGTTTTCTTTTTCAATCGACGAGCCGTCTTCTCTCGGATGATCGAAACGTTCATTTTCACACTTTTCTGAACATTGGGCCGATCATAGCAAGGCGTCCCAATCCTGCAAAGCCGACCCAAATACACCCTCCGGACGGCCCGGCACGCATCCTCCGGTCGGCCCCGAGGCCGTCAAGTCAAATGGGGCGATTTGAGGCCATACGGACTGTTCGGCGGAATCCGCCGCCCGCCCGGATTCTCGATCAAGGCCTGACCTGCGATATCAATGATCAAATACAGGAGCATCCGGTGACTCCACAACAAAAGGGGCATTGCACAGAATTCGAAGAATGTCCACCTACAATGGAATTGGTCAATTTCTTCGAAATTATCCGCCACCGATTCGCATTGTGCACACCATGAACACATCAAGGGTCTTCCCGTGGTTACCGGAACGACATATGGTCGAACGGCAGCGGCCGGCAGCGGGCGTCGGTCCTCTGCGGGTTGGCCGCTGTCTCCACCATCAAAAGGAGAAAGAGTGAACGCCACCGAATCGCGTGTCGAGTTCGTGACCGATGCCGTCAACGCTTCGTTCGCGGAGGCGCAGGAGGGTTTCGTGAACGCACACAACGCTCCCGCGATGACCACCCCCACCATCGTCGCCATATGCGAGGTCGTCGTGACGGGCAGCACGATCTGCCTCGGCTGCTGAACCACTGACCCACCGGTGACACCACCCATGTGAGCAGACGGGCCGGAAAGGGGGACGAGCGGTTCCCCTTTCCGGCCCCGCTCGACTGGAGCACGAGGACGCGTGAATGCCATTCACCAAGATCGTCAACGAGCCTTCCCACCCCATATCGCGCGAGGACGCGCATTACTGGACGCTGGCCCCGGCCGCGGTGGGCGAGATCATCAGCGGCCTCGAAGCCTTGACCAGGACGGCCGCCTACGGACCCAACGGCCTTTTGCAGGGCCTGAGTTCGAAACGTGATCGCAGCGTGGTCCCGCAGGCCCTCCGCAAGGCGATCGACAGCCGCGGCGGTGCCGTCGCCATCAAGGCTATGGGCGTCGTCGGCGGAGCGCTGACCCTGACCGGCCGCAGGAGCCGGGCGCAGCAGATCACCGGAGCCGGCCTGATGCTGGCCTCCAGCGGCCTGAGCAAGTACCGCACCTCGTTCGGCAGGGACGGGGCGGACCACATGGCCGCCCTGATCTGCGGCTACCGCCTGCTCACCGCCCTGGTCCCCGAGGCCGAGAAGTCCGACGACCTCTTCCTGCGCGCGGTCAACGCCCAGACCTTCATCGCCTACGTGACCGCCGGCGCGGCGAAGGCGATCTCCAGCACCTGGCGGTCGGGCGAGGCGCTGGAACAGGTCCTGCAGACCCAGCAGTACGGGGACAGCGCGGTCGCCAAGTGGCTGAAGAAGAGCCCGCTGCTGTGCAGTTCGATGACGTGGTTCACCATCGTCTGGGAGACCGGATTCCCGGTCGTCTACCTGCTGGCGCCGACGGACGCCCGCAAGGCCCTGGCCGGCGTCAAGCTCTTCCACCTGGGCATCGCCGTGACGATGGGCCTGCCGCGGTTCTTCTGGGGATTCAGCTCGGCCCACGCGGCGGTCCTCTACGCCGTGGACCGCCTGCCCAGGAACGGGGGCCGGGGATGAGGTTCGAACGCCAGGTGGTCGCCACCTTCAGCGCCGCCGCCGCGGTCAGCGCCTACCTCTCGTACATCCACCTGGAGGAGGAGTACACCCGGCGCAGCGGACTCAAGGGGACCTCCCTGATCCAGGGCCCGGACGGCCTCGCGATCGAGTACGCGCTCGATGCCGGGGAGCTCGGTCCCACCGCCCCCGTCGCGGTCCTCGAAAGCGGCCTGGGCGCGCCGCTGGAGTCCTGGGACTGGGTGGCCGGGCTGCTCAGCCGGCGCTTCCGGGTCCTGCGCTACCACCGCAGCGGGTACTGGCGCTCGAAGAGCGGACTGCGGCCGGCCCAGTCGGTCGAGTTCCTCCTGCAACAGCTCGCGCCGGAGGGCGACGTCGTCCTGTGCGGCCACTCGATCGGCGCCCTCACCGCCATGAACGTCGCGGCGGAGTCCGCCTACGTGCGCGAGCGCGCCACCGTCCTGCACATCGTCGACGGGACGGACGCCGTACTCCTCGGTGAGGATCGCGGGTCGAAGCGGCGGGTGGCGCGCTACAACCAGGACACCGCGCGACGGCTGCTCGGCTCGGCCCTGGGCACCACCCGCTGGCTGACGAGCCCCACCGAGCGGGAACTCGAGTACCGCCCGGACATCCAACGGGCGTACCTGGCCTCGATCTCCAGCCCCCAGGTGCTGCTGGCGGCGCGCCAGGAGTACCTCCACGAGCCCCTCGCCGGCCAGGACTTCGTGGCCGCCGGCCCGCTGCGGCGCGTCGTCATCTCGGCCGCAAACAACACCGAGCAGCAGCGCAAGCTCAGCGAGCGGGTCGCCGCGGACTTCCACGTCGTCCCGGCGAGCAGCCACCGGTCCATCATCGCCAAGCCCGCCCTGGCGCAGCAGACGGCGGCGATCATCCTGGAGAACTCATGAGCGCGTGGCGCAGGACCGTCACGTCCCTGGTCAAGGCCGCCCTGGTGACGCACGTCGTGCTGACGGTCTTCGAGAACCTGCCCGACGACAAGCTGCCGATCAAGATGCGCCTGCCGTTCTTCCCCGACCTGCCGCAGTGGCGCTTCTTCGCTCCGAACCCCGGCATCGAGGACCTGTACGTCTTCTACCGCACGCGCGCGACGCCCGCGGACGGGTGGACCACGTGGGCCGACCTGGCCATGCGGAACGAGGCGAAGCCGCTCGCCGTGCTGTGGAACCCGGGGAGCCGGGTTCCGAAGGCGCTGTTCGACATGGCGTCGCAGGTGCGCACGCTCGCCTCGAACGGGGCCATGTTCGAGTGGATGCTGAACAGCGACGGGTACAACCTGATGGCCGGGGCCGTGCGGGACGCGTGCAGGAGGAGCAGCGAGTCGGGGGACTACCAGTTCATGATCGTGGCGTCCGTCCCGACCGAGGGTGCCGACGGGATCAAGCCCATCATGATCTCGCCCGAACTCGCCCTGTGAACCGGGGGAACACCGAGATGCCCGAAACCGAAAGCACCGGAAACTCCGGAAGCGCTGCGAATACCGGAAACGCCGCAAGCGCCGGAATTCAGGCGATCCCCGATCTGGGCGAGAAGCGGATCCTGTTCATCGTGACCGGATCCATCAATGCCGCGCTCACACCGTACTGGCTGCACTGGCTGCGCCAGTCGTTTCCCCGGATCACGAGCGATCTCCTGGTGACCAGGTCCGCACAGCGTTTCGTGACGCTGGACGCCCTGCGCCGACTGGTGGGCGGCGACGTGTGGACCGACGACTACACCGACCCCTCCCTCCCGGAATCCGCGCACGTGGAGATCGGCGAACGCGTCGACGCCTTCGCCGTCTTCCCCGCGACGCTCGATTTCGCGATGCGGCTCGCCTCGGGAAACTGCGACACCCCCGCCACCATGGCGTTGCAGATCACCGAAAAGCCGATCGTGCTCGCCACCGCCTTTCCGGCCGGAAATGCCGTCGTCGAACACAACATGGAGCTCCTGCTGCGGCGCCCGAACGTCTCGGTCAGCCAGACCGTGGCGGCGTACAGCGTCGGGAAGCGAAAATGGGAGGGCGAGACCGGCTTCTACCTGCCGTCGGTCCTGAAGGAGCTGGAAGGAATGTTCGATGCAAAGGGCCGCCGGTAGCACCAGCTCGCGGTGAGCGGCCGCCCCGCCCGTGGAATCCCGCGCGGCGGACCGACCATGAACGAGGCGGACCGACCATGAAGTGGAACAGGGACGTCGCGGTCGTGGGCAGCGGGCCGAACGGCCTGGCGGCGGCCGTCACCTTCGCCCGCGCCGGGCTGCACGTGGACGTCTACGAGAGCCAGGACGAGATCGGCGGCGGCCTGCGCACGCACGCCCTCTTCGACAGCGACGTACGGCACGACATCTGCTCCGCCGTCCATCCGATGGCCGCCGTGTCTCCGTTCTTCCGCCGGTTCGACCTGTCGGCCCGCGGCGTCGACCTGCTCCGGCCGGAAGCGTCCTACGCCCATCCGCTGGCGGACGGGCGGGCCGCCGTGGCGTACCAGGACCTCGACCGGACCTGCGACGCGCTGGGCCGCGACGGCGCCGGCTGGCGGCGGCTGATGGCACCGCTCATCGGCCGCAGCACCGAGATCGGGGAGCTCTTCCTCTCCGACTTCCGTTCCGTCCCCACGTCCATGCGGACTCCGGCGATGCTCGCGTGGCGGTCCCTGGTCCACGGGACGGCGCTCGCCACGCACCGGTTCGCGACCGACGAGGCGGCCGCCCTCCTCGCCGGGGTGGCCGCGCACGCCGTCGGTAGGCTCCCCAGCATCGTCGGCGGAGCCGTGTCGGTCTTCCTCGGCCACCTGGCGCACAGTTCGGGGTGGCCGGTGCCGCGCGGCGGGAGCTCGGAGATCGCGGCCGGCCTGGCCGAGGACATCCGGCGCCACGGCGGGCAGATCCACACCGGTGCGCGCATCACCGACCTGGCGCAGGTGCGCGGTTCGCGCGTCGTCATGTTCGACACCGGGCCGAAGGAGTTCTCGGCCGTGGCGGGCGACCGGCTGCCCGCCGCCTACCGGCGACGGCTCCGCAGGTTCCGGTACGGGCCCGCGGCGGCCAAGGTCGACTTCCTGGTGTCCGAGGCGATCCCGTGGCGGAACACCGAGGTGGCCAGGGCCGCCACCGTGCACCTCGGAGGGTCGCAGGCGCAGATCTACCGCCGGGAGTCCGGGGTCGCCCGCGGTGTCGACGCGGGCGACCCGTTCGTGCTGCTGGTGGATCCCGGCGTCGCCGATCCCGACCGGGTCCGCGCCGGGAAGCGGCCCGTCTGGGCGTACGCGCACGTGCCCAACGGGTACGCGGCGGACCCCACCGGCTCCGTCACGGCACAGATCGAGAAGTACGCGCCCGGGTTCGCCGAGACGGTCGTCGCCGCCCGGAGCACCAACGGCGTCCAGTACGAGGCGTACAACCCGAACTACGTCGGCGGGGACATCGGGGCCGGGGCCCTGACCCTCGGCCAGCTGCTCATGCGCCCGACCCCCCGGTGGAACCCGTACGCGACCCCGTTGCCCGGCGTCTACCTGTGCTCCGCGTCCACGCCGCCCGGTCCGGGCGTCCACGGCATGAGCGGCTACCTCGCCGCCGTCTCCGCGCTCCGCCGGGAGTTCGGCATCGCCGCGCCGCCCGCGCTCGGGCCCTGTCCGGCGTCTTTGCGACGTGAACCGTGACGGCGGCGTCATCAATCGGAGAGGCTGCTCGGTAAGGGTGGTGGCGGCGGGTCCGCCCCGTGGAACCCCTGACGTTTTTGGAGGAGACCGATGTCCGCACCTGTTCAGCACCACCGCTTCGCCGTCGACGAGGACGGCAACGACCTGGGGTACGCCCTGTCGCTGCCGGACGGGTACGACGAGGGCCCCGGGCCGTGGCCGCTGCTGCTGTTCCTGCACGGCGCCATGGAGCGTGGCGAGGATCTGGCGGCGCTCGCCGTGCACGGGCCGGTGCGGCAGATCACCGCCGGGGCGAAGCTGCCGTTCGTGGTGGTGGCCCCGCAGTGCCCGGCGCACAGCTCGTGGGTCGCGGAGGTGAGCGCGCTGGCGGCCCTGGTCGAGGACGTGGCGCGGACGTACCGGATCGACCCGGACCGGCGGTACGTCACCGGGCTGAGCATGGGCGGCACCGGCACGTGGGCGCTCGCCGCCCGGTACCCGCGCCGGTTCGCCGCCGCAGTACCGATCTGCGGGTCCGGGCTGAGCGAGGCGGCGCCGCGCCTCGTCGACCTCCCGGTGTGGGCCTTCCACGGCGGGGAGGACGACGTCGTCCCGGTCGCCCACACCGAGCGGGTGGTCGAGGCGCTGCGGGAGGCGGGCGGTCCGGTGCGGTTCACCCGCTACCCGGGGATCGGCCACGACTCCTGGACGCGGACGTACGACGACCCCGAGGTCTACGCCTGGCTGCTCGCCCAGTCCCGCCGGTCCCACAGCGCGGGCTGATCCGCCAGGATCGGCCGGACAGGACCTACTGCTGGGGTCCGGCCGCCTGACGGGGCCCGGTCCGGGGGCGGGTGGGGTGCGGGACGGACGCGGGCAGGGCGTGTCCGGTGCGGTCGTCGGTGTGCCAGGACTGCGACTGGAAGGCCAGGAACACCGCCGCCCACCGGCTCTCCGCCGGCAGGTGGACGAGCAGCGCGCCGTCCTGGTAGACGCCGTCGTCCGTCCGGAACCGCCCGCTGTTGCCCTGGTTCATGTGCACGTCGTGCACGCCGTTGCCGGGCAGGAAGCCGAACACCTGGTCCGGGACGCCGGGTTCGGGCCCGAAGCGCTGCCCGAAGACGTACACCGCGGCCGCCGGGTCGGCGATCGCCCGTTGGACGTGCTGGTCGAGCACGTCGGCGAGGTCGTTGTCCGGGCCCGGGAGGTCGGGCGGCAGGACGCGCATCGCCGCGGGGTCGAACAGGCGCCCGCGGACGAAGTCCAGGCTCGCCGTGCCCGGCCGGGACGGCAGCGGGTTCCAGCCGCTGCCGGCCGGCGGGAGGAGGCCGGTGACGGGGTGCCGGAAGTCCCCGACCGCGAGGTAGCGCAGGTCGGCGGGGGCCTGCTGGGAGAGGACGTTGACCGCCGCGCGGTAGTCGGTGCCCCCGGCGTCGCGCAGGTGGATCTGGTAGTGCGGGGTGTCGGTGGCGCCCTCGCGGCGCCGGTCGACGGCGGTGGCGGCGAGCACGCCGTAGTCGCTGATCGGCATGGGTGTCGTTCCTCGGTTCCCTGGCTGCTGGTCATGGTGCCCCGCCGGCCGGTCGGCCGGGGTGCCTCCGTTATCGCGCACCCCGCCGACCGGGGACCGTGGAATCCGCAGTTGTTCATCTGCCGTCCCCCGAAGGGATTTTCGCGCCGCAGAACGTTGACGTCGGGGCGCCGGCGCCTGGGGGCCGGGCGAGGGCTGGACGGGGACCGGACGAGGGCTGGACCGGGACCGGACGAGGGCTGGACGGTCAGTCGGCCGGTGCCGGCCTGCCCCCGCCGGGCGGGGCGTGGACGCGTCTCGACCGCCCCCGGACCAGCTCGCCGGTGACGAAGGCCGTCACCGCGGCGACGATCAGCAGCGGCATCGCATCGGCGGCCTGACCACCCAGCAACGCCGCCGCCAGCACCGTGCTGGTGACCGGAAGCCGGGTGACGGCCGCGCCGGAGGCGGCCAGTCCGGCGGCCAGCGCGGGCGCGGTGCCGAGGCCGGGCAGCGGCGCGCAGGCCGCCCCGAGCGCGGCACCGATCAGGATCGCCGGGAAGATCGGGCCGCCGCGCAGGCTGCCCAGGGCGATCCCCCAGCCGACCGTCTTGCACAGCACCAGGGCGAGCAGCGCGCCGATCGGCCAGGCCGCCGGGTCGGCCGCCAGCGCGCCCAGGGTGGCCTGCCCGGAGAGCGCGGCCTCCTCCGGTGAGCGACCGGTGAGCAGGGCGTACGCCGCGAGGCAGGCTCCGACGGCGATCGCACACAGCACCGTCCGGACGGCGGTCCGACGAGCGGTCGGCACCGGCCGGGGGCCGTCCGGATCGCCCGTGGTGAAGGCCTTGACCCGCCGGCCGAGGGCCTGCCCGGCCACGCAGACCACGGCGATCACCACCGCCAGCGGGACGCCCCAGAGGAAGTCACCCGGGTCCGGGACGCCGCTCTCGGGCACCCGCGGCAGCGAGAGCGCGCCGATCGACAGCCCGGTCCAGTGGCCGAAGCCGGTGAAGACCAGCGCACCGACCCCGCTGGCCAGCAGGCAGGGCAGGACCAGAGCGATCAGCCGCGGGCCGCCCAGCCCGGCCGCCTCGATCATCATCACGCCCGCCACCAGCGGGCTGCCGAAGATGGTGGAGATCGCGGCCGCCGCCCCGGCCGTGCCCAACACCGGTACCAGTTCCGGGTGTTGGGACCGCCTGGCGGACCGGACGGAGAGCAGCGCGAGGCCGCCGCCGATTGCCATCAGCGGCGCCTCCGGGCCGAGCACCGCGCCGAGCGGCAGGCAGGCGAGCGCGGCCAGCACCACGCCGGGGACGGCGCCCGGCGGGGTGGGCGGGCCGCCCAGCCCGTCCACCGGCACGTGGCCGCCGTGCCCGGGCAGCCGGGTGACCACGGGGGCGAGCAGCAGGCCGGCCAGCAGCAGCGCGGGCAGCGGCCACCACCAGGGGGCGCGGTCGAAGCCGGCGGTGACCGGCAGGCTCTCCCAGACCCAGTGCTGGAGTTGGTGCTCCAGGCCGACGAAGCCGAAGGCGACCAGCGAGACCGGGGCGCCGATCAGGGCGGCGACCAGCAGCAGGCCGAGGTAGCCCTTGCCGAGCAGCACCTGGCGCAGGGTGGGGCCACCGTTCTCCTGCTGGGGCGTCCCCGGCATCGCCGCTCCTTCGCGCTCCCGGGGCGCGCGGCCCCCGTCCTGCGACCGAGTCTCGCCCGGGGCCGGGCGGCCCGCACGGCGTGCGGCCCGTCAGCCGGGCGCCGGACGAGCGGAGTTGCGCCGTTCGGGTGGGAGCGCCCTCCGCAGCGGGTCGGCGTCGGCAGGAGCGGTTCGGCGTCGGCGGACAGAGCCAGCGGCCGGCGGTCAGAGCCGGTGGGCGTCGCCGAGTGCGCTCTCGATGCCCTGGACCATCCGCCACAGCGGCGCCCGGCGGCTGGCGACCAGCACCACCACATCGTCCGCCCCGGACTCCCCGGACTCCCCGCCCGCGCCGTTCTCGCCGCCCGGGCGGTCGTTCCAGGTGCCGGTGACGAAGGCCATCGCCGCGTCGACCTCGGCCACCCAGTCGCTCTCGCCGCCCGAGCGCAGCCAGGTGCGCAGGGCGTGGTTGTGCGCGGCGACGACGGCGGCGGCGGTCACGTCGGCGCGCAGCGGGCCGTCCGGCCGGTCGGCGAACCGGCCGCGCAGGTAGGCCGCGAGCGTGTGCTCGTAGCGCCAGACCACGGAGAGCTCGTACGCCCGCAGGCCGGGGACCTTGCGGGTGAGGCGGTAGCGCTGGACGGAGAAGGAGGGCTGTTCGGCGTACATCCGCAGGACGAGCCGGGCCGCGTCGCAGGCGTGCTTGACCGGGTCCTCCTCGCCGGTGCCGGACTCCAGGAACTCCGTCATCTCGGCGAGGCTGCGCTCGTGGTCCGGGAAGACCACGTCCTCCTTGGCCGGGAAGTAGCGGAAGAAGGAGCGCCGGCCGACCCCGGCGAGCGAGACGATGTCGTCGATGGTGGTCTGCTCGAAGCCGCGTTCCAGGAAGAGCTCGAAGGCCGCGGCGACGAGCGCCTCGCGCATCGCCGGCTTGGTGGGCCCGTCGTTCATGGGCAGGTCCTGCTCTTCCTTCTCGCTCATTCCCGGAACATAGCATCGGCCCCGAACGGCCGGACCGGGTGCTCGGCCCGGCCGTCGGTGCACCTCGGAGGCGCTGTTACGGCAGGTTGCGGGCCATGACGATGCGCTGGACCTGGTTGGTCCCCTCGTAGATCTGGGTGATCTTCGCGTCCCGCATCATCCGCTCCACCGGATAGTCCCGCGTGTACCCGTACCCACCCAGCAACTGCACCGCGTCCGTCGTGATCTCCATCGCCGCATCCGACGCGAAGCACTTCGCCGCCGCCCCGAAGAACGTCAGATCCCCGTCCCCACGCTGCGACTTCGCCGCCGCCGCATACGTCAGCTGCCGCGCCGCCTCCAGC
>NZ_JBWKEQ010000030.1:101785-104050 GCF_056435365.1 Kitasatospora sp. NPDC043949 | reverse complement strand
CCCTCAAACGCTCCCAACACCGCAACTGGCCGCAACCAGAACCGGCGACAGTCACCATCACCCAGCCAGGAGCAACCTAAAGTCACCGGCATTGCACCTAGGCCCGGTCTCCGACATCGGCCTGGTGAAGCCGAGATGACCTGCCGTCACCCATGAGGCCCGGCTGCTTCGGATCAAGCGTCAATGCCCTTGACGTACTCCTCGAAAGGCACCGATTCAGCGACGGCGATCCACTCAACCGTGAGCGAGCGACCAAGGGTCAAAAGCGCTGACGGTCGATCAGTTGTCGGTGTGACTCCTGCAGTCCCTCGGGAAGATCGTCCGGCGAGAACCATCGAGCCTCCAGAATCTCGAACGAGGCCACCTCGATCCGGCCACTGACGTACAGTGCCTCGTAGGCGACTTCGACCCGCAGTTGGTAACCGCTCTTCAGGTGCGCCAGCTCGCAGACCTTCACCGTGAGCCCGGTCTCCTCCCGGACCTCGCGCACGACGGTGTCCTCGAAGGTCTCCTTCGCGTTCGCGTAGCCAGTCGGCAGCCCCCACTGCCGGCCCTCCGGCCACATGCGGTGCTTCAGCAGCAGCACCCGGCCGTCCTGGTCACGGACGATGCCCGTCACGCCGACCATGAACTTCGAGTGCCACAACCACAGCACCCGCCACTGCATCGGCCCCCGAATGATCCGCCAGAGCCGCGCACCGATCTTCTTCATGGGTTCGCCCCTTCATCGGTCGGGCCACTCTCACGCTTCTCGCGCAGTCGACCCACGATCCCGCACGCCACGCCATCGACGCCAACTCTGCGATTTGTCAGATTAATTCGAGGACATCGCGCATCGGGGCTGCCGCCTCACCCGTGGCGGGCGAGCACCAACATATAGGGCGGCAAGGCGCGCTAGAAGGCGATTTCCTGTTCCCTCAAGAACTCGTCCCTGATGCTCTCGATCAGGCTGCGCATCTCGTCACCGGGCAAGGCCACGCCCACGAACCCGTCGAACTTTCGAACATAGACCTCAACGTCGCGAGGGTTAGTGACTACCACCTCGGCATGGACGGTTTCGACCGTGACCATGCGGTCATCCCGGATGACGAAGGAGTGTGCCGGCACGTCGGACTGCGGTGCAGCGAGAGGCACAATTCGAATATCCACATGCGGCAGGCGGGATACGGAGACGATACGGTCCAACTGTCCGGCCATCATTGCGGGCGGGACCAGTCGCCACCGGAGAACAGGCTCGGTGATGACGAATCGCAGCGTCTTGGTGGTGTCGTAGAGGGATTGCTGCCTTGCAAGGCGTGCTGCGATCACCCTCGACAACTGCTCTTCGGTGAGGCCCCTTCTCGCGAACACGGCACGCACGTACTCCGGGGTTTGCAGCAGCCCGGGAACCAGGGAAGGCTGGAACAGGCGAAGAAGCTTGGTCGAGTCGTCCAACGCTTTGATCTGCTGCTGCTTGCGGTGGTAGCCCAGACGCCGGATCAGACGCCACGCTGTCGCCTCCGTGGCCTCCGCCCGCGCAGCACCCATGTACTCGGCCTTGACGTCATCGGACACGCCTATAGCCGTGAGGATGCGGTCCACGTCCACGACGGTGGGTGACACCTTGCCGGTCTCGATCTTGCTCAACTTGCTCGCAGACATGACAGCGCTGCGGGCCACGGCCTTGGCTTCTTTGCCTGAAGCCTGCCGAAGTTCCCGCAGCGCCGACCCGAGCCGTGTTCTGTTCACTCGCCGTACTGGTCCCACCATTCCGCGAACGGCACGGACCGCGCCATCACCGTGTCACGGTACGCCCTGAACTCATCGATCCGACCGCCGTCGAGGAATTCACTTCCGAGATACTTGCCGTTCCCGTCATAGCTCATCGCAGCCACGGTCTCGTCATCGAACAGCCAGAAGTCCGGAGCCTCCGGGACCGGGTTCCCCTGATCAGTCAGGTCCAGAGTTGGACAATCACCCTCGTCACAGGAACCCGCAAGCCTTGTCAGCTCCACCATTGCCCCCTCGATCGCTCGCCACCCCCACGATGTTCCCGAGGCAACCACGACACGGCAAGAGGTTCGCGTTTCCGATACTGGAAACCGCCCAACTTCGAACAGGTGATCAGAAGTTCATCGACCGCACGCCTGTCCGGCGGCAGCCCCTCGCGCGGGTAGGCGCGAGGGGGAGGCGGCTTCGGGGGGGGGGGGGGGGGGGGGGGGGGTGTGTTGGTGGGGGGGGGGGGGGGGGGGGGTGGGGGGAGGGGGGGGGGGGGAAGGGAGGCGA
>NZ_JBWKEQ010000030.1:0-101775 GCF_056435365.1 Kitasatospora sp. NPDC043949 | reverse complement strand
CCCCACCCCCCCCCCGCCGCCCGCTCCCCTCCCCCCCCCCCCCCCCCCCCCCCCCCCCCCCCCCCCCCCCCCCCCCCCCCGGGGCGCGGGCAGCGCCGTGACGTGCCGCCGGCGACTGGGTGCGGGGCGCGTAGGGGTGCCGTCGGTGGGGCTGGGTGGGGGCGGATCGCACGAGTCGGCGTCGGGGCTCACCGGGCGCAGGCAACCTTTCGGCCCGTTCGCGGCATCTAAGTGGTGTCAGGGCCGCGAGAGGGGGAGGGCGCGGTAGGCGGGAGCCACGGGTGCCGCAGGCGTGGTCCGTGGTGTGTCGCTGGGGGGGCTGGATTAGTTAAAGGCGGCCTGTATTTCTATTGCGCCAATTTGGTGCGTATGCGATTTGACGCGCCGCGGTCGACTTCCGCTAGCTGTTGCACAGCCGTGACAGCCTTGAGCGAAAAAACGTTCGATCCGCAGAGTGCGTGAGGACTAGCATTCCGGGATGGAATCGAATCTCCCTCCGATATTGAATTCCTCCGACAGTGCGGCTCTCCCCCCGCCCCGCAGGACGCCGCTCCGGCTGGCCCGCTTCGGTGCGATCTTCCTGGCGGCGAGCGTGGTGTCCGGTGTGCTGCTGGCTGGCCTCGCCCTGCCCGCCGCCGGCGGTTTCGGACTGACCGCCAAGGGCACGGCGGAGGGCTTCGAGGACATCCCCAGTGACTTCAAGACTCCGCCGCTCACCCAGGCGACGCAGATCTTCGACGCCAAGGGCGGCCTGATCGCCAAGGTGTACGAGCGCGACCGCACGGTCATCACCCCTGAGCAGATGTCGCCGTTCATGCGACAGGCTCAAGTCGACATCGAGGACGCCCGGTTCTACGAGCACGGCGCCGTCGACCTCAAGGGCGTGCTCCGCGCGATCAGCAAGAACGCCGAGAGCGGCACCGCCTCGCAGGGTGCCTCGACGCTGACCCAGCAGTACGTGAAGAACGTCAACGTCGAGAAGGCGGGCGAGGACCAGGCCGCGGTACAGGAAGCGCAGCGCAAGACCCTGGGTCGCAAGATCCAGGAGCTCAAGGTCGCGATCAAGCTGGAGGAGGACCTGTCGAAGGACCAGATCCTCACCAACTACCTCAACATCACGTACTACGGGAACGGCGCCTACGGCGTGGAGGCCGCCTCCCAGCGCTACTTCAGCAAGAGCAACAAGGACCTGACCATCGCCGAGGCCGCCATGCTGGCCGGGCTGGTGCAGAACCCCTCCCAGTACGACCCGAAGCTGCACCCGGTGGCCGCGCAGAAACGGCGGGACACGGTCATCGACAAGATGCTGGAGAACAAGCACATCACCGCGGACCAGGCCAAGGAGGCGAAGGCCGCCCCGCTGGGTCTCAACTTCAAGGACCCGCAGAACGGTTGCATCACCGCCACCGCCCAGGGCGGCATGGGCTTCTTCTGCGACTACGTCCGGCACGTGGTCAAGCAGGACCCGGCGTTCGGCCAGAGCGCCGCCGACCGCAAGAAGTTCTGGGACACCGGCGGCCTGAACATCTACACCACGCTGGACCCGGACAAGCAGGCTGCCGCCCAGAACGCCGTGACCTCCAACGTGAAGATCACCGACAGCGTCTCGGCCGCCGCCACCATGGTCGAGCCGGGCACCGGCAAGATCCTCGCCATGGCCCAGACCCGCCCGTACGGCCTGGACGCCAACAAGAACCAGACCGTCGTCAACCTCAACGTCGACGCGGCGATGGGCGGCGGCAACGGCTTCCAGCCCGGCTCCACGTTCAAGCCGGTCGTCGCGGCCGCCGCCCTGGAGGCCGGCCTGTCGGCGACCCAGGAGTACTCGGCCCCGAACAAGCTCGAGTACCCGACGATGAAGACCTGCGAGGGCACCTGGAAGAACCAGGGCCGGCCCAAGACGGTGGTGCCCAACGAAAGCGAGAACGAGAAGGGCCCCTACCAGCTGAAGCAGGCGATGGCGCTCTCGGTCAACACCTACTTCGTACAGATGGAGCAGGAGATCGGCCTCTGCGCGGTCAAGCAGATGGCCAACAAGCTGGGCGTCACCGGCAAGGCCAGCGGCAAGCCGCTGGAGGAGGTCCCCGCGATGGCGCTGGGAGTGGAGGAGATGAGCCCGCTGACCATGGCCAACATCTACGCGACCTTCGCCGCCCAGGGCACGCACTGCGCCCCGATCGCCATCAACAAGATCACCACCGTGGACGGCAAGGACGTCCCCGTCCCGGCCGGCCAGTGCGAGAAGGCGTTCTCCGATGACACGGCGCGGGCGATGAACACCGTCCTGAACGGCGTGACCGAGAACAAGGGCACCGGCGCGGCGCTCAACCTGGACGACAACCGGCAGATCGCTGGCAAGACCGGCACCTCGGACCGCAAGCGGGCCGCCTGGTTCAACGGCTACACCCCGCAGCTCGCCACCGCCGTCTGGCTCGGCGGCCCCAACGGCGGCGTCGAGATGCGCAACATCACCATCAACGGGAAGTACCACAGCGAGGTGTTCGGCGCCGACGGCCCCGGCCCGATCTGGCAGGACGCCATGAACCAGGCCCTGCGCGGCACGCCCAAGAAGTCCCTGCCGATGGCCGACATCCCCGACCCGGCACCCAAGTCCGACCCGAACAACACCAGCACCGGCACGGGCGCCCCCGCCACCACCCCGCCCGGCCCGCAGCACTGACAGCAGTCACACCGGCGGCCCCTTGCGAGAGCAGCAAGGGGCCGCCGGATCGTTTCGCTCAGGCGTCACCGGTGAAGTGGTCGAACTCCCCGGCCTTCGCGCCCCGGAGGAACGCGGCGAACTTGAGGGCGGTGGTGCGGACGATGTCCTCGCCCTCGTCGGACTCGCGAAGTTCGATCACCCCGGCGACCGCGCGGACCTCCACGCAGTTTTCGCTGGAGCTACTGAAGGACGACTTCTGCCATTGGTCTTGAGACATCTCAGCCTTTCAGGTTCTTGGCCGTGCGATGGATCAGATCTCGCGAATCCTCGCCATTGAGAGCAGCCTTCTCGATGCGGTTGAAGACTTCACGATAGGACTCAAGCTCGCTCGGGGCGTCGAAGAAGATCGGGCCCTGCGATGACTCGACCTCTGCCGTATCAAGCTCGGACACCTCCCCGGAGGTGTAGATGAGGCTCTCGACCGGTCCGGGATAGGTGTGGGCGGTGAAGGGGATGACGCGGATGCTTATGTCATCCCTGAGGGAGTCATCGATCAGGCTGTGAAGCTGCCCTCGCAACACGTCGGTACCACCGAAGCGCGTGAGCAGACTGGACTCATGTAGATAGGCTTCGAGCTTCTTCCGAGGGCCCTGAAGGACCCTTGTTCTGCGCTCCGAACGGAACGCGACATGCAGATCGAGTTCGTCGGCGGGAAGTCGAGGGATCCGTCGGCTGAAGATTCCTCGTGTGTAGTCGTCTGTCTGCAGAAGCCCCGGAAGGAACGTCGACACGCAAACCCTGATCGTCGTTGCCGCGAAGTCCTCGTGCTCGGCGGATTCGAGGAAGACGTCGGGGATGTGGTTGCGGTACTGCTCCCACCAACCCTTGTCTCGCACTGTGATGATGCCGTTGAGGGCGTCGATGAGCGGCTGGTTGTAGCACTCGCAGGCATCGGCGACTGTCCGGAGCCGGTCCACGCTGACGCTGGTCTTCCCGCTCTCCATCTGCGTCACCTGGGCAGGGCTCACGCCGAGCACGCGGGCAAGTTGGCTGCCCCCGAGGCCCGCTTGCTCTCTCATCTTTCTCAGTTCAGCGCCCAGGCGACGCTGACGAAGGGTTGGGTTGTGGCGACCTGGCATGGCGTCCTCTCAACATCCTGTGGGATCAGTGTGCCGCGTCGGCTACGGCAAGGACCATCCGTCCCCCGGGAGAGGGATCTTCCTCGCAACTACCTAAATTTAAGTTCCGATGCGCTATCGTCAACCCCAGATCGATCCGACGGATCGTCAGCAATGCCTGTTCGCCGGGTAGTAGGCGCCTGCTGCCCGCGCGCTGAAGGCATCCCCCCCTCCCCACACCAGCAGCCTCGCGGAGGTTCCCGTGTGCACCCTCAACACCCCCTCGCTCGCGCTCGCCCGGCAGTCCCTGCGGGACGCCCTGACCCGCTCCGGGTGGGACGCCGAGACCATCTTCTTCGCCGAACTCGCCCTGGCCGAACTGGTCGTCAACGCGTGGCGGCACGGCAAGACCGCCTCCCCCGTCGTCCTCCTCTCGCTCCTCGACGGCACCCTCCGGGTCTCCGTCTCGGACGAGAGCGACGTCCTCCCCGAGCGACACCAGCTCCCCGACCTGGCCACGACCGGCCGGGGGCTCCAGCTCATCGAGGGGCTCACGCACCGCTGGGGCGTGGACACCCAGGAGCGCGGCAAAACGGTCTGGTACGAGCTGGACTCCGCCGCGTGAGCGCCGCCCGCGAACCCGTCGCGCCGGACGACCCCCGGATGCGCGACTACACCCCGCCCCAGATCGTCGCCCTGCTCGGCGAGGTGCACCAGCGCGGACGCTCCTACGGTCTCCTCTGGGGCTCCGCCTTCCCCCACGAGACCACCCTCGACGGCCGGATCCTCGTCGACTTCGGCAACGCGCCCGTGAGCACTCTGCTCAACCTCCTCCACCTCCTCCGCGACGTGGAACGGGACGAGGCGTGGGGGTGATGAGCTTCTTCGTCGGCGCGGCCCTGGTCTTCCTCCTCGCGCCCGCGATCGTCATCGTGGCCCTCGGTGCCATCGCGACCCTCAAAACGCCACACCCCGGCGACGAACGCGACAACCAGCGCTGACCACATGCGAAGGCCCTCGCCCCAGGGATGGGCGAGGGCCTCGCGGCGTCCGGGAGCTACGGGGTCAGCCCCCGGACGGGTTCCTGGGAGCACCGCCACCGCCGAAGCCACCGCCGCCGAAGCCACCCGCGCCACCCGCACCGGCGGCCGCGCCTTCGACGAGCTGGCTGGCCGCGTAGCCGCCGTTGGCGTCGGGGGTGCCGACGACGGTCACGCTCTGGCCGGGCTGGAGGTCGGCGACCTTGCCCTCCTTGTTGAGCTGGACCTTCGTCGCGTCGCCGGTGGTGACCTTGACGGTGTTGCCGTTGGCGTCTGTCAGGTAGACGGTGGTGCCGTCGACGGCCTTGACCGTGCCCCGGGTGAGCCCGGCCTGCCCGCCCTGGCTCTGACCAGTGCCCTGGCCCTGACCACCACCCTGACCACCCCGGCGGGAGCCGCCCTGCCCGTACCCGCCACCGCTCGCCCCGGCCGCCCCGGCCGCCCGCTGCTGCGGCACAGCGCCAGAGGCCGTCGCGTGCGAGGAGCCGCTCTTCGTCCCGTGGTTCTGCTGGTACCAGACCCCGCCCGCGAAGGCCCCGCTGGCGATGACGCCCCCCGCCAGCACCAGGCTGAGCCAGGGCAGCTTGCGCCGCGGCGGGGCGGCGAGCTCGGCGGTGACGTCGCGGGCGTCCGGCGGGGTGGCGAGCAGGGCGACCTGCTCGGCCGGCGTGCTGCTGCTGACCGTGGCGATCTCGTTGCTCATGGGAGTCCTACTCGTGCCGGAGGGCGTCGATCGGCCGCAGCGAGGCGGCCCGGTTGGCGGGGTAGCTGCCGAAGAACAGCCCGATGGCGACGGCGATGCCGAACGCGCCGATCACGGATTCGGGGATCACCACCGGTTTGATGCCGACGATGCTGAAGTGCGAGCCGGCGATCCCGGCGGCCACCCCGAGACCGGCGCCTAGCACGGAGAGCAGGGTCGACTCGGTCAGGAACTGCCCGAGGATCACCGCGCGCGGGGCGCCGAGCGCCTTGCGGATGCCGATCTCCCTGGTCCGCTCGGTGACCGTCACCAGCATGATGTTGGTGATCCCGATCCCGCCGACGAGCAGCGAGATCGCCGCCACCGCGCCGAGCAGCACGGTGAAGGTCTTCGTGGTGCTCTCCCTCGCCGTGAGCAGCGAGGACTGGCTGGCGATCCGGAAGTCGGCCTTGGTCGGGTCGGCGATCGCGTGGGTACCGAGCAGCACCCGGGTGACCTCGGCCTGGGCCGCGGTCGTGCTGTCGGCCGAACTGGCCTGCACCAGGATCTGGTTGACGGCCCCGAAGCCGGTGAAGGCGTTCTGCACGGTCGGCAGCGGGGCGATCACCACGTCGTCCGGGTCGGTGAAGCCGCTGCCGCCCTTGGCCTGGAGCACGCCGACCACGGTGAACGGGGTGCCGCCGAGGACGATCTTCTTGCCGACCGGGTCCACGGTGTCGAACAGCTGCTTGGCCGTCGTGGCGCCGAGCACCGCGACCTTGCGCGAGCCGAGCACGTCGTCGTCGGTGAAGTACTCGCCGTGCGCGACCTTCTGGTTGGCGGTCTCGAAGTACGCCGGGTAGGTGCCGACGATCGAGCCGGGGCTGTACGAGATGTCCCCGTACAGCGCCGTCCCGCTGGTGGTGACCACCGGGGCGACCGACCTGATCGCGGTCGAGTCGGTGTCGGCGGCCAGTGCCTTGGCGTCGGCGACCGTCAGCTTCTTCACCGAGGAGGTGGCACGGGCGCCGCCGCTGGCCGAACCGGAGCTGACCGTAAGCGAGTTGGTGCCGAGCGAGGTGATCGACTCCTTCACCGCCACCGACGAACCGTTGCCGACGGCCAGCAGCAGGATCACCGAGGCGACGCCGATCAGCACCCCGAGCATGGTGAGCGCCGAGCGCACCTTGTTGGCGGCCAGGCCGCCGACCGCGAAGCGGAGCATCTGCCAGAGGATCACGCCGACACCCCCAGCTCGCGCAGCAGCGGCGGCGGCCCGTCCACCGGGGCCTGCCGGACGTCGCTGACGATCCGGCCGTCGACCAGCCGGAGCACCCGCTTGGCGTGCCGCGCGACTTCGTCCTCGTGGGTGATCAGGACGACGGTGCGGCCGGTGGCGTTGAGCGCGTCGACGAGGTCGAGGACCTCCTCGGTGGAGCGGCTGTCCAGGTTGCCGGTGGGCTCGTCGGCGAGCAGCATCGCCGGTGCGGTGACCAGTGCCCGGGCGACCGCGACGCGCTGCTGCTGGCCGCCGGAGAGCTGGTTGGGCCGGTGCCCGGCGCGTTCGGCGAGGCCGACCAGGGAGAGCGCGGCCAGGGCTCGGCGGCGCCGCTCCGAGGCCCGGACGCCCGCGTAGGCGAGCGGCAGCTCGACCTGGGCGAGCGCGGTGGTGCGCGGGATCAGGTTGAAGGACTGGAAGACGAAGCCGATCTTGCGGTTGCGGACCAGCGCGAGCTGCCCCTCGTCGAGGTGGCCGACGTCGATGCCGTCCAGCAGGTAGCGGCCGGCGGTCGGGACGTCCAGGCAGCCGAGGATGTTCATCATGGTGGACTTGCCGGAGCCGGAGCTGCCCATCACCGCGACGTAGTCGCCCTGGTGGATGTTCAGGCTGACGCCGAGCGGGCCGCCGGTGTCCGGGTCCTCCGGGCCGTGCAGCGCGTGCACGACGGCGTCGCCGTGCCCGTACGCCTTGGTGATCCGGCGCAGCTGGATGACGGGCGGGGGCGCCGCCGGGACGCGCTTGTCGATGACGTGACGCATGCTCAGCCCTTACCGCCCCGGCCGGCCCCGCCGCCGCCGGCGGCACCGCCGCCACCGCCGACGCCCGCCAGGCCGGCGCCGCCGCCCTGGCCGCCACGGCCCTGGCCGCCGCCGATCCCCGGGAAGGAGGCGTTCGGGAAGCCGTTGCCGCCGCTGGTGGTGGGGAGTTCGACCTTGTCGCCCTCCTTCAGCCCGGAGACCACCTGCACCGTGCTGTCGCCCTCGACGCCGACCCCGACGCTGACCCGCTCGCTGGAGCCGTCCGGGTGCACCACGGTCGCGGTGCGGCTGGCGCCGGTGCCGGAGAGCGCGGAGGTCGGCAGTGACAGCGCGCTGTCCGCCTCGCCGGTGATCACCTGGACGGTGGCGCTGAGGCCGGTGCGCAGCGCGCTGGTGTCACCGCTGAGCTGGAGCGTGGCGGCGTACTGGACGGCCGTCGAGCCGGCGCTGCCGCCGCTGCTGCTGGGCAGCGAACTGACGGACAGGACACTGGCGTTGAGCTTGGTGTCGGACTGCGCGTTCAGGGTGACGGTGGCCGCCTCGCCCTTCTTGAGCTTGAGCGAGTCCAGTTCGGAGAAGTTGGCGGTGACCTGCATCCCGGTCGGGTTGGTCAGCACGATGAAGCCGCTCGGCGCGCCGCCCGAGGCGGTGCTGCCGGTGGACGACTTGCCGGTCGACCCGGTCGATCCGGTGGAGCCCGACGAGCCGGACGAGCCGCCGGAGCTCGCGCCCACGGTGTCGCCGACCTTCGCCGAGACGGACGCGACCGTCCCGTCCACCGAGGCGGTCAGGGTGGTGCCGGTCAGCGCCGCCTGGGCGTTGGCGAGGGTGGTCTGCGCGGTGGCGACCTGCTGCTGGGCCTGGGCGACGGCCGCGTCGTCGACCTTGGTGGTGGTGATGGTGGTGGTCTGCGGAGCGGGCGTGCTGTTCGCGCCCGCTCCGCGGTCCCCACCACCGCCGCCGTTGCCGCCGGCGCCGGAGGTCGCACCCGGCAGCGGCTGGGTGGTCGTGGTGGTGACACCGGCCTGCGCCTTGGTGAGGTTGGCGTTGGCCGTGGTGAGGGACGCCTGGGCGGCGTCCACCTGCTGCTGGGCGGCCGTGGTGTCGACGGTGGCGAGCACCTGGCCCTTCTTGACGGCGTCCCCCACCGCGACCTTGACCGAGGTGAGCCGGCCGCCGGTCGCGAAGTCCTGGGCCGCGTCGGTCGGTGAGACCAGGGTGCCGGTTCCGGACACGGTGGCCAGGACCGTTCCCTTGGCCACGGTCGCCGTACGGATCTGGGTCTTGCCGGCGGCGGCACTGGTGCCGCTGTTCACTGTGGCGTACACCAGGGCGGCACCGCCCAGGAGCGCCACGCCGAGCGCGGAGTTGACGAGGACGACGCCTCGCCGTCGCGGGAGCACCTTCATGCCGGACAGCTTTCCTGGGCGCTCTTGCGGAGCCCTGGGCGCGGGCTGGGAGAAGACTGACCGGGCGGATCCGGGCATTCCGGTCACACCGCCCGGTTCGCGCGGGCGCCTTGGCCGTGCCGTGGGCCGTCGTTGGCCGAACTCCCAGCGGGCTCCCAGTGAGTTCCGGTGAGTTCCGGTGATCTCCAGCCATCCGGCAGCGCCCCGGGTCCCACCGCCGACCGGCCCCAGACCCCCGGGAACGCCGTAGGGGCGCACCGTGAACGGCGCGCCCCTACGGAGAAGGGAGGGATCAGAGCGACTTGCGGAACGCCTCGGCCACCGAGAGGAAGATCGAGTTGCCCTCGGTCTCGCCGATCGAGATCCGGACGCCCTCCGGGAACGGCCGGACGATCACCCCGGCCTCGGCGCACGCGACGGCGAACTCCTGCGAGCGCTCGCCGAGCCCCAGCCAGACGAAGTTGGCCTGCGAGTCCGGGATCTCCCAGCCCTGGGCGCGCAGCCCGGCCACCACCCGGGTGCGCTCCTCGACCAGCGCGTCCACCCGTTCCAGCAGCGCCTGCTCGGCGCGCACCGAGGCGACGGCGGCGTTCTGGGCGAGCTGGCTGACGCCGAACGGGACGGCGGTCTTGCGCAGCGCGTTGGCCACCGGCTCGTGCGCGATCGCGAAGCCGACCCGCATGCCCGCGAGGCCGTACGCCTTGGAGAAGGTGCGCAGCACGCAGACGTTGGGGCGGTCCCGGTAGAGGTCGATGCCGTTGGGCACCTCGGGGTCGCGGATGAACTCGATGTACGCCTCGTCGACGACCACCAGGACGTCGGACGGGACGGCGTCCAGGAAGCGCTCCAGCTCGGCGCGGTGGATCACGTTGCCGGTGGGGTTGTTGGGGTTGCAGACGAACACCAGCCGGGTCTTCGGGGTGATCGCGGCGAGCATCGCGTCCAGGTCGTGGTCGCCGGCCTCGGTGATCGGCACCGGGACGGGGGTCGCGCCGGCGACCTGGGTGATGATCGGGTACGCCTCGAAGGAGCGCCAGGCGAAGACCACCTCGTCGCCGGGGCCCGCCGTGGCGAGGATCAGCGACTGGGCGACGCCGACCGAGCCGGTGCCGGTGGCGATGTGCTCGACGGGCACGCCGAAGCGCTCGGCCAGCACCTCGCTGAGCTCGCCGACGGCCATGTCGGGGTAGCGGTTGAGCGAGCCGGCCGCCGCGACCGCCGCCTCCAGCACGCCGGGCAGCGGGTCGTACGGGTTCTCGTTGGAGGACAGCTTGTACGCGTCGGCGCCGGCCGGCTTGCCGGGCTTGTAGGTGGGGATGCCGTCCAGGGTCGGCCGCAGCCGCGGGCCCTGCGCTGACGTACTCGTCACGGTCCTACTCCTTCTCGATGCTGTCCGCGCGCGTTCGGCACGCGTTCGGCGCGTGTTCGGCGCGTGTTCTCCGGTGCGGTCGCCCCCGCCACCTGTGGGATCGCCACCGTGCCCGGGATCTCGGAACGCGTCCGGGGCACCCCGGTCGGGTGCCTTGAACGATACCGACCGCGCTCACCCGTAGGGGTGAGATGCCCGGTCGGGTGACAGGCGCAGATCAGCCATTCTGCCGGGTTCCTTTGGCACATGTCAGAGGTAAGACGGCTGGTTTCGTGCGGGTATCGAAGGAGCGCACCCCGGCTCACTCTTGGAGAAACGTATCTCCGAGGGCTCCCGATGCGCCGGTCACAGACCCTTGTCAGGAGCCATACGATCGGTCCGCCATGACAGCAGCAGCCAACCAGAGCGGTCGGCGTCCCACCACCTCACGGCGTCTGGAACGGGCCGGCATCCGGGATGTGGCAGCAGCCGCCGGAGTGTCGATCACCACCGTCTCCGACGCGCTGAACGGAAAGGGCCGCCTGCCCGACGAGACCCGCAGCCGGGTGCGCGAGGTCGCCGAGCGCCTCGGCTACCGGCCCTCCGCGGCCGCCCGCACCCTGCGCACCGGACGGTCCGGCCTGATCGGGCTGACCGTCACGACCTACGGTGAAGAACCGTTCACCTTCACGGAGTTCGCGTACTTCGCCGAGATGGCCCGGGCCGCCACCAGCGCCGCCCTCGGCCGCGGCTACGCGCTGGTGGTGCTGCCCGCCTCCTCCCGCCACGACGTCTGGGGCAACATCGCCCTGGACGGCACCGTGGTGATCGACCCGCCCGACCAGGACCCTCTGGTCAGCGAGCTGTACCGGTCCGGCGTCCCGGTCGTCAGCGACGGCAAGCCCGGCAACTGCCCGGTCACCGCCTGGGTCGACAACGACCACGAGGCCGCCGTGCTCGGCATCCTCGACCACCTCTCCGAGGCCGGTGCCCGCCGCATCGGCCTGCTCACCGGCACCAGCACCGACACCTACACCCGGCTCTCCACCGAGGCCTACCTCGGCTGGTGCACCAAGGTCGGCCAGGAGCCCGTCTACGAGGCCTACCCCGCGCACGACCCGGCCGCCGGCGCCGTCGCCGCCGACCGGCTGCTCGCCCGCCCCGACCGGCCCGACGCCGTCTACGGCCTGTTCGACCCCAACGGCACCGACCTGCTCGCCGCCGCCCGCCGCTACGGCCTGCGGGTCCCCGACGACCTGCTGCTGGTCTGCTGCAGCGAGAGCGACGTCTACGCCACCACCGAACCGCCGATCACCACGCTCTCCCTCAAACCGCGCCGGATCGGCACCACCGTGGTCAACCTGCTCATCGACGCCATCGAGGGCGTCGACTCCGGGACGGGCGTCGACATCGCCCGGCTCTTCCCGCCGCGCTTCCGCACCGCCGGCACCGGCCCGCCACCGGGCACCCTGATGCCGACCGAGCTGATCGTCCGCGCGTCCTCCCAGCGCCGGAGCCCGCGCACCACCGTCAGCCCTCCCCGACTCCCGGGCGAGGTCTAGACCATACCGAGCCGGGACAAAACGGACCTTGCGGGACGGCCCGGCTGACGCTCCGGAGGATTGGATACCCACCAGGTGACGACGCCGGGAGAGTGGTCTTCCTATGATGGGCGAATGACACCCGAGGACCGCTTCCCCGGGCCTGAACACCCCGACTCAGGCCCCCGCCACCAGCCGGACCTCGACGTGCTGCCGTACGGCACCTACTACGAACCGGAGCCCGCCACCGGCTACCCCGGCACGCCGTACGAAGCGGAGACCTACAGCGGCTACGGCGGAGCCCGCTACCTGGAGCAGCACTGGCCCGCCGACGGGCAGGACCACACCGTGCACGCCCCGGAGAACGCCCCGCTCTTCTCTCACCAGGACCACGCCGGTTCCCACCAGGACCACCCCGGCTACGAGCCGGCCCTGCCCGACCAGCAGTCCCCCGCCCACCAGGACCACGCCCACCAGGACCACGCCCACCAGGACCACGCCCACCAGACCCCCGGCCGCGACGACCCGCCGACCATCGAACTCGGCCCGCCGCTGCCTGACCCCTCCGCGCCCAGCTACCCGTACCCCGCCCCCGGCCCCGGCGAGCCCCCCGGCCCGCTCTACGTCGTCGGCGACGTGCACGGCTACCTGGAGGAGCTGCGCGCCGAGCTGCGCCACCAGGGCCTGATCGACGCCGAAGGCCACTGGTCCGCCGGCCGCTCCCGGATCTGGTTCCTCGGCGACTTCACCGACCGCGGCCCCGACGGCATCGGCGTCATCGACCTCGTGATGCAGCTCGCCGCCGAAGCCGCCGCCGCCGGCGGCTACTGCCGCGCCCTGATGGGCAATCACGAACTGCTCTTCCTCGGCGCCGCCCGGTACGGCGACGAACCCGTCCAGTCCACCGCCGGCACCGCCTCCTTCCTCGCCGCCTGGCGGCTCAACGGCGGCCAGCAGCACGACCTGGACCGGCTGGAGGGCCACCACATCAGCTGGCTCTCCCGGCTGCCCGCCATCGCGCTGGAGGACGGCCACCTGCTGCTGCACTCCGACACCACCGCGTACCTGGAGTACGGCGAGTCCATCCCCGACGTCAACGACGCCGTCCACAGCCTGCTCGCCGACGAGGGCGTCGACGAGTGGTGGGACTGCTTCCGCCGCTTCACCAAGCGCTTCGCCTTCCGCGGCGACGCCGGCCCGACGGCCGTCCACGAACTCCTCGACACCTACGGCGGCACCCGCATCGTGCACGGGCACAGCCCCATCCCGTACCTCACCGGCGCGGTGCACGCCGACGACGGCCAGCCGCCGCACATCCCCGGCCCCTACGTCTACGCCGACGACCTCGCGGTGGCCATGGACGGCGGCGTCACCATGGAAGGGCGCCTGCTCGTCGCCCGACTCCCCGTCAACTGAGGCCCGCGGACCGGGGTCGGTCGAACGGGTGTTCCCGGCGCCCGGGCCACCGCACGCGCGCGGGCCGGGGCGCGAAATTCCGGAAACCGACTGTCAGCACGGCCGCGCCCGCCCCTAACATGAGGCACACCACACCCGGCCGCCCGTCCGGCGGCCCGCCTCCGCGCCCGTTTCGGCGCCCCTGAGGGTCCCGCGGCCCCTGGGGCGGAGCGAACCGGGGTCCGCATGAACGGGGTCCCCATGACCAACCCCCCACCGCTGCTCGCCGAGGACCGCCCGGAATACGAGCGCCTCCTCGCCGAAGCCCTGCGCGACCACACCGTCCTCACCGCCCTGCGCGCCCCCGGCGCGCTCACCACCGACCAGCTGCGCGTCCGCGCCCTGCGCGACGCCGACGCCATCGCCGCCGCGGCCGCCACCGAGTACACGCACTACACCCGGCTGCGCGAGACCCTACGCACCACACCCCCGCCGCCCCCGGGCGCCGAACCCATCGCCCCCGGACTGCTCACCCAACTGCGCTCCGCCAACGGCGGCGCCGGGCTCTTCCCCGTCCTCACCGTGCTCACCCCGGTCCTCGCCTGGACCGCCGCCCTGGTCCTGCTGCTCATCGGCTACCTGCTGCGCGCCGCCAACCCCGACCTCACCCTCGCCCGCAGCCTCGTCACCGCCGGCTGGGTCGCTCTCGCCGCCGGAGTCGCCGCAATGGCCATCGGCATCATCGGACTCGTCCTCACCGCCATACGCGACGGCGGCGCCGCCGCCCCGGCCGGCACCGACCCGGAACTCGCCGCCGAACTCGCCGACGCCCGCCGCGAATGGCGCACCGCGCTGCGCGACCGCGGCCTGCTCCCCTACCTGCACACCCACCTGCCCGCCGTCCCCGCCGGCGCCCCCGAGTTCACCAGCCCGGGGTACACCTCACCCGACTTCTCCAGCCCGGGCCCCGTCCCCACCGCCGACTACACCTCACCCGACTTCACCAGCCCCGGCGCCGTCCCCACCCCGGCCCCCGACTTCACCGCCCCCGGCTACACCAGCCCCGCCTTCACCAGCCCCGACGACGTCACCTGACACCCGAACCCCGGCCAGTCCAGCAGGAGTTCGGCCGCCGGGGTGCGGTTGCCGGTCGCCGACGCCGCCGCCATGGCCGTGGAGGCCGTCTCCGGGTCGGTGCGGGGCGGCACGACCAAGAGGAGGAAGTGGTCCTGGAAACCGCGGGTGACGCTGATCGTCGCGCTGCTGCTGGTGAGCCAGTTGATCCTGATCAGGAGGCCGTTCACCACGACGGAACGGGGCACGCCGTCCCAGGCCGAGGTGTCCAGGCCCACCCGGATGATGCGCCCCAGGTGGGCGCCGAGCGCGGTGACCAGGTCCGGCAGTTCGGCCAGCACCCGGTTCGAACGCGGCCACCAGGCACCGTCGAACACCCCGCCCCGCGCCATCGTCGGCTCCAGCACCAGACGTGGCAGCAGCGGGACTCCGGGCACGGACCACGGCCCGGGAGTGGTGGGAACGGGGAGGGGGATCGGCAGCATCAGAAGCCGCCCGTCCGGTCCGCAAGGACCTGTCATGACCCAGGGCGACACCAGCGCCGGTACCGGTATACGGAATGTCCTCGGTTGTCTCCCAACGGTACTCCGCGGCACCCCCCGGCGGGCCTGCCGTCACAGGAGTAGGCTCGAAGACATCCAGGGCATTCCGCATCCCGGTACCCGTTCCGGCTTCGTTCTGGGTGAAGGGTCGTCCGGGCCGTTCCGGCCGGACACCCGGGGACGGGAAGCGGTGACCACCGTGACCACTCACACCCCGCAGGCGGCACGCACCGGCCACGGCCTCACGGTCGCCGACGCGATGGAGCCCTGCGAGTACCAGATAGCCGACGACAGCACCGTCGACCAGGCCAACGACATCCTGCGCGGCGCCCACGTCGAATACCTGCTCGTCCGCGGCCACGACGGCCGGTGCGAGGGGCTGGTCACCCGCACCGGGCTCCACACCTTCCTGGAGCACCCCCGGACCACCGAGCGGACCTCGATCAGCGCCACGGCGCACCAGCGCGGCCCGTTCGCCTGGCCGGGCCTGGGCCTGGCCCTGGCCGCGATCGCGATGCGGGTCAAGCGCATGGCGGTCTGGCCCGTCGTCGACGACGACGGCTACATCCTCGGCATCCTCACCGCCGACCGCGCCACCGTCCTCCTCGAACCCGCCCCCGCCCTCGCCTGACCCGCCCCGCCCCGCCCCGCCGGACGCCGGGACGCCGCGCCACTACGAAGAGTTGCGTCAGTCAGGGATGGCTCGCGGCGAAGACCTCAACCTCGCACTTTGCCGCACCGCTGCGTTTGATCCTCGCGTCGCTCGTGACCAGCGGTGCGCCGAGGGCTTCCGCCAGGGCCACGTACTGGGCATCGTAGGAGCTGAGGTTGGCGTGCAGCTTCTTCACCCTGTCCCAGAACGGCAGCGTCTCCCGTTTGGCGATGGGAAGCATCCGGTAGGCGACGACCGCTCTTTCCACCTCCTTCTCGGTCAACTTGCCGCCACGCTGCATGCCGAGCAGGGCCGACTGGATCTCGTAGTCCAGGAGGGTGGGGGCGTAGACGTCCCCCGCCTCGGCCACACGGCTCCGGATGAGCTCTCCGTTCGAGCTGTGGGCCGTGAGGACCAGAACCAGAGCGGAGCAGTCGATGACGATCAACGCCCGGCTCGCCCCTCGTCAATGGCAGAAACGATGTCGGCGGCGCTGACGCGAGCGGTGGTCTCCCGGTTCAGCCGCTCCATCATCTCCGCCATCGTGGGCTTGGACGTTTCTCTTGCGATCAGGTCCTGCATGAATGCCTGGAGCGACTTGCCGGCCTGGGCCGCGCGGACCTTCAGGGTCTGGATCTGGTCGTCCGGGACATCTCGGATGGTGAGTGCCGTCATATCTGCACTCTAGCACCACTAGCTGCAAAATGCAGAAGCCAGTGCCGGCCCGATCACGCAGCGAGCCCTCCCCCGGCATGCGGGAGAGGGCTCGCCGATGCGCAGGAGCGTCAGTCCGCGAGCGGCAGGTAGACCCGGTTGCCCGAGGCCGCGAACTCCTCGGACTTGGCGGCCATCCCGGCCAGCGCCTCGGCGTCGAACTCGGTGTTCACGGCCGTCGAACCGTCGCCGTGCTCGTCGCAGATCTTCTGGGAGACCTTCATCGAGCAGAGCCCGTCCTGCCAAGGTCAGGGGTGGCCCGGCGCGCTCATGAAGTTCTCCAGGCCGCGCCGTCGATCAGGCGGCGGCGCCGTATTGGCTGTTCAGCCGCCGGACTTCGGCATCCTTGAAAGCCCGCACCTCTTCCTCGATCCCGCTCTTCGGCAGTTCGGCCACGGGGACGCAGAGGTCCATGCGCTGGATGCAGACGCCGAGCATGTACTCGCCCTGGTCGGTGAGGTACAGGCGGATGCCGTAGTAGCCCTCCTGGCAGTCCGTGTCGTTGTTGAACCGGCACGACGCGCAGGTGTCCGGGAGCCTTACAGGCAGCAGCCGCTTCACGTAGACCGCCCGGCCGCCGAGCGCCCGGTACAGGGTGCGCTCGTCGGAGGTGCCGGCGGTGAACGTCCGAAGCACCGGTTCCGCGCCGACCCGGGTCAGCACTTCGGAGATCGCCGCGATCGACTCTGCTCCGTCCTGGATGCTGGTGAGCATCCGCACGTCCGCGAACTGGCCGTATGACTCGACCAGGTTGACGACCCGGTCCACGTGGGCCATTCCGGGAACGACGATGTTCACGGAGACCTTCACGCCGTTGGAAACGGCGGACCGGACGGTCTGTTCCGCTGCACGGATCTTCGTCTCGGCCAGGCCCGCCGACCTGAAACGCTCGGACTGAACGGCCTGGAGTTCTTCGGCGGTGGTGCCGAAGACCGAGACGTTGACCCGGCTGAGGCCGGCCGCCGAGCACTCCGGCATCACCTGCCGACCGCGTTCCCCGTTGCTGGTCATCCCGACGCTCAACCCCATGCCGGACAGCACCGCGACCAGCGCGGGCACCTCCGTGTGGAGGGTCGGCTCCCCTCCCGTGAGGTGAACCTCGTCGGCGTCGAACGCCCTCGCCACGGTTCGCACCGCCCGCCGGAAGGACATGTCCGGGGCCATTCTGGCGGCGAGGAAACCGACACCGTTCGTCTCGCTGTAGATCGACACGCGCCCGGTCCTGCCCGGGCCCGCGACGAAGGGCAGTTCGGCGCGGCCCTGATTGTCGACGGTGACCGGCGTTCCCTCGTTGTGGCAGAACGTGCACGCCAACCCGCAGTCGTCGATCACCTTGATGCGGATGGTCTTGTCCCGGACGACCCGGACTGCCGGGCGTTGGGTAACTGACAAGGCTCGCCTCCTATCATTCGAACGTGAGCCGGGGAATCGCGTCGATGTCGATCCCGTACCGGCGGTAGACCTTGGTCGTGTTCTCGCTCGTCAGCTCGTCCAGAGGAAGCTTGAGCGCAAGGGCAGTCGCATGGACGTGTTCGACGCTGTCGCCCTCGATCTCCAGGTACGGGGGGATCAGCGGCCAGTGGTCGATCTCGACGGCCGCGCCGCCCAGCGTCCAGGAGGACCGGCGGTTCTCCTGGTACGCCTTCGGCTGGTAGCCGAGCTTGCCGAGGAGAGTGTTCGTGGCGTCGAAGTCGCCGACGCTCGTCTCCGTTTCGGTCACGCCGTCGATCGCGTCGGAGCGGATCTCCTTGACGCACAGCGTGACGTCGGTGCCGGTGTCACGCAGTCGGACCCACGCACCCAACCGGCCGGGGATGTCGTAGACGTAGCGGCGCTGGAAGCGGTCGATCACGTGCTCAGCCCCAACCTCGGTCAGGAGCACGCGGATCTTCTCCGGCTCGACGTTGAGGATCTTCGCTTCGAACTCAGTTGCGGTCATGGGACGTTGACCTTTCCATGCAAGGTTTCGGGATATGCGAGCGCACGATATCGGCGATCACGTCGGCCACCTGTTCCGGCGTGCGGTCGGTGCCGTCCACCCGGACGAGGCCGAGCGCCCGGTACACGCGGGTGCTCTCGGCGACGTTCGGCTCTTCCCGCTGGTGCCAGTAGCTGAGCGTCCCGCGCTCGGCCCGCCGACGAAGGCGGTCCTGGCGAACCCGCTCGTCCACCTCCAGGAGGATCGCCGCGTTCGGGACCAGGGCCCGGCTCGGGTACTCCGGGGCGCAGTCGTGCCCCATGGCCCGGTGCGTGGCGACGGTGCGCGGGAAGTAGGACTCGACCACCACCGTCCGGCCGCTCTCCGTGAGCGTCCGGGCCGTCTCCGACTTGATGTGGTTCGCCATCATCCACCAGTGGAACCGGGCCGGCAGGATGCCGGTAGCGTCCACCTCCGCGCGCATGCGGGGGAACGTCGGCAAGGCGTCGTCCGTGAGGTGAACGCCGCCGAGAAGGGTGGCGACCAACGGCGCGACGGTGGTCTTCCCGCTCGCGCTGAGACCGTCGAGGGTGACGAAAGACCCACGAGTCACGTCCATACGAACTCCATTCCTCGGTCGGTTCTGGGTGGTGCGGTGTGGAACCTGTCCCGGCCACCGGGGGTGACTGGCCGGGACGGGAGTCTTGTAACAGATCCGGGCTCAGGCCGGCGGTTCGCGGTCCGGTACGGAGTACGCCATCTGCATCGGGCCGGAGTGCTCAGAGTCCATCTGGCTCACCACGGCGGTGCCGAGGAGAAACACGGTCACCACGTTGCCAAGCGCCCAGATGCCGGTCAGCACCGCGCCAACAGGATCACGGTGTTCGCCCCGGTGACGTCCGCCGACCGGGTTGCGCTCGTCGGTCACGACTTCACCGTCCGCAACTCAAACCAAACGCATTTGCCGCGCGGGGCCCAGGCCACTCCCCAGCGGGAGGAGAGGGATTCCACCAGCCCCAGGCCGTACCCGGACTCAGCCTCGGACTTCGGGTCCATGCGACACGGAAGTTCGGAGGAGGAGTCACGGACGCCCACCCACACCGACGCCGTCTGACGGTTCACCGAGATAGAGATCCGCGTGCAGCCCGTGTGCCGAGCCGCGTTGGCGACCAGCTCAGTCACAAGCAGCTCGGCCACGTCGCCCAGCTCCTCAGCGGACCAGGCCGTCAGAGCAGCGACCACCAACCGGCGGGCAAGCCTTGCGGATTCGGGGCGGCACGGCACTTCCAGCAGGCACCCGAGGTCGTCCGGCCGCACGATCGGAATCTCGATGAGCATGGTGTCAGCGGAGCCGGTGACCGTTGTGCTGACGCTGACGGACATGCGACCTCCGGTCTGTGATGGCAGGTCAGCTTGGGATGACGCCGCCCGGGGGCCTTCCCGACAGCACCGGCGTAACCGGCCCATCACCCCGGGCGACTGGGAACCATCAAACGCCTGCGGTTCGGGTAGAGACAGGGCGATCCTGTAGGCAGACGCTAGGCAGTTCACTAGGCTGTCTGGCCCCCACCAGCGGCGCCGCAGAGACGGGCCTCAGATGACCAACGACGAGCTACGAAGGCTTCGTCTCGGGCGAGAGTGGACCCAAGGCGACGTAGCAAAGCGGGTGAACACCCGGATCAAGGCCGCGACAGGCAGAGACTCGGCGATTGACGCCAATGTGATCAGCCGATTAGAACGTGGCGTGATCAGCTGGCCCGACGCGGAAGTTCGCGACGCTCTGTGTGGCGTCTTCGGCGTGGCCACGAACGCAGAGCTGGGACTGTTCTCGAAGAGGACCCGGCGGGACCGCGAGGAGGTGAGTGAGTCGAAGCGCCGCGACTTCTTGGCCGTCTCCCTGGCTTCGATCCTGCCCGACGTGCTGCCATCCCCATCTTCCTTGGGAATGAAGGACGTTGACGATATTGCAGAGCGAACCTTCGCCTTGGAGGAGTGGGAACGGCGAAGCGGAGGACTCTCCACACGCCACCTTGCCTTCGGCGAGCTGCGGAGCGTCGTCGACCTCACCAAGTCGTCCATGGGACCACGCGTCCGAGACCGGCTGTGCGGCCAGATCGCCAATCTCGCCGACCTCGCCGCATGGTCGGCGTTCGACGCCGGCCAGAGCGCTCCCGCACGAAGCACATTCGGCCTCGGCATCAAGGCAGCCCAGGAGGCCGGCGACGACGGACTCCTGTGCCACGTCGCAACCGGCCTTGCCCGCCAGGAGATCGCCGAGCGCAAGCCGGATCAGGCCGTCGCCCTGGCCGACATGGCGACGGGCAACGTGCCCTTGTCCGCGCTCGCGATGATCGCCGCGGTGAAGGCCCAGGCGTACGCCATCCGAGGCGACGAGCCCGAGGTCATGCGACAGATCGCGCTTGCGGAATCGATCTACAGCCGCGTCACCGATCTCCGCAGCGAGCCACGGTGGATGTGGTACTTCACCGAGCACAAGTTGCACGGCGAGACCGGTCACGCCCTCTACCTGCTCGCGATGGTCAAGGGGAGGCCGGTCTCCGATCTGGTGTCCCGACTCCGCCGAGCCGTGGACTCCCAGACCTCCAACCGGGCCCGCTCGAAGGCGATCGACACCGCCCAACTGGCCACGGTGCTCTACCGCCAGGGCGCCCAGGACGAAGCCGATCAGTATGCCCGCACCGCCACCGATCTTTCCACCGTCGTCCGCTCCGCACGACTGGACGCGGCACTGGCCGAAATGAGGAGAGCCCAAGCATGACCATCGAAGACGTGATCAAGGAAGCCGCCGCCCGTGGCATCACCGGCCTGCCGGAGCCTTCCCGGCTCACCCACGTCCGGGTATGGCCGGGCGCGTCACAGTGGGTCGGCGAGGTCGGCGAGCCACCCCACAACGAGGCCGTAGGCGCGGGCATGTTCAACACCAAAGACGAGGCTCAGGAGGCCGCGTTGAAGGCCGCCGCCGACAGCCGGTCCGCCCTTCTCACCCTCCTGCCGGCCGATCTGGCAGCGACGGCCACGGAGTGGCCGGAGCCTGTCGTGAGTACCTGGGACGCCTGAAAGAACATGGGCGGCCGTGTCGGTTTCAGCAGTTGCCGGTACGGCCGTCCACGCCAGGATCAGGAAACCCGACTCCGCAAGCAGGAAATCGGATGCGCTGCTCAGCTTGTCCCAGGAGACTCGCGGAATGGACGCAGCTGACAAGACGATGAGCTTCACCAACCGCCGAGCATGGCCTCATGTGGAGGCCGACCTTCGGCATGAGGGGCCTGACTGGCAATCCCTCGCCCTTCTCAACTGGCCGCTGGACCGCTGGCTCGGCTACGTCCGCGGCTATGCGGAGGCGGCAGAAGTCATCGCAGATCGGATCGTGTCCACCGGAAGTGGCCAAGACACCATGATCTATCCATTCGTCATGTGCTGGCGCCACTACGTCGAGATCCAGCTGAAGTCATTGATTCAGCTTGCGAGCGTGTACCTCGGTGAGCCGCACGTGTTGATGCGCAGCCACAGTATCGAGGTCTTGTGGCGCAAGGCACGACCTCTTCTGGAGCGTTCGTTCCCTGGCGATGACAACGCGGACCTCGACAACGCCGAACGAGTGCTCCTGCAACTGCACGGCATGGACCCAAGCTCTGAGCACTTCCGCTACCCGGTGCGTAACAGCGGTGACCCCACGCTCGACGGCATAGACCGTATCCACGTTCGCAACTTCAACAACGTGATGATGGGAGTCGCCAACATGCTCGACGGCGCCGACACAGGCATCCGCGAGATGACGGACAACAAGCACGAGATGGCCGAGTACATGCATGACTTCCACGAAGGGTGAGGCACCTACTCGGCACCGGGCGGGACCGCTCCGCCAGCCCGGCGGAGCGGGGCGAGCAGCTCTGCATCACTGTGCAGCACCTCCACGTGATCTCGGAGCGGCGCTTACCAGGTTGGCCGTGCTACCGATTCCGCAACCACCATGCCACCGCCGTAACCAGACCTCCTCCGACAGCCGTTCCAGCGCCACGCACCATGGCGAACGTGGCGACGCGAGCAAGTCGCCGACCGTCCCATCGACGCCCCTTGTTCATCCGGCCCCTCCGAGGTGAGCAGTGTTCGCTGCGAGGACGCAGCAGCAGCACCCTGACGCCTTGGTGGTCCGACCTGGATAGCCGCGGACGACACCCGAGAACTTCGAACGAGACACGACGATGGCGGACGACTGCAAAGATTGGCGGACGGTTTCAAACGGTTTCAAACGGATCGGAGCTGCCAGGATGGGGCGGGCAGGACGCCTTCACAAGCCGGAACTTACTGGCAGTCATGGCAGGCTGAACAAGGCCCTGCATACGCTGCACAAGGAAGCAGGGTTGATGCCGCTCTCCGGCATGGTCCGTACCCTGGATGGTTCCGGTATTTCTCGCAGCACCATCTACGACGCGTTCTCCAGCACTCGTCTACCAGCCTGGCACGTCGTCGAGGCACTGGTGGAAGTCCTAGGCACCAAGCACCTACGCACGACTCCAGAAGAAATCTTGCCAGGCTTCTACGACCTCTGGCAGAGCGCTATCGACGAGGAAGCGGAGGAGTCCCCCATCCAGCCTCCCAACGCGTCCGGACCATCGCCATGGTTCAAGCCTCCGCGAGAGGGTTTCATCCACAAGGAGACCGGCGAGCCCGCAGGCGTGGATAGCCAGTCACCTTGGTTCAAGCCTCCGCGAGAGGGTGACCCCAGCCGCCTGCCGGCCCCCAGGGGCAGGGTCGGGCTGAGGGTCCCCCACGGCGAGAAGGACGAGGCCATTGCCCTCGGTGCTCGCTGGGATCCTGAGCGGCCAAGCTGGTACATCGACACCCCGACTTATGAAGTCTTGTCGAGGTGGCCCGCCGAGGAGCCCCCACGCTCATGAAGCAGTCGAAGGACGGGGAAGAAAGAACCTGGGAGCCCTCCCCCAAGCATCGGGAGAGGGCTCAGGCCAGGTGTGTCAGTCAGCCAGCGGGAGGTAGACCCGGTTGCCCTGCTCCGCGAACTCCTCGGACTTGGCCTGCATGCCCGCCAGGGCCTCGGCGTCGTACTGGGTGTCCACGGCCTTGTCACCGTACAGCTCTGTGATGCTTTTGCTGATCTTCATCGAGCAGAACTTCGGGCCGCACATGGAGCAGAAGTGGGCCGTCTTGGCGGGTTCGGCGGGGAGGGTCTCGTCGTGGAAGGCGCGGGCGGTCTCCGGGTCGAGGGCCAGGTTGAACTGGTCCTCCCAGCGGAACTCGAAGCGGGCGTCGGAGAGGGCGTCGTCCCAGTCCTGGGCGCCGGGGTGGCCCTTGGCGAGGTCGGCGGCGTGGGCGGCGATCTTGTAGGTGATCACGCCGGTCTTGACGTCGTCGCGGTTGGGCAGGCCCAAGTGCTCCTTGGGCGTGACGTAGCAGAGCATCGCGGTGCCCCACCAGGCGATCATCGCGGCGCCGATGCCCGAGGTGATGTGGTCGTAGCCGGGGGCGACGTCGGTGGTGAGCGGGCCGAGGGTGTAGAACGGCGCCTCGTCGCAGATCTCCTTCTGGAGATCCATGTTCTCCTTGATCTTGTGCATCGGGACGTGGCCCGGGCCCTCGATCATCACCTGGACGTCGCGCTCGCGGGCGATCCGGCCGAGTTCGCCGAGGGTCTGCAGTTCGGCGAACTGCGCCTCGTCGTTGGCGTCCGCGATGGAGCCGGGGCGCAGGCCGTCGCCGAGCGAGAAGGTGACGTCGTAGTGCGCGAGGATGTCGCAGAGCTCCTCGAAGTTGGTGTAGAGGAAGTTCTCCTGGTGGTGCGCCAGGCACCAGGCGGCCATGATCGAGCCGCCGCGCGAGACGATGCCGGTCTTGCGGCGGGCGGTCAGCGGGACGTACCGGAGCAGGACGCCGGCGTGGACGGTCATGTAGTCGACGCCCTGCTCGCACTGCTCGACGACGGTGTCCCGGTACACCTCCCAGCTCAGGTCCTCGGCCTTGCCGTCGACCTTCTCCAGGGCCTGGTAGAGCGGCACGGTGCCGATCGGCACGGGGGAGTTGCGCAGGATCCACTCGCGGGTGGTGTGGATGTTGCGGCCGGTGGAGAGGTCCATGACGGTGTCGGCGCCCCAACGGGTGGCCCAGGTCATCTTCTCCACCTCCTCCTCGATCGAGGAGGTGACGGCGGAGTTGCCGATGTTGGCGTTGATCTTCACCAGGAAGTTGGTGCCGATGATCGCCGGCTCCACCTCGGGGTGGTTCACGTTGACCGGGATGACGGCCCGGCCGCGGGCCACCTCGGCCCGCACGTACTCGGGGGCGAGGCCTTCGCGCAGCGCCACGAACTCCATCTCGGGGGTGACCACGCCCCGCTTGGCGTAGGCGAGTTGGGTGACGGCGGCACCGCCGCGGCCGCGCAGCGGGCGACGCGGGCGGCCCGGGAAGACGGCGTCCAGGTTGCGCAGGTTTCCGCCGCGCGGCGAGGTGTGCTTGATCCCGTCGTCCTCGGGGCGCGCCTCGCGGCCGTCGTACTCCTCGACGTCGCCGCGCTGGCGGATCCAGGCGTCGCGCAGGGCGGGCAGGCCGCGCCGCACGTCGGGTTCGTAGGCCTGGTCGGTGTACGGGCCGGAGGTGTCGTACAGCGGGACGGTCCTGCCGTTGGTGAGCTGCACCTCGCGGTACGGGACCCGCAGGTCGGGCCGGGACCCTTCGCGGTAGGCCTTGCGCCAGGCCGGGGTGGGGTAGCCGGTGCCGGCGCTGGTGACGGTGGCCGTGGCGGTGACGGTGGCCGTGGCGGTGGCGGTGGCGGCCTCGGTGCTGCCGGCCTCGGTGCCGCTGTTCCCGGTGCTGCGGGCAGGCTGCGGCTGTGCTTCGAACGTGGTCATCTGACCTCATACTCCCTACGCCGGCATTACCCGGTCAGGTTCCTGCGGTCGACGCAGCCGTCGGTCCGTCCGTCGACGTCCCGGTCAGCGCCCTCTCAGCCCGGTGCTCCGAGCTCCCGCGTCGGCAGGCGGTGTTGCCTGCACATGACGCCCAACACCGTAGCGAGCCGATCGCCGCAGGTCCAGCACGCCTCCGGCCGGCCGGACCCCGCGCCAGGAACGCCGAAGGCCCGGCCCCCTGGACGGGGGCCGGGCCTCGGGCGGTTGCTCAGCCCTTGGCGGCCTTCTTCACCAGGACCACCACGGCGGCGGCGATGCCGGCGACGACCAGCACCTTGATCATGATGCTCAGCAGGGCGCCGACGACACCGAAGACGAATCCCACGATGTTCCAGAGCAGCACCAGGACCAGCACCGGGATGACGATGTTCCGCACCCAGGAGGGCAGCGACTTCCAGAGCTCAGCCATGACCGTTCCTTCTCTCCCCGTGGGGTCGGCTGCCGTCCGGTGCCGCATCCCGCTTGCTTTCGGTACTTCGATCGTACGGGGACACGAGTGCCGGAACGAGGCCCGTCGGCCCGGAGAGAACCCCTAGATCACCCCGACCCGGGGCCCCGGGGAGACCCGGGTGCGGACCTCGGGGACGACCCCCGGCAAGGGCCCCGCACCCCCTGCGACCAGCGGTCAGACCGGCCAGCGCTCGCCGCGCCAGGCGGCGTCCCAGAACATCCACTCGTAGCGCGAGGTGGTCGTGAAGTGCTCGACGACCCGGCGCCGTTCGGCCGGGGAGATCTCCTCGCCGAGGCGGTCGGTGAGCGCCAGCACCCGGCGGACGACGGACTGGAACGCCTCGTCGCCGTAGGTGGCGATCCACTTGGCGTACAGCGGGTCGGGGGAGCCCTGGGCGAGCAGCGCCTCGCCGACCCGGGCGTAGATCCAGTAGCAGGGCAGCACCGCGCCGACGGCCTCGGCGAAGGAGCCGCCGTAGACGGTGGCCAGCAGGTAGCTGGTGTAGGCCCGGGTGGTGGGCAGCACCGGTTCGGCGGCGGCCTGCTCGGCGCTGCCGCCGAAGGCGGTCAGGAACTCGGCGTGCATGCCCTGTTCCGCGGCCAGCGCGCCGACCGCGTCGTCGGCGAAGGCCCGCACGTCCTCCTCGCCGGGCGCCTTGGCGGCGCAGACGGCGAGCGCGCGGGCGTAGTCGCGCAGGTAGTGCGAGTCCTGGACGACGAAGTGGCGGAAGGCCGCACGCGGCAGGGTGCCGTCGGTGAGGCCACCGATGAAGGGGTGGGCGAGGATCTCGGCGTACACCGGCTCGATGGCCGCCCAGAGTTCTTCCGTCAGGCTCTTGCTCATGCCCAGGACCCTAGACGGTCGGTCCGCGGGCGGTCAGCCCTCGGGCGGGGAGAACACCACCAGGACCCGCAGCTCCTCGGTGACGTGGTGGAAGCGGTGCGGGGTGCCGGCCGGGACGTAGACGACGGTGCCGCGCCCGACCGTGGCGGTCTCGGCGCCGACGGTCAGTTCGGCGCGACCGCTGATCACCTGGTAGATCTCGTCCTGGTCGTGCGCGGTCTGCGGGTCGGTGTCGCCGGGGGAGAGCGCGTAGAGCCCGGCGGACATCCGCGGTTCGCGCAGGAAGCGCAGGTACGCGCCGTCGTTCGCCGCGCGTTCGACGTCCAGTTCGTCCAACCGGAACAGCTTCACCGCTACTCCCCTCCTTCGTCCATCCACCGTGCGGGCCACGGGCATTCAACACCACGGGCACCGGACCGGGGGAGCCAGGATGTCCGGCGGGAGCGCCAACATGTCCGAGGAGAGCTTCCCCCGGGACGGCGGGGCCTGCCAGGCTTGGGCGTCATGAAGGGTTTCCTCATCAAGACAGTGATCAACGCGGTGGCCATCTGGGTCGCCGCCTGGATCGTCAACGGTATCCAACTCGCGAGCGGCAAGGCCGACCTGGGCCACAAGGCCCTGACGGTGGTCGCCGTCGCCCTGGTCTTCGGCCTGGTCAACTTCCTGATCAAGCCGCTGGTCAAGCTGTTCTCGTTCCCGCTGTTCATCCTCACCCTGGGGCTGATCACCTTCGTGATCAACGCCCTGATGCTGTGGCTGACCTCCTGGGCCGCGGGGAAGCTGCACCTGGACTTCAACGTCACGGGCTTCGTGCCGGCGCTGCTCGGCTCGCTGATCATCAGCCTGGTCTCGTGGGGGCTGCACCTGGCCCTGGACGACGACTGACCTCGGCCGTGGCCGGGCACCGACTGGCCGAACCCGACCCGGCCGGTCACGAGGCGGCCGGACACCATCAGGCCGAACACCGTCAGGCCGAACACGAGAGGGGCCCGCGCCCGGGTGGTTCACCCGGCGCGGGCCCCTTCGTCGGTGGCGGCGGCGCGGCCACCGCTCACCCCGCGTTCTCACATCCCCGGAGGATGTCCGCGAGCTCGGCGTCGAGTTCCTGCCCGGTGATCTCCTGGCCCATCGGCACCAGCCGGTCGGTGCGTGCCAGGAAGGCGACCAGCGGCGGCGCCGAGGCCCGCAGCAGGGCGTCCCCCTCGGGGGAGTGCAGCACGATGCAGACCTCGGTGAGCTCCTCGCCGACCGGGTGGATGTGCACGTCGCCCTCGCCGGAGGGCCGGCTGATGCCGTCGAGCAGCAGCTCGCGCGCGAACACCCAGGTGACGGGTTCGTCGCCGGGCAGGTGGAAGGTGAACCGGACGGCGTACGGGTCGTCGGGCTCGTACTCCAGGTCCACCACGATGCGGAAGGAGAGCTCGTGCGAGACCACGAGGTTCATCACCAGGTGTCCCTGGACTGTGCTGTGCTGCATGGCGCCAGTACCTCTCGTGGGGCCGGCCGGGTGGGCCGTGGGGTGGGGGGGTGGGGGCAGGGCTGGGGGGGCTTCGGGCGCGGGGCCGGGATCGTCAATTGCTGGGTGCGGGGCGCTTTCTGACGGTTTTGTGCAACCAATCCCCGTTAGGTCACCATCGTCCATGTTTGGGGACGTAGTGGACAAGGTGTGCTTTTTCAAATGGTGAACGAACGGGATCCGTGCCGGCGCGAGGAGCGTCAGAGGACGAACGACGGGCCCATCGCGCCCACGCTGCGCCGCAGTTGGCCGGCGACGACGGTCAGCCGGTCGGCCTGTTCGACGGGCAACGAGAGGGCCATGGTGGCGACCATCGGCCCGACGGTGATGGGGACGGCCGCGCAGACGGTGCCGAGCGCGTACTCCTGACGTTCCAGGACGGGCATGGTCGGTCGCAGGGAGGCGAGCCGGCGCAGGACGGCGGCCTCGCCGGTGACGGTGGAGGGGGTGAGCCCGACCGGCGGGTGGCGGGCGAGGTGGTCACGGCGCTCCTCCTCGGACAGTTGGCCGAGCAGGCACTGGCCGATGGCGTGCGCGTGGCCGGTGGCGCGGAGGTCGGCCCAGGGCTGGACGGCGGGGCGGCCGGGGTCGTCGGCGACGTCCACCACGTGGATCTCGCCGTCCCGGTAGAGCGCGAAGTAGACGGGGGCCCCGAGTTCGTCCCGTAACCGCTGCATCCGCGTGCGCAGGTCGTGCCGGTCGGACTGCCGGTCGTCGGCCCGGCCTATGCCGTTGACCGACTCCCCGTAGAAGAACCGGCCGTCGGAGCGCCGGAGGTAGCCCTCGTGGGTGAGGGTGCGCAGCAGGTGGTAGGCGGTGCCGAGCGGCAGTCCGGCGGCGCGGGCCAGTTGTTTGGCGGTGGCGCCCTGCCGGAATCCCCCGACGGCCTCCAGCAGCCGCAGCGCCCGCTGGACGGAGCCGATCAGGGTGGGGCCGCGACCCTTGCCCGGCGAGGTGGACGGCGAGGTGGACGGCGGCGGGCTGCCGGGCGGCGAGGTGGGCGTCGGCGACCTGGTGACGCGCCCGGTGCGGACCGTCCTGGACGGCTCTGCGATCTGATCCATGGCCACGTCCATCCCCCAGCCCGAGTCAATGCACAGAAAGGGCATCCGGAGCGAAGCCCTCCGATCTGCCCGATAGTGGCTCATTGCAGCACAGGGATGACCTCCCTGCAATCACTCTTACACCGATCACTCGGCAAAATCCTTCGATTCGAAGGTGAGAATCAGAATCGACCAATATTTGGAAGATCAGTTCAAGATTCACCTTCGCTATCCAAGATCTATCCGCAGTTACTCCCCGCCCCCGAACGGACGCACCGGTTCGGGCGGGTTTCGGCCGGACCGTCCCGCGGGAGACTCCCGCACAACGCTCCAGCCCCGGAGGTCGCCATGGGCCCCGACAACCGAACCCCGCCGCCCCGCCCGGTGGTGAAGCGCACCGCGCGGGCGATCCTGCTGGAGCTCGACCCGGACGACCCGTACGGCCCGGCCTCGATCGTGCTGATCCGGCGGGTCCGGCCCGGCGCGCCCCAGCCGTACTGGATCACTCCCGGCGGCGGGGTCGAGCGCGGCGACCGCACCGTGGTCGAGGCGCTGCACCGCGAGGTGGACGAGGAACTCGGCGGCAAGATCGTCGACGTGGTGCCCGCCTTCGTCGACACCATCAGCCACACGCACCATGACGACGGCACCCTGCTCCACCCGCACGGGGTCAAGGTGCAGCACTTCTTCGCCTGCCGGCTCGCCTCGATGGACCTCAGCCGGCGGCACGGCCCCGAGGTGGACGAGCCCAACGGCGAGTACCAGGTGGTCCGGCTGCCGTTCACCCGCGAGGGGGTGACCTCCGTCAACGTCGTCCCGCCCCGGCTGCGGGCGTACCTGGCGGCCAACATCGAGGGCGTCCGCGCGCTGCTCGCCCCGGACCTCGGCTGACCGGCTGAGCCGCCGACCCGCTGACCCGCTGACCCGCTGACCCGCTGACCCGCTGGCCACTCCCGATCCCGGCTGACTCTCCCGCCGGGGCCACCCGATCACCCCGCCGCCCGATCACCCCGCCGCGAGGTCGCCCACCAGGTCGTGCCGGATCCGCTCGGCCGCCACGCCCGAGCGCAGCAGCACCCCGACGCCCCGGCGGACCATCGCGGGCGGCCCGCTGAGGAACGCCTCCCGCCCGGCCCATGGCCCGAACCGGCCCACCACCTCGGGGAGTTCGCCGGTCAGCGCACCCTCGGCCGACCCGGTGCCGGAGAGCACCGGCCGCACCGTGAGCCACGGCAGCCGCCGGGCCAACTCGTCCAGCCCGTCCAGCTCGTACAGGTCGGCGGCGCGGCGGGCCCCGTAGAACACGTCGACGGCGCCGACCGGCGTGCCGCGCTCGGCCACCTCCTCGACCAGCGCGCGGATCGGCGCGATGCCGGTACCGCCGCCGAGGCAGAGCAGGTCCGCGCCGGCGACGTGGTCGGCAGTCATCGTGCCGGCCGCCGGGCCCAGCCGCAGGACGTCCCCGGGCACGGCCCGGTGGACGAGCGCGTTGCTCACCCAGCCCGCCTGGACGGCCTTCACGTGGAAGGTCAGCAGCCCGTCCGGCCGGGGGGCCGAGGCGAACGAGAAGTGCCGCCAGACCCGCGGCCACCAGGGCGTCTCCAGACTGGTGTACTGCCCGGCCCGGTACGGGTACGCCTGGTCCGGCCGGACGGTGATCACCGCGACGTCCCGGGTGCGGCGCTCGTGCCGGACCACCTCGCCCTGCCACCAGGGCGGCGAGGTGCGGGCGGCGTCCTCGGCGGCCTCGATCATGATCGAGGAGACCAGCCGGTAGACCCGGCGCCAGGCCAGCTCGGTCTCGGCGTCCCACCGGCTGCCCGCGTACCTGGCCAGCGCCTGTACCAGGCACTCGCCGACCGGGCCGTAGTGGCCGGTCAGCGTGCCGTACCGGCGGTGGCCGCGACCGAGCGCGCCGAGGTGGACGCGCAGGCCGGCCGGGTCGTCGGCGGCGCGGGCGGCGGCCAGCAGCGCGCGGAACAGGCGGTCCCGCTGGACGTCCATGGCAGCCGGGAAGAGCGCCCGGACCTCGGGGTGGTGCAGGAAGATCAGCGCGTAGAAGTGCGCGGTGGCGCGGTCGGCGACCGGCTCGACGACCGCCAGGCTGGCCCGGATCAGCTCGACGTCCCGTACGGTGAGCGGCTGTTCGACGGGGGAGGCGCTGCGGTCGGGAGCGCTGCGGTCGGGGGCGGGCAGCGGGGCCGACAGTTGGGCCGGACCGCCCTCGGCGGGCTCCTGCACGGCCCAAGCCCTGGTCCAACTGTCGCCGGGGCCCGCCCAGTTGAGGCCGGGAGCGTCGGTGAACAGCGGCCGGAACGCGGGGGCGGCAGACGGCACGGCGGGCGACTCGGCCGGCGGCTCCGGGTAGTTGGGCGCGGGGACGGCCGGCGGCCGCACCGGCGGAGCGGGCACCGCCGGGAGGACGGCTGTCGGCGCCTCGGCCGGGATCTGCGGCGGGAGGTCCGGCGGGTCCAGCGGCATCGGCGGCCGTTCGGGCCCCGCCCCGGCCGCCCTCGCGGCTGTCACCCCGGCCGCCATCCCGGCCGCCGTCACCTCGGCCGTCACGTGCGCCATCGTGTCCGCCGCCGCGTCCGCCGGGAGCTCCGGCAGGCCCGGGACGGAGGCGGCACCCGCCGAGCCGTGCCCGGTGCGGACCAGAAGTGTTCTGCGGGACTTCACCGCAACGTTTCGAGTACCCAAGAGAATCGTTTCGCCTCCGGCCGCCCTGCGCCACCACCTGGCTTGTCTCTGCTGACGCCTAGGCAGCGTGGCACGCCCGAACTGCTCATCCGACAAATCACGCGAAGCCCGGACACCCGGGCCCGGGACGCGCTACTCTCCCTCGATTCGCGCCCCGTCGCCCTGGGTGCGGAGCACGCCACCCAGGGCGACCGAGTCGTGCTCAGAGCTGCCGCAGCAGCGTCCCCGGCCGCTCCACGCAGTCCGCGACGAACCGCAGGAAACCGCCCGCCGTCCCGCCGTCGCAGACCCGGTGGTCGAAGGTGAACGACAGCTGCACGACCTCGCGCACCGCCAACTCCCCCTCGTGCACCCAGGGTTTGGCGACGATCCGGCCGACCCCGAGCATCGCCGCCTCGGGGTGGTTCAGGATCGGGGTGGAGCCGTCCACGCCGAACACCCCGTAGTTGTTCAACGTGAAGGTGCCACCGGTCAGTTCGGCCGGGGTGAGCGAGCCGTCGCGCGCCGCCTCGGTCAACCGGCCCAACTCCTCGCCGAGTTGCTCGGTGGTGCGGGCGTGGGCGTCCCGCACCACCGGGACGACCAGACCTCGCTCGCCCTGCGCGGCGAAGCCCAGGTGCACCGCCGAGTGTCGGATGATGCCCGAACCGTCCTCCGTCATACTGGAGTTGAGCTCCGGGAAACGGGCCAGCGCGACCGTACAGATCCGGGCGAGCAGCGCCAGCACGCTCACCTTCGGGCCCGGGGTGGCATTCAACTGTCGCCGCAGCACCATCAGTTCGGTGGCATCGGTGTCCACCCAGCAGGTCACTGCGGGGATCTCCCGGTGGCTGCGGCTGAGCTTCTCGGCCACCGCCTTGCGCAGCCCGCGCAGCGGGACGACGCCCTCCCGCGCCACCGGCGCCGGAGCCGTCGGCGCCGGAGCCGTCGGTGCCGCCGCCTTCGCCGCGACCGCCCGTTCGACGTCCGCGCGCATGATCAGCCCGTCCGGGCCGCTGCCGGAGAGCGCGGCCAGATCGACCCCCTGTTCCCGGGCCAGCCGCCGCACCAGCGGCGAGATCACCGGCACCACGCCCGGAACGGTCCGCACCACCAGCGCGGGAGCCGGAACAACAACCGGAACAGCAGCAGGAACAGGAGCCGGATCAACAGCAGCAACAACAGCAGGAACAGCAGCCGCACCCCCCACCCGGCGCCGCCGCCCGCCCTTCCCCGGCTCGGCGACCCCGTACCCGACCAGCGGCCGCTCCACCTCCGCCGCCGCCTCGACCAGCATCCCGGCCGCCGCCTCGGCCAGCAGCGAAGCCCCTTCCGCCGGAGCCACCGCGACCGTCACCAGCGGCGCGCCCACGGCGATCTCCTCGCCCTCCTCGCCGTACCGGGCGGTGACCACCCCGCCGTACGGGCAGGGCACCTCCACCACGGCCTTGGCGGTCTCCACCTCCACCACCGGCTGGTCGACCGCGATCACCTCGCCGACCTCGACCAGCCACCGCACCACCTCGGCCCCGGTGAGTCCCTCACCGAGGTCGGGCAGCCGGAACTCGCGCACGACGGGCATCATCCTCGGTCCTCCCACTGCAACCGGGCGACCGCGTCCAGGATCCGGTCCACCCCGGGCAGGTGGTGGTGCTCCAGCATCGGCGGCGGGTACGGGATGTCGAAGCCGGTCACCCGCAGCACGGGCGCGGCCAGGTGGTGGAAGCAGCGCTCGGTGACCCGGGCGGCGATCTCCGCGCCGGTGCCGCCGAAGCCGCTCGCCTCGTGCACCACCACGGCCCGGCCGAGCGAGCGCACCACCCGGCAGACCGTCTCGTCGTCGAACGGCACCAGGGTGCGCAGGTCCAGCACCGCGAGGTCCCAGCCCTCGGCCTTCGCCGTCTCGGCCGCCTCCAGGCAGACCGGCAGCGAGGGCCCGTAGGTGATCAGCACGGCGGAGGTGCCGGGCCGCCGCAGCACGGCCCGGCCGATCGGCTCGACCGGTGCGGCCGGGTCGAACCCGTCCTTGCCCCAGTAGAGCCGCTTGGGCTCCAGGAAGACCACCGGGTCGTCGGAGGCGATCGAGGCCCGCAGCAGCCCGTACGCGTCGGCGACCGTCGCCGGGGTGACCACGTGCAGGCCGGGGGTGGCCGCGTAGTACGCCTCGGAGGCGTCGCTGTGGTGCTCGACCCCGCCGATGCCACCGCCGTACGGGATGCGGACGGTGATCGGCAGCGGGAGCCGACCGGCCGTGCGGTTGCGCATCTTGGCGACGTGCGAGAACAGCTGCTCCAGCGCCGGGTAGGCGAAGGCGTCGAACTGCATCTCGACGACCGGGCGCAGCCCGTACATCGCCATGCCGATCGCGGTGCCGAGGATGCCGGCCTCGGCCAGCGGGGTGTCCAGGCAGCGATCGGGGCCGAACTCGGCGGTCAGCCCGTCGGTGATCCGGAAGACGCCGCCGAGCGCGCCGACGTCCTCGCCGAGCACGTGCACCGCGGGGTCCTCGCGCAGGGCGTCGCGCAGCGCCGCGTTGAGCGCCTGCGCCATGCTCGCCGTACGGGTCGGTGTGGCCGTCTGGTTCATCAGTGCTGCACCTCGGCCTCGGCGGCCAGCTCGGCGGACAACTGGGCGGCCTGTTCCCGCAGTTGCGGGGTCGGCTCGGCGAAGACATGGGTGAACAGCGCCATCGGGTCCAGCTCGGGGTCGGCGTGGAACTCGGCCCGCATCCGGGCCGCCAGCGCCTCCGCCTCGTCGGCCGCCGACTGCACCAGCGCGTCGTCCAGGACGCCGAGTTCGCGCAGCGAGCGGTCCATCAGCAGGATCGGGTCGTACTCCCGCCAGGCGGCCACCTCCGGGTCGGTGCGGTAACGGGTGGCGTCGTCGGCGTTGGTGTGCGCCTCGACCCGGTAGGTGAGCGCCTCGACCAGGGTCGGGCCGCCGCCGGTCCTGGCCCGCTCGACCGCCTCGGTCAGGACGCCGTGCACGGCGGGCGCGTCGTTGCCGTCCACCAGCCGGCCCGGCATGCCGTAGCCGACGGCCTTGTGGGCGAGGGTGGGCGCGGCGGACTGCGCGCTGAGCGGGACGGATATCGCGTAGCCGTTGTTCTGCACCAGGAAGACCACCGGCGCCTGGAGCACCGCGGCGAAGTTCAGCGCCTCGTGGAAGTCGCCCTCGCTGGTGCCGCCGTCGCCGAGCATGGCCAGCGCGACCACCGGCTCGCCGGCCAGCCGGGCGGCGTGCGCCAGCCCGACCGCGTGCGGGGCCTGGGTGGCGAGCGGGGTGCAGAGCGGGGCGGTGCGGGTGGCGCGCGGGTCGTAGCCGGTGTGGGCGGTGCCGCGCAGCAGGGTCAGCGCCTCCAACGGGTCGACGCCCCGGGAGACCACCGCGAGGGTGTCGCGGTAGCTGGGGAACAGCCAGTCGGCCTCGCCGAGCACCAGCGCGGCGGCGACCTGGCAGGCCTCCTGGCCGGTGGACGCCGGGTAGACGGCCAGCCGGCCCTGCTTGGTCAGGGTGGTGGCCTGCTGGTTGAAGCGGCGGCCGACCACCAGGCGGCGGTACAGCTCGCGCAGCAGTGCGGGGTCGTACTTCTCCAGCGCGGGGGTGCCGAGCACCCGGACCGGTGAGGCGTCCGGGAGCAGGGGGGCCGGGTCGGTCCGCGGGGCGGTGGCCCCGGGGGTCCAGCCGGGCACCGCCGTGTGGTGTCTGTGGTCGAGAACGGTCATCTCGGGGCACCTCCTGGGGTGGCGGGGGCTCCCTACCGATTGTTCGGTCGTCTGTTCATCTTGACCAGAAGCGTGACAAGGTGGTGGACATTCGGCCTGAGCGGCGGTCGACTGGTGGCAGTGCGTCCAATCGGCGAGGGTGGGGGGTCATGTCGGCTGAACAGATGTCCAGACTCGACCGGGTCGACCGTTCGATCCTGCGGCTGCTGCAGCAGGACGGCCGCGCCTCGATCCGCTCGGTGGCCGAGCGGGTGCACGTGTCCCGGGCGAACGCCTACGCCCGGATATCCAGGATGGTCGAGGACGGCATCATTCGCGGCTTCACCGCCCGCGTCGACCACGAACGGGCAGGTCAGGGCGCGTCCGCGTACATCACCCTGAAGATCGTCCAGAACTCCTGGCGCACGGTCCGGGAGCAGCTGCTGGAGCTCCCCGGGGTCGCCCACATCGCCCTGGTCGGCGGAGACTTCGACGTCCTGCTGCTGGTGCACACCGCGGACAACCACGCGCTGCGGGAGCTGGTGCTGGGCAGCATCCAGTCCATCCCCCAGGTGCTCGGCACCCGGACCATGCTGATCTTCGAGGAGACCGACCAGGTCCCCCCGGACTGACCAGGTCCCCCGGACCGACCGGCAGGCCCCGGCCACCGGCCGGCGGCGGCTACCGCGCGCGCAGCCCGTCGAAGGCCAGGTGGACGACCGCGTCCGCGAGGCCGTCGGTGCCCTTGAGGCCCGGCCGGTACCACTCCACGATCGAGTTGATCATCCCGAACAGCAGCCGGGTGGCCAGCCGCGGCTCGACGTCCGCGCGCAGCGCACCGTCCGCGACCGCCGCCCGCAGCAGCTCGGCGACCTGGTGGTCGAACTCCCGGCGCCGCTCCAGCGCCCACTGCTCGGTGACCGTGTTCCCGCGCACCCGCAGCAGCAGCGTCACGTACGGCAGTTCCGCGAGCAGCACCTCGGCGGTGCGGCGCACCACGTGCTCCAGCCGCTCCACCGCCGGGCCCCGCACCGCCGCCGGCTCGGCCAGGATCGCGAACAGCCCGTCCAGCGCCCGCCCGACGGCCAGCCGCAGCAGCTCCTCCTTGCCCCGGACGTGGTGGTAGATGGACGACTTGGAGATCCCGGCCGCCCGGGACAGGTCCTCCATCGAGGTGCCGTCGTAGCCGCGCTCGTTGAACACGTCGACGGTCACCGCGAGCAGTGACTCCACGGTGTAGGCGGTACGCGTGCTGTGATCGGCCATCCTCCGAGTATCCCCGGCCGCCCCGCGCCGTACGCGATCGGGTCCGGTCGGGTCCGGTCGGGTCCGCGGCAGCGCACTGGTCCACACCAGGCCCCGATGCGCAGGCCCTAGACTCGGCGGACGATCGTCCACGTCCAGCAGGGTGGGGTCCAGTCCGAATGAACGCAATACCGGCCGTCGCCTCCGACGTGCCCGAGCAGCGCAGCGATGATCCGGAGGGCGTGCCCGGCGGCGGCTGGCGGGAAGGCGCCCGCGCCCTGGTGGTCCGGTTCGGGCCGGCGGTGTGGTGCTACGCGGTGCTGAAACTGATCGGCTTCACCGTCTTCATGAAGCTGCTCTCCTTCTCCGGGGACTACCTCAAGAAGCCGGCCCGGTTCGGCGGCGGCGCCAACCCCTGGGACGTGCTGGCCACCTGGGACGGCTGGTGGTACCAGCAGGTGGCCCAGTTCGGCTACCACCCGGCGCTGGTCACGATCCCCAACGGCCCGGTCGGCTTCTCCGTCGAGCAGAACTCCGCCGCGTTCTTCCCGCTCTACCCGGGCCTGATGCGGATGACCTCGGACGTCACCGGCCTCGGCCTGTACGGCGCCGGGATGCTGGTGTCGGTGGTGGCCTCGCTGTTCGCCGCCGCCGGGATCTACGCCGTGGTGGACCGGATGGCCGGCCCCAGGGCGGGCGTGATCGCGGCCGGGATCTGGGCGATCGCCCCGGGCTCGGGCGCCGAGTGGGCGGTCTACTCGGACTCCACCTTCGTCGCACTGGCCGCCTGGGCCTGCTACTGCGTGATGACCAAGCAGTGGGTCGCCGCCGGGGTGATCACCCTGGTCACCGGGCTCAACCGGCCGACCGCCGCGGCGCTGATAGGCGCGGTCGGCCTGGCCGCGCTGGTGGAGCTGTACCGGCGCGAGAGCGGCGTCCTGCGCCCGCTGACCGCGATGCTGCTGGCCCCGGTCGGCCTGCTCGGCTACGTGGCCTGGGTGGGCTGGCGGATGGGCGAGTGGGGCGGCTACTTCCGGCTCCAGCACGACGCCTGGCTGCACTACTTCGACTGGGGCCAGGGCACCTGGCACGCGATCCGCGGCGTGCTGCTCGGCCGCAACGACTACCCGTTCGCGTTCCCGGTGCCGGACCTCTTCGCCACCCTGATCGTGCTCACCCTGCCGGTGCTGATCGTGCTGCTGATCCGGCTGCGCCCGCCGCTGGTGCTGACCGCCTACACGCTGGCCACGATCGTCTCGGTGCTGGGGAGCCTCGGCATCTTCGGCAACGTCTCGCGCTACCTGCTGCCGGCGTTCCCGCTGCTGATCGCGCTCGCGGTGGCGATGCGCAAGCTCAGCTGGCCGGTGCTGGCCGCGGTGCTGGGTTTCGGCGCGGTCGCCTCCGGCTGGTACGCGGGGTACGTCATCTTCGAGCTGGGCGTGCCGTAGACCCTGCCCCGCACCGGCCCCCGGGGGCGCGTCCGCCACGGACGCGCCCCCGCGCGCTTTCCGGCCACCGCCCCGCGCGTCTTCCCGGATTCCGTCCCCTGCACCCTCTTGAGCCGACCGATCGTTCGGTTACCCTGTGACGTGTCCCGTCCTCCCTCCTGAGGAGCGCACAGATGTCCGCAGCGGTCACCCACCCCCTCGTCGGCGAGCTGGTCGAGCGCCACCAGGCCACCCTGGACGCCGCCCTCGACGCCGCCGCCAAGCGCGACTACTGGTCGCCCTACCCCGAGTTCCCGAAGGCGTACGGCGAGAGCGGCCCGGCGGACGGCAAGGCCGCCTTCGACGCCCTGCTCGGCCAGCCGTTCACCCTCGACGGCCACCCCGCCGACGGCGACCTGGTCGGCGGCGAGGCCTCCCCGTACGGCATCGAGCTGGGCATCGGCTACCCGCACGCCGAGCCGGACGCGCTGATCGCCGCGCTGAGCGCCGCCCGGCCCGGCTGGGCCGCCGCCACCCCGATGGAGCGCGCCGCCGTCTGCCTGGAGATCCTGCACCGGATCAACGCCCGCTCCCACGAGTTCGGCCAGGCCGTCATGCACACCACCGGCCAGGCCTACGGCATGGCCTTCCAGGCCGGCGGCCCGCACGCCCAGGACCGCGGCCTGGAGGCGGTCACCTACGCCTACGCCGAGCAGACCCGGCTGCCCCGCCGGGCCGGCTGGACCAAGCCCCAGGGCAAGCGCGAACCGCTGGTGATGACCAAGGAGTTCACCGTCGTCCCGCGCGGCCTCGCGCTGCTGGTCGGCTGCAACACCTTCCCCACCTGGAACGGCTACCCCGGCCTGTTCGCCTCGCTGGCCACCGGCAACCCGGTGCTGGTCAAGCCGCACCCGCGCGCCGTGCTGCCGCTCGCGCTGACCGTCCGGACCGCCCGCGAGGTGCTCGCCGAGGCCGGCTACGACCCCAACCTGGTCTGCCTGGCCGTCGAGCACGAGGGCGGCACCGTCGCCCAGACCCTCGCCGTCCGCCCCGAGATCCGGCTGATCGACTACACCGGCTCCACCGCCTTCGGCGACTGGCTGGAGGAGCACGCCAAGCAGGCCGAGGTGTACACCGAGAAGGCCGGCGTCAACGCGGTCGTCATCGACTCCACCGACGACTACAAGGGCATGCTCGGCAACCTGGCCTTCGCCCTCTCGCTCTACAGCGGCCAGATGTGCACCACCCCGCAGAACCTGCTGATCCCGCGCGGCGGCATCGCCACCGACCAGGGCGACAAGTCCTACGACCAGGTCGTCGCCGACCTCGCCGCCGCCATCGACGGCCTGCTCTCCGACGACGCCCGCGCCGCCGCCATCCTCGGCGCCGTGGTCAACCCGGGCGTGCTGCAGCGCTCGGCCGCCGCGGCCGGCGGCGAGTACGGCGAGCTCGCCCTCGCCCCGCGCGCGGTGACCTCGCCGGACTTCCCCGGCGCGACCGTCCGCACCCCCGCGCTGGTCAAGCTGGACGCCGACAAGCCGGACGACCGCGCGGTCTTCCGCACCGAGTGCTTCGGCCCGGTCTCCTTCGCCGTCGCCGTCGAGTCCACCCCCGCCGCCGTCGAGCTGCTGCGCACCACGGTCCGCGACAAGGGCGCCATGACGGCCTCCGGCTACACCACCTCGCCCGAGGTGGAGGGCCTGCTGGTGGCGGCCGCGCTCGACGCCGGCGTCTCGCTCTCGCTCAACCTGACCGGCGGCGTCTACCCCAACCAGACCGCCGCCTTCTCCGACCTGCACGGCACCGGCGCCAACCCGGCCGCCAACTCGGCCTACTGCGACGGCGCGTTCGTCGCCAACCGGTTCCGCACCGTGGAGGTCCGCCGGCACGGCTGAGCGCCGTCCCGGCCCCGTCCGATCCGCTCCGGGCCCCGGCGGTCACCCACCGCCGGGGCCCGGCGGTTCACAGCTCCCCGCGGGCCCGGGATGATGGAGTCTGGGAGAACGCCGGACACGGCGTCCAACCGCCCTCCGAACACCGGGAGCTGACACATGACCGCGAAGCCGACGACCGCCACCGACATCCTGATCGTCGGTGCCGGACCGACCGGACTGCTACTGGCCGGCGACCTCGCCGCGGCCGGGGTCGGCGTCACCGTCCTGGAGAAGCGCGGCGCCGAGTCCAACCTGACCCGGGCCTTCGCCGTGCACGCCCGCACTCTGGAGCTCCTGGACGCCCGCGGCCTCGCTGACGACCTCATCGCCACCGGCCGCCCGGTCACCGGCCTGAGGATGTTCGACCGCTTCGGCATCGACCTGAGCTCGCTGCCCACCCGCTTCCCGTTCGTCCTGATCACGCCGCAGTACCACGTCGAACGGCTGCTCCAGGACCGCGCCGAGCAGGCCGGCGCGACCATCCTGCGCGGCGCCGAGGTCACCGCCCTGCGCCAGGACGCCGAGGGCATCACCCTGGAGACCCGCGACGGGAACGCCTTCACCGCCCGGTACGCGGTCGGCACCGACGGCGTCCGCTCCACCGTGCGCGACCTGCTCGGCATCCCGTTCCCCGGCGAGTCCGTGGTCGACTCCGTGATGCTCGCCGACGTCCGGCTGGAGCGCGAGCCCGCCGACACCATCACCGTCGGCGCCAACGAGACCGGCTTCTCCTTCCTCGCCCCCTTCGGCGACGGCTGGTACCGGCTGATCGCCTGGGACCGCAAGGAGCGGCAGCCTGACGGCACCACCCCCTCGCCGGAGCGCCTCGCCGCCATCGCCCGGACCACCCTCGGCGAGGACTACGGCCTGCACGACGTCCGCTGGAGCTCCACCTTCCACAGCGACGAGCGCCAGGCCCCCAACTACCGCTCCGGCCGGGTCTTCCTGGCCGGCGACGCCGCGCACTGTCACTCCCCGGCCGGCGGCCAGGGCATGAACACCGGCCTCCAGGACGCCGCCAACCTGTCCTGGAAGCTCGCCGCCGCCCTCCAGGGCCACGCCACCGACGCCCTGCTCGACACCTACCAGGGCGAACGGCACCCGGTCGGCCGGACGGTGCTGCGCACCTCCGGCGCGCTGATCCGGCTCGCCCTCGCCGAGTCCGCCCCCACCCGCGCCCTGCGCGGGGCGCTCACCACGCTCGGCGGCCACCTCGACCCGGTCACCGAGCGCGGCGCCCGGATGGTCTCCGGCATCGACATCTCCTACCCGGCCCCGAAGGACGCCCACCCGCAGGTCGGCAAGCGCGTCCCGGACCTGCGGCTGACGGCGCTGCGCAAGCCCGTCGAGGGCGCCCCGGCCGCCCCCGAGCGGCTCTACGAGGCGCTGCGCGAGGGGAAGTTCGTCCTGGTCAGCAACGACGAACTGGCCGCCGCCGAACCCTGGGCGGACCGCATGGTCACCGCCGCCCCGGCCGACCCGCACGGCAAGCTGCGCGACACCGTCCTGCTGATCCGCCCGGACGGCTACGCCGCCTGGGGCGCCGTCGACCCCGGTCAGGGCGAGCTCCGCACCGCCCTGACCGCCTGGCTCGGCACCCCCTGACCCCCGCCGGGGGGGGGGGGGGGGGCCCCCCCCCCCCCCCCCCCCCCCCCCCCCCGCACCCCCCCCCCCCCCCCCCTCCCCCCCCCCCCCCCCCCCCCCCCCCCCCCCCCGCCGCCGGACCCTCCCGGCCCGCCCTCAGCCCCTTCCGGTCCACCGTCGGGGAAGCCGTCAGAGCAGCCGCCGGGCCGTGCCGTTCACATAGTTCCGCGCCACCCGCGCCCGATTCCCGCGCGTCGCCGTACGGCCCACGCCGGTCATGCTTCCCGCGCGGCTCCACCCGGTTCCACGTCCGTCCCTTCCGCCCCCCACCGGTAGGGACCGGTTCCGGAATCCGGGCTATTCACTGTATGGAATCCCCGCATTCCGGGTGTCCACAGTTGACTGTTTTTTAGCAACGAATTGCTTGACCATGAGCCACTTTGCGCACTGGTTCTGTCATGTTCTAGACAGCGTTTTCGACTCCGGAACGCTCTGGCCCCTTGCCGGCCCCCACAGCCGGCCAGAGGAGGATCCGTTGCGCCCCCGCTCCCTTGCCCTCGCCGCGGCGATAGCCGTGCTGCCGCTGACCGCCGTCTCGCTCGGTGTCTCCACCGCGCAGGCCGCCCCCGCTCCCCGTGTCGCGCTCCCGAACACCGTCAACCCGGCAGTGGCCCACTCGGAGAAGAAGGGCGACGTCCCGGCCGAGCAGCAGATCTCGGTGGCCGTCAGCCTGAAGCTGCGTGACACCGCCGCCCTCGACCGCTTCCTCGCCGCGGTCGCCACCCCCGGCACCCCCGAGTTCGGCAAGTACCTGACGCCGGAGCAGTTCACCGCCCGGTTCGGGCCGACCCAGGCCGCCGTCGACCAGGTCAAGACCTACCTGGCCGCCCAGGGCCTGACCGTCACCGAGGTGAGCGCCAACCGCCAGGTGGTCAGCGCCCACGGCACCAACGCGCAGATCTCGCAGGCCTTCGGCACCCACGAGAGCTCCTACGTCGACCCGCAGCTACAGCGCGCCTTCTTCGCCAACGACGCCGCCGCCTCCGTCCCGGCCGACCTGGCCGACGTGGTCCAGGGCGTGAGCGGCCTGGACAACCACGCGGTCCGCAAGAACCGCCTGGCCAAGCCGAACTCGGTCACCCCGCACACGGCCTCCTCGACCCCGAGCGGCTTCGGCCCGTCGCAGTACGACGGCGCCTACAACCTGAACAAGACCGGCGCCGACGGCACCGGCACGACGGTCGCCCTCTGGGAGTTCGACGGCTACTCGTCCTCCAACCTGACCACCTACGACTCGCAGTACGGCCTGTCCGGCCCGGCCGTCTCCACGGTCTCGGTGGACGGCGCCAACTACGACTCCGCCCCCGGCGGGGGCCAGGGCGAGGTCGAGCTGGACAGCGAGATCGTCCGCGGCGCGGCGCCGAAGGCGACCCAGCTGGTCTACGAGGCGCCCAACAGCGACCAGGGCGAGATCGACATGGCCAACAAGATCGTGGCCGACAACCAGGTCTCGGTCATCTCGATCTCGTGGGGCTCCTGCGAGCCGGACACCACCGCCGCCTCGATGACGGCCGTGGACAACGCCTTCAAGCAGGCCGCCGCCCAGGGCATCTCGATCTTCTCCGCCTCCGGTGACGACGGCTCCCGCGACTGCACCCGCTCCACCAGCGGCTCGTCGGTCAAGGCGGTCGACTTCCCGGCGTCCAGCCCGCACCAGACCGGCGTCGGCGGCACCAACCTCCAGGTGTCCGGCACCTCGTACTCCTCGGAGAGCGCCTGGAGCAGCGCCGGCGGCGGCGTCTCCACCGTGTTCGGCAAGCCGACCTGGCAGACCGGCACCGGCACCGGCAGCGGCACCATGCGCACCGTCCCGGACGTCTCCTCCAACGCCGACCCGGCGAGCGGCTTCGCGATCTACACGGCCGGCTCCTGGCAGGTCTACGGCGGCACCAGCGCGGCGGCGCCGCTGTGGGCCGGCTACGCGGCCCAGTTCAACCAGAAGGCCAAGGCGGCCGGCCAGCCGGTCCTGGGCGAGGCGAACCCGAAGCTGTACGCGGTCGCGAACAGCAGCAACTACTCCGGCGCCTTCCACGACGTGACCAGCGGCTCCAACCAGGACTTCCCGGCCGGGACGGGCTACGACCAGGTCACCGGCTGGGGCACCCCGATCGCCGACGGCCTGACCACCGCCCTGCTCGGCGGCGGCTCCACCACCCCGCCCACCGGCGGCTGCACCGCGGCCCAGCTGATCGGCAACGGCGGCTTCGAGACCGGCACCGCCGCCCCGTGGACCACCTCCAGCGGCGTGGTCGACAACAGTTCCTCGCAGGCGGCCCACTCGGGCAGCTGGAAGGCCTGGCTGGACGGCTACGGCAGCGCCCACACCGACACCCTGTCGCAGACCATCTCGGTGCCGGCCGGCTGCAAGTCCGCCAGCCTCACCTTCTGGCTGCACATCGACACCGCGGAGACCGGCTCCACCGCGTACGACAAGCTGACCGTCCAGGCCAACGGCACCACGCTGGCGACGTACTCCAACGTCAACGCCGCCGCCGGCTACGTGAAGCGCACCCTGGACCTCTCCTCCTTCGCCGGCAAGAACGTGACCGTCAAGTTCACCGGCACCGAGGACGGCTCCAACCAGACCAGCTTCGTGATCGACGACATCGCGCTGAACGTCAACTGACCACCAGCGGGTAGCACCACCTGACCCCCGCCGGGGCGGCGCCGACAGGGCCCGCCCCGGCGGTGTGCGTCCGCCCGTCGCGACGGGCGGCGCGGGCGCGCGGCGAGGGCGTGTGTTTCCGAACTGTTTCAAGATCACCAACCCTTCGGTTCACCTGCCGTGACCCCTGTCATACGCACGACTGATGACGTAGCCTCTCGACCGTGCATAGGGTTCCCCAAAGCTCGGTGAAGCCGTCGGCGGCGAGCCTCGGCGCCGGCCAGGCCCCTCCGAACTCACCTGGCGGGGAGGGTCACCGCATGGCCGCACAGCAGCCTCAGGACTCCGCGCGACTCCGGCTGGTCGGACTGCGCCCGGAGCGCCCCGGCCCGTCCGTACCCGCACCGCCTCCGGCACCCGCGCACGCCGGGCGGGCCACCGCCCCCGGCGGCTTCGCGGACACCCTGCACCTGGCCATCGAGGCCAGCGGCCTCAGCCTGGACCGGATCAGAGCCGCCCTCACCCAGCGCGGCGTCAGAGTCAGCGTCACGACGCTGAGTTACTGGCGGCGCGGACGCAGCCAGCCCGAACGGGCCAGCTCGCTGAGAGCCGTCCACCTGCTGGAGGAACTGCTCGGACTGCCGCACAGCGCGCTCACCTCGCTGCTCGGCCCGCCCCGCCCGCGCGGCCGCTGGGCCGCCGTCGCGAACACCTGCCACCTCGGCCTGGAGGACGTCTGGCCGGGCGAACGGCAGATCGCGGACATCTTCGCCGAGCTGGACGCCCCGCCGCAGGGCGAACTGGAGCGGCTGAGCATCCACGACTCGTACTACGTGGACGCCGAGCGGCGCGGCAACCTGCTGCGGATGCGCCAGGTGGTGCGCGCCACCGTCGGCGGCGTGGGCCGCTGCCTGGTCGTGCACAAGGCCGACGAGGAGGCGACGGGCTGCCCGGAGATCACCTCGGTGCGGCACGGCCGGCTGGGCCGGGTCCGGCGCCGACCGGAGGCCGGCCTGACCGTCGGCGAGCTGATGCTGGACCGCCCGCTGGCGCTCGGCGACAGCACGGTCTTCGAGTACGAGGTGGAGATCCCGCCGGGCGGCCCGACGCTGGAGTACAGCCGCCGCTTCGCCACCCCGGTGCGCGAGTACGTGCTCCAGGTGCACTTCGACCCGGCGGCCGTCCCGGCGCACTGCGAGCGCTACGACCGCGAGCCGGGCGCGGACGTCGACCACCGCCGCGAGCAGCTCTGGGTCGGCGCCTCCGCGAGTGCCCACGTGCTCGCGCCGGACCAGCAGCCCGGGCACATCGGCATCCGCTGGGAGTGGCAGTAGCCGCCCCCGGCGTCCAGTCGTCCCCGACATCCGGCCGCCCCGGCGTCCGACCGCCCCCGCCGTCCTCGAACCGGCCCGCGCACCCCCGCCACACCTGACCATCCGCCAGGCCCCGCACCGGCACTAGCGCCTCCTCCTCGCCCCCGCCACGCCCGGGCCGCCGAACGGTTGTCACCCGTCCGGCGCAACCCGCCGTGCCACCTTCCGCCCGCTTTGGGACTTTGGTCCCGATAACACGCGGGGCCGGCCCGGGAAGGCCAGTCCTGTCACGCCGTCAGGCGTCGACCAGGAAGACCGCAGGAAAGAGGCGGAGCATGACCCGTACCGACCACCTGTCCCCGCTGCTGGAATTCGACGAGGTCGAACCGGACGAGGACTGCATATGCGGGGGCTGCAGCGCCCGCCGCCGCGCCCGGCGGCACGCCGCACCGGTGCACGAGGGCGGGCACGCCGCGGCCCGCAGCATCCGCCGCCGGGCCGCCGTGCTGATGGCCGCCGTCGGCACCGCGGTGGGCGGCGGGACGGCCGCCGCCGGGCACGCCACCGCGGCCCCCACCCCCGGCCCCACCCCGGGCGGCAGCAGCACCGCCCAGCCCCCGCAGACCCCGCAGGGCGAGGTCAGCGGCCTCTACGGCCAAGCACCCGGCGCCCGCGCCTTCGCCGCCCCGCGCGCCGCCGCCCAGCCGCCCACCCGGGCGCAGATCATCCAGCGCGCCCAGGGCTGGGTCGACCAGCAGGTGCCGTACGGCATGGGCAGCTACTGGTCGGACGGCTACCGCCAGGACTGCTCCGGCTTCGTCTCGATGGCCTGGGGCCTCGGCAGCAGCCAGACCACCTGGACCCTGCCGAACTTCGCCGAGCGGATCGGCAAGGCCGACCTCCAGCCCGGCGACGTGCTGATCTACAACAACCCGGCCAGCCCGCAGTCCGGGTCGCACGTGACGATCTTCGGCGGCTGGACGGACTCCTCCCTCACCCGCTACCTCGCCTACGAGCAGACCTCCCCCGGCACCAAGAAGCGCGACACCCCGTACGCCTACTGGAACAACTCCGGCGCCTACGTCCCGTACCGCTACACCGGCCTGTCCGGCGGCAGCAACGACGGCACCCCGGCCACCGCCTTCCCGGGCGCGGACAAGTTCGGCCCCGGCGCGAACAACGCGTACGTCACCGAGCTCGGCCGGCTGCTGGTGCAGCGCGGCGGCGCCCGGTTCTACTCCGAGGGCCCCGACCCGCACTGGGGCGAGGCCGACCGGCGGGCCACCCAGGCCTTCCAGGAGGCCCAGGGCTGGCGCGGCGCCGAGGCCGACGGCATCCCCGGCAAGGACACCTGGGACTACCTGGTCAACGGCAAGGGCCGCGCCATCGGCGCCGGCACCACCCCGCTACCGCCGCCGGTCCGGCCCGGCACCGGGGCGCCCGCCTTCCCCGGCCGGCAGTACTTCGGACCGGGTCAGAACAACGACCAGGTCCGTCTGCTGGGCGAGCAGCTGGTGCGCAAGGGCTTCGGCGGCTCGTACGGCGTCGGCCCCGGCCCGCGCTGGAGCGAGAGCGACCGGCGGGCCGTCCAGGCCTTCCAGCAGGCCCAGGGCTGGCGCGGCGCCGAGGCCGACGGCTACCCCGGCCCGGACACCTGGCGCCGGCTCTTCGCCTGACGCACGCCGACGGCGTGGTGCCCGCCCCGGCGGGCGCCACGCCTCACCCCTGAGGCTTCGACGACATCCAGTGGAAGAGGCCCATCGCCACGCTGGTGGCCAGGTTGAAGCTGGACACCCCCGGCTGCATCGGCACCGAGACCAGGTGGTCCGCCCGCGCCTTGAGCTCCGCCGAGACGCCGTGCCGCTCGGTGCCGAAGGCGAGCAGCGCGTCGTCCGGGAACGGCAGCGTCCGGATGTCCGCGCCCTCGGGGTCCAGCACGTACAGCGGCCCGGCGGGCAGCTCCGGCAGGGCCAGCCGCTCCACCGCGGTGGCGAAGTGCAGGCCCGCGCTGCCGCGCAGCACGGTCGGGTGCCAGGGGTCCAGATCTCCGGTGGTCACCACGCCGGTGGCGCCGAAGCCGGCCGCCAGCCGGATCACCGCCCCGACGTTGCCCAGGTTGCGCGGGTTCTCCAGCAGCACCACCGGGGCCGGGCGCGGGCGGCGGGCCAGGGCCGCCAGGTTCGCCCCGACGGACGGCCGCGCGGCCAGGGCGACCACCCCGGTCGGGTGCAGCCGGGGTGCCAGCGTCCGCAGCCGTTCCTCGGGCAGCTCCACCGCCAGCGCGTCCAGCGCCGGCGCGACGTCCGGCGCCAGTTCCCCGGCCAGGGCCAGCAGCGCCGCCCGGTCGGCAGTCAGCACCCGCCGGACGTCCCCGCCGAAGCGCAGCGCGTGCTTCAGCGGGTGGAACCCGTCCAGCAGGACGGCCCCCGGCTCCCGCTCCGCCGCCCGCCACGCCCGCAGCACCTCGTCGTCCATGGCGTTCATGGCGTTCACTCTGCCACCTCGTCCGAGGCCGTCTGATCCGAGGCCACCTGATCCAGGGCCACCCCGCCTGGGGCGGCCCCGCCCGGGCCGGGCTCGCCGGGGCGGCCCGCAGCGGCGATCACCTCGTCGAAGCCGAGCGGCCGGCCGGTCGGACCGTCCGGATCGGCGGCGAGCCCCGCGAGCGCGAGGTCGAGGTGCCGGTGGACCAGCGAGCCGTCCGCGTCGAGCGCGGCCAGCGCGCCCGGCAGCGGGCGGGACACCCGGACGCAGAGCAGCACCAGGTCGCCCATCCCCACGTCGGCCCGCAGCCGCCCGGCATCCTGGGCGGCGCGCAGCAGCGCCTCGACGGCGGTGACGGCTTCGCGGCGGACGGCGACCAGGTCCTCGTCCACCACCAGCCGCTCCAGCAGCACCACGATCGCCGCGCCCATCCGCAGGTCGGCGGCGGCGTGCACGAAGCGGCGCAGCGCCCGGTACGGGTCGGTCTCGTCGCGGCGGGCCCGGTCGGCGGCCTCGGCGAGCCGGGCCAGCAGGTCGGTGACCAGGGCGCGGACCAGGGCCTCCCGGTCGGGGAAGCGCCGGTAGAGGGTGGCCGGGCCGACGCCGGCCCGCCGGACCACGGCGTCCAGCGGGGCGTCCGGGCCCCGTTCCAGGAACACCTCGCAGGCGGCGTCCAGGATCCTGCGCCGGCTGCGTTCCGCGTCGGCCCTCATCGGCAACTCCCTAACCGGAGAAATTCTCTCCCCCTATGCTAGCGTCCAGTGAAGCGGAGAAAATCTCTCCGCATCGTTGAGGAGCCGAGGAGTGACGCCGTGACCACCACCGCGCTCACCGTCCACACCGACATCGACGGCACCAGCCACCCGCGCGAGGCCGTCCTCGCCTGGGAGCTCGACCGTGCCCGCGCCGCCCTGCGCCTGCTCAAGCAGCACCTCGGCGACGACCGGACGCGCGAACTGCTCACCCCCGACGCCACCGCCGCCGACACCGCCCTGGCCGCCTGGGCCCACGCCTCCGGCGGCCGGTGGAGCACCGCCGTCACCGAGCTCACCGCCGCCGGCATCGACGCCGACCGCTTCCTCACCTGGTGGCAGGGCCGCCTGCACGCCCCCGACCGGGACGCCCTGCTCGCCGCCAACCCCGAGCACTACCTGGCCGACTCCACCGGCGAACGGGTCGAGATCATCGAGACCCTCGGCACCGGCCCGGCCCGCTTCTTCCTGCGCTTCCACGACGACGTCCCGATCGCCGGGCCCGGCCACCAGGCCTTCCCGGTCCGCATCGGCGGCACCGGCACCCTCGCCGACGGCACCGAGGTGCTGCGGGTGATGCACGAGTTCGCCGACACCCCGGACGGCCTGCGGATCCGCCTCACCGTCCAGTTCCCCGAGGCCGCCCCCGCCCTCCTCGGCACCGGCCACCAGTGGCACTTCGCCTGCGAGTTCGCCAACTGGCTGGAGGCCGCCGCCCGCGCCGCCTGACGCCCCCGCGCCGTTCGGCCCCGACGTTCTCCCCCCGACGTTCGCCCTTCCAGGAGGGGCGAACGTCGCCTACTGCGGCCCCCGCACGTCCTCCCGCCCCCGCAGCGCCCGCTCCAGGTCCTTCAGCGCCTGCCCCAGCAGCCGCGTCCCCGCCCGCACCACGTCCCGCTGCACCCCCGCCGGCGCCTGCGCCAGCCGTTCCTCCAGCCGCGCCTGCGCCTCCCGCACGGCGCCGAACTCCACCGGCTGCCCGGTGAGCAGCGCCGCCCCCGCGAGCGCGGTGGCCAGCCGCAGCTCCTCCGCGTACTCCGCCGTACCCGGCACCGGGTCGGCGTCGGCGGCCGGCAGGTGCGCCTCCAGCAGGACGGCGACCCGTCCGAGGTGCCCGACGGCCGCCCGGGCCCGGTCGACCTGGCGCCGGGACACCCCGGGCAGCCCGGAGGCGTGCCGGCCCGGTTCGGCGTCGGCGCGCTGCATGGCCTGGAGCAGTTCCGAGCGGGCCTCCCGGGAGTCCAGCAACGCGGTCCGCACCGCCCGCCCGCGCGGCGCGGCCGGGTCCTCGTAGCAGGCGACCACCGCGGCCGCGTACCGCCCGGCGGCGGCGAGCCACTCGGCCAGCCGCTCCCCGAGCCGGGCGGTCTGCCAGGTCGGGAAGAGCGCGTACGTCACCAGCGCCACCGACCCGCCGAGCAGGGTGAGCCCGACCCGTTCGAAGGCCGTCGTGAGCGGGTTCCCGGCCTGGAGCCCGAGCAGGAACACCACGTACGTCGAGATCCCGACCGTCGTCAGCGCGTATCCGGTCCGGAACGCGAGGTACGAGCCGCCGATGCACAGCACGGCCAGCGCGGCCAGCACCCACTCCCCGGGGTGGGTGAGCTGCACCACCAGCGTCGAGACGGCGACCCCGACGACCGTCCCGGCCAGCCGGGCGACACCCCGGCTGTAGGTCTGGGCGAAGTCCGGCCGCATCACCATCGCGGCGGTCATCGGCGCCCAGTAGCCGTGGTGGAACCCGACCAGCCGGGCCAGCAGGTAGGCGACGGTGACCACCCCGGCGAGCCGGACGGCGTGCTGGAAGATCGCCGAGCGCGGCCGCAGCTGCCGGCGCACCGTCCGCAGCGCGACCGGCAGCATCCGGAGGATCGACGGCTTGTGCAGCGCCCCGCCCGCGCCGATCACGGGCGTGGTGATGGTGTCCGCGTCGCCCCGCTCCAGCGTGTCCGCGGCCTTGCGCAGCAGCCCGCCCAGTCGGCGGGCCGACCGCCGGGCCGCCCCCTGCAACCGCGGCCCCTCGTCCGGCGGGACCAGGGTGAGCGTGGGCGCCGAGCGGGGCAGCCGGACGGGGTCGCCGGTGCGGACGGCCCGGGCCAGGGCGTCCATGACCTCGGCGGCGGCCGCCAGCACCTCACGGGCCCGGTCGCGTTCGGGCCCCTCCTCCGGGGCGCCCACCTTGGGATCGGCGAGCGCGGCCAGGGTGGGCCGGATGCGCTCGGCGAGGCCGCGCAGGCCGCGCAGTTCGGCCGGCCGGTGGCGGTCCTGCCAGGGGGTCAGGGCGGCGGCGTGCCGGGCCGTCATGAACGGCGCCGGGTCGACGTGCGCGGTCGGATCCTGCCTCAACCTGCGCGCGTAGTCGGCGAGTTCCGCATAGGTGTCGGCGAGGGCGTCCCGCTGGGCACTCCAGCTCCCGATCGGCCACAGGGTGATGACGACGGCTTGGACGACCCCGCCGAGGGCGGCGACCAGCCCGTGTCCGAGCGCGGCGGTCGCGCTGACCGGCAGTTGGACGACGATCAGCATCACCGAGACGGTGTTGGTCGCGACCACCCCGGCGGTCGGCCCGATCGCCCAGGCGAGCCCGGCGCCGAAGGCCCACACCGCGAGCAGCACCGGGAACAACCCGGGGACCCCGGCCGCCAGGTAGCCGAGGAAGGTGCTGATCCCGAGCCCGGCCCCGGCCGCGACGGCGAGACTGGCCCGGGGCCGGAAGCTGCGCTGGAAGGTGGCCGTGCCGGCGATGAAGGCGCCCATCGCGGCCGAGGTGGCGAGCGCGACCCCGCCGAGCGCGAGGGTGGGGAAGAGCACCAACGCCACCGCGACGGCCCCGCGCAGGGCCCGCTTGGGGTCGGTGAGCGCCCGGTCGAGGGTGAGTCCGGTCCGCGCGGTGTCGCGAAGGGCGGCGAACCAGGACATACGGGTCAGCCTAGGGCACGCCCTCCGTGACCGGCGCTCGCGACCGCCGGATCCGCCGCAGCCGCGCCGCCACCCAGAGCAGCGCGCCGGTCGGCAGGAACACCGCGTCCGCCGCGATCATCGCGAGCGAGAACACCGGCAGCCCGAGCAGCAGTGCGATCCCCAGGTGCTCGGCCAGCAGCACCGCCAGCAGCACGTTCTTGACCCGCCGATTGAGCAGCGTGAACGGGAACGCGACCTGCACGACCACCGTGCCGTACGAGATCAGGAAGACCGGCAGCAGCGCCGAGCCGACCAGCCCGGACAGCCACGGCCAGGGCGTGAAGTAGTCCAGGTGCAGCGGGTAGTACAGCGCGGTGCCGTCCTGCCAGCGCGAGCCCTGCACCTTGTACCAGCCGGCCGTCGCGTAGATCAGCACCACCTCGACGGCGATCACCAGCATCGCGCAGTTGTGCACCATGTTCGCCAGCGCGTCGAGCACCGCGCGCGGTTCGCCGTCCGGCCGCAGCCGCCCCAGCGTCCACCAGAGCCCGGCCACCGCCCAGAGCCCCCAGAACAGCGGCGCCCAGCCGGCGTACGGGAAGGTCCGGACCGTCCAGGTGAGGCTCTCGCCGGAGAAGCCGCCGACCTGGCAGGCCGCCAGGACGGCGCCGAGCAGCACCCAGAGCACCACCCCGGCCCGCCCCGGCCGGGCCCGCCGGGCGTCCAGCGACCACACCTCGGCGCAGCGGGTGAAGACCAGGTAGACCGCCATCAGGTGGACGACGTTGTCGCCGCCGTCGCCGAGGAAGACGTTGCGGTTCTGCAGCGACAGCACGGTGACCAGGAACAGCACCGTGCTCGCCCTGGTCCGCCAGCCCAGCACCACCGCGACGGCGGCCAGCACCGCCAGGTGGTAGACCAGCTCGAACCAGGGCCGCCCGCCGAACCACGGCAGCACCGTGAACGCCCCGTTGTCGGTCAGCAGCCGCTCGGCCAGGTCCATCGACCAGGGCGACCGGTCCCCGTACAGCACCCGCCGGTTGGGCCACTCGCGCAGCAGGTAGGCGAGCCAGACCAGCCCGAAGCCGATCCGCACCACGGCGGCCTGGTGGCGGCCCAGCGCACGCCCGGTGAAGGCCGCCATCGCCCGGGCGGCCAGGTCGGCCGGGCCGGGCCCGCGCGGCGCCGGGTCGGGCCGGGGCCCGGGGGCCGAGCCGGCGGCGGGCGGTTGCCCGGCCTGGCGCGGGATGCCCTCCGACCACCGCGGCTCGGCCGCCGGCGAGAGCTCGGGCGACACCTCCGGCGAGAGCTCGGACGCCACGTCGGACGACACCTCCGGCGACACCTCGCTCACCCGAGCTCCCGGTAGTCCTCGTCGTCCACCGGCCACCAGGGCAGCTCCCGCACCTTCGGCGCCGGTGGCGCGGCCTCGCCGCTCCAGGACGGCGGCGGGACGGTCACCGCGGTGGCCCGGAACTCGACCTCCAGGATCCGCTCGCCGTCCACCTCCCGGCCGATCCGTTGCAGGGCGATCCGCTTGAGGTACTGCTCGGCGAGCCTGCCTCGGGTGTTGGTCAGCGCCTCGTCCTGCGGGTTGTGCGAGCCGTCGTAGAAGTCCCAGGCCCGGCGCAGCACGTTCTGGTCGACGTGGCTGGGGGCGGGGTTGTGCCGGATCGCGGCGAGGTCCTGCGCGGTCAGCCCGGTCCAGTCGCGGGTGCGGGTGGTGCCGTCGGCGGCGGCGGTGCGCACCCGGGCGTCCAGGCTGACGTTCTGCTGCAGCGGATTCGGCGCGAACAGCCGCCAGTTCTGCTCGAACTCCGGGTACACCAGGCCGTCGACCTCGTCCCGGTACTGCCGGGACAGCGAGTTGGCCGGCGCGACGTGCAGGAACACCGCCGCGAGGAAGAACCCGGTGCCGACCACCAGCACCGCCGCGGTCAGGCCGAGCACGAGCTGCGCGGGCGTCGACCAGACCCGTCCGGCGGCCGGGCGGTCCGTCGTCTCCGTCATGGCCTCCCCGGCCCGGTCGGCGCGCCGCCCGGGTCCCGTCCCGGCGCGGTCGCGCGCCCATCCTGCCCTACCGGGCGAACACGACGGTGCCGGACGGGGCCACCGGGCCACCGGCCTACAGGACGAAGGCGTCCTGGTCGGTGCTGCTGACCATCGGACGGCCCGCGCCCTCCCAGGCGTACATGCCGCCGTCCACGTTCACCGCGTCCCGGCCCTGCTGCACCAGGTACTGGACGACCTGCGCGGAGCGTCCGCCGACCCGGCAGAGCACGTACAGCTTCCCGTCCGGCAGCTCGTCGATCCGGGCGATCACCTCGCCGAGCGGGATGTGCAGCGCGCCGTCCACGTGGCCGGCGTCCCACTCGTCCTGCTCGCGCACGTCCAGCAGGGCTGCGTCGGCGGGCACTGCGGCGGCGGTGGTGGAGGGGATCTGGGCGAACATCGTGTGGCTCTCCTGGGGCTGGGTCGGGTCGGTGCCATTGTCGCCCACCGGCTGCCGGTGGCCGTCGCCCGCCGCGGCCGGGGCGCCGAGCAGCCGCTCCAGTTCGGCCTGCTGGGCGGCGGCCTTGGCGAGCAGTTCCTCGGCGAGCTGCTCCAGCAGCCGGTCCGGGTCCTGCGGGGCCAGCGCGAGCAGCTGACCCATCGGGGTCTGTTCCAGCCGGACCTGCTCGGTGGCGGTCTCGGTGATCTTGCCGGTCAGCCACTCCAGCCGGCGGCGCAGCCACTCCAGCCGGTCGGGGGAGTCGGTGCCGGGCGCGGCCTCGGGCGCGGTGGACCACTCGGCGGACAGGCCCTCCAGCGCGGCGGCGTCGCCGACCGCGTAGGCCTCGTTCACCCGGGCCAGGAACGCGGCCCGGCGCTGCTGCTCGGCCGGGTCGGTGCTGAGGTCGGGGTGGGCCCGGCGGACCAGCTCGCGGTAGATCCGCTGGGCGTCCCGCCCGGGGCGCACCCGGGCCGGCGCGGCGGGCGGCGGCGGGGCCGCCTCCTGCTCCCGGACGGAGTCGAACAGCGCGTCGAGGTCGGGCAGTTCGTCGACCTGCCGGCGGGCCTCGGCGGCCCGGCGGAGGTCCTCGGGGTGCCCGGTCCTGGCCGCGACCGCCTCGGCGACCAGCGCCTCCAGCTCGTCCAGCCGGGCGTAGAGCGGGCCCAGCAGCTGATGGTGGATCAGCGCGAAGTTGTCGATCTCGACCCGCAGGGTCTGCACGTCGACGTCCATGCTGAGCCAGGCGAGTTCGGCGGCGGCGACCCGCTCCTCCAGCTCCTGCTGCTGCGGGTCCGTCCAGCGGACGGGGCTCTGCGCGGTCACTTCTCGCCTCTGTCTCGTCCGGCCGGCTGCGTCCATGCGGAGCCGCCTCGCGGGGTGGCCCGGCCTGCCACCCTACCCTCGCGCGCGAAGGCCCGGTCCGGGTGAACGGGGAGTGCGAACCGGCGCGCGCCGCACGGCACGCAACCGATCCTGAGGAATCTCCCCGTTTCGCTATCACGCCCGGGCCGGTCCGTGCTTCGCTAGGGCGTGTCTGATGATTCGCGTCGGATCAGCACGCGGCGTCGGGCGCCCGGCGGACTCGTTCAGACACGCCCTCAAGCCCGGCACGATCCACAAGACACGCCCCGGGTTTCCGCACAGCGTGCCTTCCTCCGGAGAGACGGCCGCCTCCAGGCGTGGCGGCCAGGCGGGAGCAGACCGAATCCATGGTGGCCGAGTCCAACTCCACACCGCGTCCGGCGGGCGCCGAGGCCGTACCGGGTGACCACCCGGCCGGCGTGGCCGCCCTGGTCCGGCTCGCCCTCGTCCTGGTCGACCGGACCGGACGGATCGCCCAGTGGAGCCGGGCCGCCGAGGAACTGTTCGGGCACCGCGCCGAGGTCGCCCACGACCGGCCGGCCAGCGGACTGCTGCCCGCCGTGGAACCGCTCGCCGCCCCCGGCCAGGCCGCCGGGTCCGTCGTGCGCCGCCGCTGCGACGCCCTGGACACCCTGGCCGCGCTGACCGCCGACGGGCGCCCCTGGGCCAGCCAGCTGGCCGTCATCGACCGCGAGGAGCACCTGCGCGACGTGCTCTGGTGGGCCTGGCCGCTGCCCGACCCGTTCGGCGGCCTGCTCGCCCTCGCCGCCGACGCCCGGCCGCTGCGCACCGCCGGCCCCCGGCTCGCACTCGGCGAGCGGCTGCTGCCGTTCGCCGCCGCCCCGCCCGCCCGGGGCGGCTTCCACCGGCTGGGCGCGGCCCTGACCCCGCCCGGCCGGCTGCGCGCCGGTCTGCTGTCGGCCGACCGGCTGGCCGGGCTGCTGCCGGCCGGTTCGGCCGACCGCCGGGCGCTGCTGCTCGACGTGCTGGACCAGGCCGGTCTGCCCGCTCTGCGGCTGGACCCGGCCACCGTGCTGCCGGTCCTGCCCGCCGACCCGCAGGCCGCCGCCGCGCACGCCGCCGCCGGACTCGGCCGCCGCTACCCGACCGCCCAGCAGCGCGCCGCCCGGGTCGGCCCGCCGCCGCAGCCCGAGCAGTCCGCGCCCCCGGCCCGGACGGTCCGGGGGCGGCCGACCGGCCCGCTGCCGGCCCAGCGCGAGACCGCCGAGCGGTCCGCGGCCGCCCAGCCGTCCGGCGCCGCCGGCGCCCCGGCGGGCGTCCCACCGACCACCCCGGCCCCGACCGCCCCGTCCCCGACCGCCCCGTCCCCGACCGGAGGAGGAGCCGCCATCGAGCCGGCCGCCGCCGAACCGTCCGCCCACGGCCGTCCACCCCGCCGCGCCAACCGGGCCCCTTCCGCCCCCGCCGGCGCCGAGGGCGCCCAGTCCGGGCGGCTGAGCCCGTTCCTGACCAACGGGCAGGCCGGCGAGCAGCTGGCGCTGCTGAACGAGGTCGGCGGCAAGGTCGGCACCACCCTGGACCTCGGCTTCACCGCGCACGAGCTCTGCCAGGTGCTGGTCCCCCGGGTCGCCGACTTCGCCTGCGTGGACCTGGTGGACGGGCTGATCTCCGAATCCGAGCTGCCGGCCGCCCGCCCGGACGACGACACCATGCTCCGCCGGGTCGCCCTGGTCTACAACGAGACCGGCGGCGCCTGGGACCACGTGCTGTCCGAGGGCTCGCTGGTCAGCATGCCGCGCCGCACCCCGCCGGGGATGGCCCTGCAGCTGAACCAGCCGGTCCTGGTCCCGGTGATCAGCGCGGACGTCGCGGTCGACTACGCGATCGCGCTCGGCGGAGCCCGGCTGGCCCCGGTGGTCTCCGGCCGCTCGATGCTGGTGGTGCCGCTGTCCGCCCGGGGCACCGTACTGGGCATCCTCAAGCTGCTCCGGCTGCCGGACCGCGCCCCCTTCGACGAGAGCGACGCCGCCACGCTCAAGGAGCTGGCCGTCCGCGCCGCGCTCTCCCTGGACAACGCCCGGCTGCACCGCGCCGAGGCCAGGGTGGCCACCACCCTCCAGCGCTCGATGATCCCGACCCGCCCGCCGCAGATCCCCGGCGTCCAGATCGCCCACCGCTACCTGCCGGGCGACCCGAAGGCCGAGGTCGGCGGCGACTGGTTCGACGCGATCCAGCTGCCCGGCAGCCGGGTCGCCCTGGTGGTCGGCGACGTGATGGGCCACGGCCTGCACTCGGCGGCCGCGATGGGCCGCTTCCGGACGGCCATGCAGACCCTCGCCGCACTCGACCTGCCACCCGGCCAACTGCTGCGGCACCTGGACAACCTGGCCCACAAGCTCGGCGACGACCACCTCGCCACCTGCCTGTACGCGGTCTACGACCCGATCAACCGGACCTGCGAGCTGGCCAGCGCCGGCCACGTCCCGCCGGTGCTGGTGCACCCGGACGGCTCCGGCGAGCTGCTGGAGATCCCGGCCGGCGCGCCGATCGGGGTCGGCGGGGTGCCGTTCGTCGCCAAGACCATCGACGTCTCGGACGGCTCGATGCTGGTGCTGTGCACCGACGGCCTGGTCGAGGTCCGGGGCGGCGACATAGGAGCGGGCCTGGCAGCGCTCTGCGGCAATCTGATCGACCCACTGCAGAGCCCCGAGCAGGCCTGCGACGTGGTGCTCAAGCGGCTGCACTCGGACGACCGGAAGGACGACGTCGCCCTGCTGGTGGCCCGCTTCGACGGGGTCGCCCCGTCCGAGGTGGCCACCTGGGACCTCAGGGTGGACCACCGCGAGGTGCGCCGGGCCCGCTCGCTGGTCCGCGAGCAGCTGGCCGGCTGGCACCTGGAGGCGCTCAGCGACATCACCGAGCTGCTGGTCAGCGAGCTGGTCACGAACGCCGTCCGGGTGGCCCGGGACCGCGTCCAGCTCCAGCTGATCCGGGTGGACAAGCTGCTGGTGGAGGTCAGCGACGACAACCACAACCTGCCGTCGCTGGAACCGGCCGAACAGTTGGGCGAGACCGGCCGCGGTCTCACCCTGGTGACCAAGCTCGCCGAACGCTGGGGCACCGCCCGCAAGGCGGTCGGCAAGGTGGTCTGGTTCGAACTCCCCCTGCCGCACGCCTGACGGCCGGCTGCCCGACGGCCGTCAGACGGTGTGTGGATCAGGGGACGAGCGCGCCCGCCGGGCGCCGCCGGGCCTCCACCGCGACCTCCCGCGACGCGGCCGCGGCCACCGAGGTGGCGGCCCCGACCCCGGCCAGCACCCGCGGCCAGAAGTCCCCGAACACCTCGACCGAGACGGCGAGCAGCAGCGCGGTGGTCACCGCGACCACGTGCTCCAGCCCGGCGAGGTTCGGCAGCACGACCGCCTCGCCGACCATCATGACCACCACCAGGCCGGCGGTGAACCAGGCCCGGCAGCGGAACGCGATGCAGATCGCCAGCGCCACCACCGCGGCCGACGGCCCGGTGTCCCGCACGTAGGCGACCCACTTCGGGAAGCCGAACAGGTGGCCCGGGCCGAGCGCCACGCCGATCCGGGCGAACAGCGTGCCCGCCAGGGTGCAGGTGTAGGCCACCACCAGGGTCATCCGCCGGCCGAGCACGATCTCGGCGACGCCGAAGACCACGAACACCTGGGCCAGCGCGCCCCAGACCGGCAGGTCCAGCGCCGGCACGTACAGCGAGAGCGGGGTCCGCAGCAGCGAGACGTCCAGCGGCAGCGCCGCCTTCACCACCCCGATGCGGTTGACGAAGTGCTCACCGCCCGGCAGGTGCTGGGTGATGCTGAACAGGAGGATCAGAAACGTCGCCGCCGTGGCCATCGGAACGGCGGCGAACTTCTTGCGCACCACCGCGTCCCGCACCGTCGCGTACAACGTCCCCCACTCGGCGACAGCGGCCGATCTGGCCAGTGCCAGCGACCCCTCCCGCACGCCCCCCGCGTGGGTCCTGTCCATCACAACCGTTACTCCCGAATCCCCGAACTTTCTGAGCTACTCCCACATTAGAAGCCTCTTAACAAATCCACATCGGCATAGATGCGGATCAGGGTCATCCTCTGGGGGGAGGGATATCCCTGACGTCACCCCCTATCCGACCGCCCGGTCCCCTCCGCCCCCCGGCGGAGGGCTACCCCTTCCCGTCCCGCGCCGCGACCGGGAGCCGGGGCGCCACCACGGCGGCCCCGGAGTGCCGGCGGCGGAACAGGGCGGGCAGGCTCGGCGCGACGATGAAGCCCTCGGCCCGCGCGCTGGCGATGCCGATCCGCGGGATCTCGCTGCTCTTCTCGAACAGCAGGTAGCGGGGCTCCCAGATCGGCCGGTACTTGGCGTTCGCGCGGTACAGCGACTCGATCTGCCACCAGCGCGAGAAGAAGCCCAGGACGGAACGCCACAACCGCAGCACCGGGCCGGCCCCGAGCCGCGAACCGCGCTCGAAGACCGAGCGGAACATCGCGAAGTTCAGCGACACCCGCTTCAGCCCGACCTCCTCGGCACGCTGCAGCAGCTCGATGACCATGAACTCCATCAGGCCGTTCTCGGTGTCCCGGGCCCGGCGCATCAGGTCCAGCGAGAGCCCGTCCGGGCCCCACGGGACGAAGCTCAGCAGCGCCTTGAGCTCGCCGTCGCCGTCGTGGCACTCCAGCATCACGCAGCGGCCGTCGCCCGGGTCGCCGAGCCGGCCGAGCGCCATCGAGAAGCCGCGCTCGGTCGCCCCGTCGCGCCACTGGTCGGCCTTGGCCACCAGTTCGGCCATCTCGCACTCGGGGATGTCCTCGTGCCGGCGGATCCGCACCGTGTACCCGGCCCGCTTGACCCGGTTGTACGCCTGGCGGACCACCCGCATCGCCCGGCCGTCCAGCGAGAACTCGTCCAGCTCGACGATCGCCTCGTCGCCCAGCTCCAGCGCGTCCAGCCCGTGCCGGGCGTAGATCACGCCGGCCTCCTCGGAGGCGCCCATCACGGCCGGCGCCCAGGCGTGCTCGCGGGCCTCGGCCAGCCAGGAGTCGATCGCGCCCGGCCAGGCCTCCGGGTCGCCGATCGGGTCGCCCGAGGCCAGCGAGACCCCGCCGATCACCCGGTAGGTCACCGCCGCCTTGCCGCTGGGGGAGAAGATCACCGCCTTGTCCCGGCGCAGCGCGAAGTAGCCGAGCGAGTCCCGCTCGCCCTGCTTGTCCAGCAGCGAGCGCAGCTTCGCCTCGTCCTCGGGGTTCAGCAGCTCCTTGCCGCGCGGGCTGCGGAAGGCCACGTAGAGCACCAGCAGGAAGAGCACCGCGCCCATCGCGTTGATCGCCGCGTTGACCCAGGTCGGCGAGGAGATCACCGAGCGCAGGTGCTCCGAGGGGTTGATCGTGATCATCCGGCCGACGGAGTAGCGGAAGAGGTCCCAGAAGCCCGCGCCGCCGAGCCCGTTGGTCGCCCAGACCAGCAGCGCGCCGACGACCCCGCCGAACAGCAGCCCGCCGACGAAGGTGGCCGCCGCGGTCTTCGGGTTGGAGCGGTCGCCCTTGGACGTGAAGTCCTTCCGCCCGATGACCAGCGCCAGGACGAACAGGCAGGTCAGCACGGTGGAGATGTAGTTGAGCGGGTGGTCCTTGAACCGCTCGCCGGGCATCACCATGGCCAGCAGGTACAGCACCGCGAACATGCTGGCCAGGGCCGCGTTGAAGATCCAGGCGGCCCGCTTGCGCCGCCGCATCGCGATGGCCAGGAAGACCGCCAGCACCGCGCTGGCCAGACCCGAGGTCATCAGGTACGGGGTGAAGTACTCACCCTCGTTGTGCTCGTTGACCTGGTTCCCCCACGGCACCAGCAGCACCGTCGCCACGTTCAGCAGCGCCAGCAGCCGGAGGTACCACACGGAGACGGCGGCGGCCCGCGGGCGCCAGCGGTCGAGCACGCCGACGGGCCGGGGCCCGGTGGACGTGGCGGAAGGCTCCGACTTCACAGTGGACGACACAGCTCAATTCCAAACGATCAGATGGTGGGGCGCATCCGCACACGGCCCGGCGACGGGTGCCCGCAGGGGGCCCGACGGACTGACCGGCGGCCCTCACCTCGACCGGGCGCCCACTGAATGGAGCAGGCCGACAAAGGGCAGCCAACTCCATGGTTCCCCACCCGGCCTGAGAATTGCGTGAACCGGGTAGCGGATTCCGACCCCCGCCATGTGGCGGGGGTGAGGACCGCCATCCGTTCGGCGCCCCACCCCGGCTACCCCTACCCTCGAAACGACCCGCGCGGACCGCCCGACCCCGGCCGCCAGAACCGAGGAGGCACCATCACCGACACCCGCGTGCTGATCGTGGACGACGAGATCCTGGTCCGCTCCGGCCTGGGCCTCATCGTCGGCTCCGCCCCCGACCTGGACGTCGTCGGCGACTGCTCCGGCGGCCAGGCCGAGGAGCACGTCCAGCGCCTGCGCCCGCACGTGGTGCTCCTCGACATCCGGATGCCGGACCTCGACGGCATCTCGGTGCTGCGCCGGCTGCGCGCCCTGCCGGACCCGCCCGCCGTGGCGATGCTCACCACCTTCGACAGCGACGAGTACATCGGCACCGCGCTGCGGGCCGGCGCCGCCGGCTTCCTGCTCAAGGACACCGCCCCCGAGCAGCTGGTCCACGCCGTCCGGGTGCTCGCGGCCGGCGGCAACATCCTGTCCCCGACCGTGACCCGCACCGTGATCGGCGGCTACGTGGACGGCGGCGGCCCGGACGCCGAGGCCACCTCGCTCGCCCGCACCCTCACCGGCCGGGAGCTCGACGTGCTGGCCCTGCTCGGCGAGGGACTGTCCAACGCCGAGATCGCCGACCGGCTCTTCCTCGGCACCGGCACCGTCAAGGACCACATCAGCGCGATCCTCGGCAAGCTCGGCGCGGCCAACCGGGTCCAGGCGGCGGTGCTCGCCCACCGGGCCGGGCTGGTCCGGCCGAAACCCGGCGACGGGGCATGACGGCCACCGAACAGCTGCCGTCCAGACGGCTCCCGGGCTGGTGCACCGCCCCCTGGCTGATGCTGCTGCTGCCCGCCCTCTACTCCCTCCTGGACGCCGCCCTGGTGGCCCGGAACTCCCCGTGGTGGCAGATCGCGCTCTCCACGCTGGCCGCCGTCGCCCTGCTCTGGCGCCGCCGCTTCCCGGTGGCGGCGCTGCTGCTCACCATGCCCGGCAGCTACGTCGACGACATCTGGCTGGCCCCGATCACCGCCGTCTACACGGTGGCCGCCGAGCGCCCCCGCCCGCGGATCGTCATCCCCTGCGCGACCCTGTTCACGCTGGTCGAGTTCTTCCACTGGCCGCTGTCCGAGCAGACCCTCGAACTCAGCCGGGACACCGCGCTCTACGCCATCCAGTCGGTGATGCTGGCCGCCGGCCCGGCCGCCACCGGGCTGCTCGCCCGCACCCGGCGGGAGCTGGCCGCCCGGCTCGACGAGCTGACCCGCGGCCAGGAGCGGGAGAGCCGGCTGCTCGCCGAACGGGTGCTGATCAGCGAGCGCGGCCGGCTCGCCCGGGAGATGCACGACGTGGTCTCGCACCAGGTCAGCCTGATCAGCATCCAGGCCGGCGCGCTCCAGGTGAGCACCGGCGACCCGGCCGCCGCGGCCACCGCCCGCACCATCCGCGAACTGGCCGTCCGCACCCTCGACGAGCTGCGCCAGATGGTCGGGGTGCTGCGCAGCACCGCGAGCCCGCGCCCGGACGCCCCGCTCGCCCCGCAGCCCCGGCTGGCCGACCTGCCCCGGCTGATCGCGGAGAGCGGGCTGGCCGCCGACACCGAACTGAACCCCGGTGACCGCCCGTGGCCGGAGGCGGTCGAGCGGGCCGCCTACCGCACCGTCCAGGAGGCGCTCACCAACATCACCAAGTACGCCCCGGAGGCGGCGGTGCACGTGAAGGTCCGGGCGAAGGGGCGCCGACTGCGGGTCGAGGTGCGCAACGACGCGCCCCCGGTCCACCCGGACGAGATCCTGCCGGGCGGCGGCCACGGCCTGGTCGGCCTGCGCGAGCGCGCGCAGTTGCTGGGCGGCTCGCTCAGCGCCGGCCCCACCCAGGACGGCGGCTTCGAGGTCCGCGCCGAGCTGCCCGCCACCCGTTCCTGACCGGGACAACGAGAAAGCCCCGCAGATCCGTAGATCTGCGGGGCTTCGCTGTGCGCGAGGGGGGAGTTGAACCCCCACGCCCTTTCGGGCACTGGAACCTGAATCCAGCGCGTCTGCCTATTCCGCCACCCGCGCATGGGTGTCGTCTTCGTTGCCGACCGATCTTCCGAACCGCTCGGTACCATGTGGTCTTCGCGTTCCCTTGGACCGGCCTCCCTGGTGGGCGGCCCTTCCGACGTGGAAAACAGTAGCACGACCCGGGGGGCCGCTCCGAATCCGTTCTCCGGCGGGACGAAGCGCATCCGAACGGATGCACGACGAACGGGCGAGCGAGTGACGGGAGCCCATCCGGGCGGGCACACCTGGCGTGCCGTACCCGGCATGCGTCACCCTGTGTGTCCGAGCCCACCCCCGGGCACCACGCTGTCCGGGAACCGTACGGAAGGGCCCGGCGTGGATACGATCAGTACGGAAGTACCGCAAGTAGGCACGACCGACTCCCGGCGGGATCCGGTCGGCAGGCAGGCGAACGAACCCTGGAAGGGGGTGTCCCATGGGAGTGCTGAAGAAGTTCGAACAGCGGCTTGAGGGTCTCGTCAACGGCACCTTCGCCAAGGTGTTCAAGTCCGAGGTCCAGCCCGTGGAGATCGCCGGTGCGCTGCAGCGCGAGTGCGACAACAACGCGAGCATCTGGAACCGCGACCGCACCGTCGTGCCGAACGACTTCATCGTCGAGCTGAGCCCGCACGACCACGAGCGGCTCAGCCCCTACTCCGGGCAGCTGGGCGCCGAGCTGGCCGGCATGGTCCGCGAGTACGCGGAGGCCCAGCGGTACAGCTTCATGGGCCCGCTCCAGGTGAACCTGGAGAAGGCCGACGACCTGGACACCGGCCTGTACCGGGTGCGCAGCCGCACCCTGGCGGCCGAGGAGCCCCAGCAGTACGCCCCGCAGCAGTCCGGCTACGACCGCCAGCCGGCCGCGCCGGCCCCCGGCGCACCGTGGCAGCAGACCGGCGCCGGCCAGTACGGCGCGCCCCCGCCGCCGGCCGCGCCCCCGGCGATGCCCCCGGGCCCGCCCGCGACGTCCGGCGGCAACGTCCGCGCCTTCCCCGGCGCCGGCCACGGCGCCTCGGTCCGCCGCTGGATCGAGGTGAACGGCGCCCGCCACCAGATCACCGGCGCGGCCTGCGTGCTCGGCCGCTCGACCGAGGCGGACGTGCGGATCGACGACCCCGGGGTCTCCCGCAAGCACGCCGAGATCCGCCCCGGCACCCCTTCGATGGTTCTCGACCTGGGATCCACCAACGGCATCGTGGTGGACGGACAGCACACCCAGCGCGCTACGCTCCGCGACGGCTCCCGCATCGTCGTGGGCTCCACCACCATCGTCTACCGACAGGTCGAAGGGTAGTGTCCGAGTTGTTCGCGCGCCTCGCTCACCGACAGGCGGGCCGGCCATGTCAGAACTGACCCTCACGGTCATGCGGCTGGGCTTCCTGGCCGTGCTGTGGCTGTTCGTCATCGTCGCGATCCAGGTGATCCGCAGCGACCTGTTCGGGACCAAGGTGAACCCCCGCTCCTCCCGTCGTGGTGCCAACGCCGCTCCGGGCGGCGCCGCCGCCGCTCCGGCCGCCGGGCGCGCCGCACAGGCCCCGGCCGCCGGAGCGGCGGGCCAGACCCAGGGCGGCGGCCGCCGTCGCGGCGCCCCGACCCAGCTCGTGGTGGTGCAGGGCTCGCTGGCCGGCACCACCGTGGCGCTCCAGGGCCAGACCATCACCCTGGGCCGCGCGCACGACTCCACCATCGTGCTGGACGACGACTACGCGTCCTCCCGGCATGCCAGGATCTATCCGGATCAGACTGGGCAGTGGACGGTCGAGGATCTAGGCTCCACCAACGGCACCTATCTGGACCGGCAGCGCCTGACCGCGCCCACCCCGCTCCAGCCGGGCATGCCGATCCGTATCGGCAGGACCGTCATCGAACTGCGGAAGTAGTAGCGCATGAGGGACAGCATCCCGTCCATGACCCAGAGGGGGGCACAGGTCGCATGACCCTGGTGCTGCGCTTCGCCGCCGGCTCCCACAAGGGACTGATCCGGGAGGGGAACGAGGACTCCGGCTACGCCGGGCCGCGGCTGCTGGCCGTGGCCGACGGCATGGGCGGCGCCGCGGCCGGCGAGGTCGCGTCCTCCGAGGTGCTCGGCTCGATCGTCCGACTGGACGAGGACGTGCCGGGCGCCGACCTGCTGACCCTGCTGGGCGACGCCGTCCAGGGCGCCAACGACCGGCTCCGGCAGATGGTCGAGGAGGACCCGCAGCTGGAGGGCATGGGCTGCACGCTGACCGCCATGCTCTGGACCGGCCAGCGGATGGGCATGGTGCACGTCGGCGACTCCCGCGCCTACCTGCTGCGCGACGGCTCGCTGGTGCAGATCACCCAGGACCACACCTGGGTGCAGCGCCTGGTCGACGAGGGCCGGATCACGCCGGAGGAGGCCGAGACCCACCCGCAGCGCTCGCTGCTGATGCGGGCGCTCGACGGCCGCGGCCAGGTCGAGCCCGACCTGTCGATCCGCGAGGTCCGCGCCGGCGACCGCTACCTGATCTGCTCCGACGGCCTCTCCGGCCCGGTCAGCCACCAGACCCTCCAGGACACCCTCGGCAGCTACTACTCGCCCGAGCAGACCGTGCAGGAGCTGATCCAGCTCGCGCTGCGCGGCGGCGGTCCGGACAACATCACCTGCATCGTGGCGGACGTCATCGACGTCGGTGCCACGGACACCACGAGCGGCCAGTACAACGACGTGCCGGTGGTGGTCGGCGCGGTCGCCGACACCCCGCCGTCCTCGGCCGCCGCGGACCGCTCGATCGCCGACACCCCGGCCGGCCGCGCCGCCGGCCTCGGCCGCGCCCCGCAGGGCGCCTTCGGCCCGGCCGAGGGCTACGACGCCGCCCAGGGCGGCTTCGGCCCCGCCGAGGGCTACGAGGGCGAGTACGGCTACGGCTCCGGCGAGCCCTCGGTGTACGGCGCCGAGGAGTTCGACGAGGAGCCGCCCGCGAAGCGCAAGCGCAAGGGCCTCACCGTCTCGGTGGCCGTCCTGGTCACCCTCGGTCTGCTCGGTGGTGCCGGGTTCTTCGGCTACCAGTGGACCCAGGACCAGTACTACGTCGGCAAGCAGGGCGACCACGTCGCGGTCTACCAGGGCATCAACCAGAACCTGGCCGGCCTGAGCCTGTCCTCGGTGCACACCGCGTACAAGGACGTCGAGCTCAAGTACCTGCCGCAGGACCAGGCCGAGCACCTCAACAAGACCATCGCGGCCGACAGCCTGGGCGCCGCCACCGCGACCGTCCAGGAGCTCGACGGCTGGGTCAAGCTCTGCAAGAAGGTCGCCGACGCCCGGACCGTTCCGGCCACCCAGGCGGCGCAGGCCACCCACGCCGCGTTCCTGGCCGTCACGCCCACCCCGGGGGAGAAGACCCGCCCCCCGGCGGCTCCCACGTCCCCGACCCCGGCGACCCCGACCCCGACCGCCCCGAGCACGTCCGCCCCGGCGCCGAACGCCGCCGCGCCGAACACCGGCCCGTCGGGCGACCTGTCCGGGCTGACCGAGGAGGAGCGCAGCCGGGCCGACTCCTGCCCGAAGCAGTGACCTCCGTGATCCGACATAGGCCCGCCCCGAGCGGGGCAGCCGGCCGTCAGGGAGCGGTCACCACGTGAGCACCTACGACCTGAGCGACGACACCGGCCGGGCCGGCAGGCGCCGGACGGCCACCGACCGCGCCGCCACCCGGCGCCGGGCCAACACCACCATCTCCCTCCAGGGCGCGCCGAACCGGCGCAACACCGAGCTGGCCCTGCTGGCCTTCGCCGTCGTGCTGCCGATCCTCGCGTACGCCAACGTGGGGCTCGCGATGGACTCCACGCTGCCGAGCGGCATGGTCGGCTACGGACTCGGCATGGGCGCGCTGGCGCTGGTCGCGCACCTGCTGGTGCGCCGCTTCGCACCGTACGCGGACCCGCTGATGCTGCCGATCGCCACCCTGCTGAACGGTCTCGGCGTGGTGATGATCTGGCGGCTCGACAAGGCCGGAAAGCTGCTGAGCGCCAACTTCCCGGCGGCCCGGAACCAGCTGATGTGGTCGGCCCTCGGGATCGGGCTGTTCATCGCCGTGATGGTGTTCCTGAAGGATCACCGGGTGCTCCAGCGCTACACCTACATCTCGATGGTGGCGGCGCTGGTCCTGCTCGCCGCGCCGGCCTTCTTCCCGGCCCGGGCGGAGGACTTCGGCGCCAAGATCTGGATCCGGATGGGCGGCTTCTCCATCCAGCCCGGCGAGTTCGCCAAGATCATCCTGACGGTGTTCTTCGCCGGCTACCTGATGGTCAAGCGCGACGCCCTCGCACTGGCCAGCCGCCGCTTCATGGGCCTGTACCTGCCACGCGGGCGCGACCTCGGCCCGATCATCGTGATCTGGCTGCTCAGCCTGCTGATCCTGGTCTTCGAGAACGACCTCGGCACGTCCTTCCTGTTCTTCGGCCTGTTCGTGGTGATGCTCTACGTCGCCACCGAGCGGACCAGCTGGATCCTGTTCGGCCTGCTGATGTCGATCGGCGGCGCGGTCGCGGTCGCCATGACCACCAGCCACGTCAAGGTCCGCATCGACGCCTGGCTCGACCCGATGGCCGCCTTCGGAGCACACCCGCCCAAGGGCGCCACCGAGCAGATCGGCCAGTCGCTGATGGCGCTCGGCTCCGGCGGGGTGACCGGCTCGGGCCTCGGCCAGGGCCGCTCCTGGCTGATCAACTTCGCCGCGAAGAGCGACTTCATCCTGGGCTCGTTCGGCGAGGAACTCGGGCTGACCGGCCTGATGGCGATCTTCCTGCTGTACGCCCTGCTGGTGCAGCGCGGCCTGCGCACCGCCCTCGCGGCCCGCGACCCGTTCGGCAAGCTGTTCGCCGTCGGGCTCTCGTCGGCGATGGCGCTGCAGGTCTTCGTCGTGGCCGGCGGGGTCACCGGGCTGATCCCGCTCACCGGTATGACCATGCCGTTCCTCGCACAGGGCGGGTCGTCCGTGGTCGCCAACTGGGCGCTGGTCGCGATCCTGCTGAAGATCAGCGACAGCGCCCGCCGACCCGGGGTCGAAGCGACCCCGGCCACCGAGGGCCAGGGAGGACCCGCTCGATGAACAAGCCGATCCGCCGGGTCTCGATCTTCTGCCTCGTCCTGATCCTGGCCCTGATGGTGCGCACCAACTGGGTGCAGGGTGTCCAGGCCGATGCCTGGGCCACCAACAAGAACAACAAGCGCCAGCAGTACGACCGGTACGCGCACCCGCGCGGCAACATCATCGTCGGCGGCCAGCCGGTCACGAAGTCCGACTTCGTCAACGGCCTGCGCTACAAGTACAAGCGATCCTGGGTCGACGGCCCGATGTACGCCCCGGTCACCGGCTACTCCTCCCAGGTCTTCGGCTCCAGCCAGCTGGAGAACCTGGAGGACGGCATCCTCTCCGGCACCGACGACCGGCTGTTCTTCCGCAACACCCTGGACATGCTGACCGGCGAGCAGCAGCGCGGCGGCGACGTCGTCACCACGATCAACGCGAAGGCCCAGAAGGCCGCCTGGGACGGCCTGGGGGACAAGAAGGGCGCCGCCGTCGCGATCGACCCGAAGACCGGCGCGATCCTGGCGCTGGTCTCCACCCCGTCCTACGACCCGGGCACCATCGCCGGCAGCGAGAGCGGCGACTCCAAGGCCTGGACGGACCTCAACGCCGACCCCAACAAGCCGATGCTCAACCGGGCGCTGAAGGAGACCTATCCGCCCGGCTCCACGTTCAAGCTGGTGACCGCGACCGCCGCGTTCGAGAACGGCCTGTACCAGAACATCGACGACCAGACCGCGACGCCGGACCCGTACACCCTGCCGGGCACCCAGACGGTGCTGAACAACGAGTCGCCGCTCGAGAAGTGCGGGAACGCCACGGTCAAGTCGGGGATGGACCAGTCCTGCAACACGGTCTACGCCAAGATGGGCGCGGACCTCGGCAAGGACAAGATGCGGGCGCAGGCCGAGAAGTTCGGCTTCAACAGCACCATCGACACCCCGGTCCGTTCCGAGAAGAGCATCTTCCCGAACAGCGCGAGCCTGGACGGCACCGCGCAGGACTCGATCGGCCAGCACGACACCCGCGCCACCCCGCTGCAGATGGCCATGGTGTCCGCCGCGATCGCCAACAACGGCAGCCTGATGCAGCCGTACCTGGTCGACCAGGAGCGCTCGGCCTCGCTGACCACCATCTCCAAGCACACCGAGAAGCAGTTCTCCCAGGCGATGAGCCCGGCCACCGCGCAGAAGATGCAGGACCTGATGGTCTCGGTGGTGGAGAACGGCACCGGCAAGAACGCCAAGATCCCCGGCCTCCAGGTCGGCGGCAAGACCGGTACCGCGCAGCACGGCGAGGACAACGCCGGGCTGCCGTTCGCCTGGTTCACCTCCTGGGCCAAGACCACCGACGGCCAGTCCGTCGCGGTCGCGGTCGTGGTCGAGGACGGCTCCAACAATCGCGACGGCATCAGCGGCGGCCGGCTGGCCGCCCCGATCGCCAAGGCGGTGATGCAGGCCGTCCTCGGCAAGTGAGGAGGAGGCCCGGCCGTGAGTGGAAAGTCACGATCGACACCCCGTCCGGTATACCGGTCTGATATCGGCCGACGGCCGACTCCGGTCCGATGCGGTGCGACCGGTAGCGTATCCGCCAGCAGCGGGTGTGCCCGTTGCCGCCCGCGAGACGGCGCACGGCCCGGCCGGAGAACCGGTCGAGACCCGCTCGGCGTCACCCAGAGCGTGCGGGGACACCTACGTCACAACCTCGCCGGCAGGTGAGGGAGAGGGTCGGAACTATGGAAGAGCCTCGTCGCCTAGGCGGCAGGTACGAGCTCGGCGGCGTCCTCGGACGCGGCGGCATGGCCGAGGTGTACCTCGCTCATGACACCCGGCTCGGCCGTTCCGTCGCAGTGAAGACGCTCCGGGCCGACATGGCCCGGGATCCGTCGTTCCAGGCCCGCTTCCGCCGCGAGGCGCAGTCCGCGGCGTCCCTGAACCACCCCGCGATCGTCGCCGTGTACGACACCGGCGAGGACTACATCGACAACATCTCCATCCCGTACATCGTGATGGAGTACGTCGAGGGGTCCACCCTGCGCGAGCTGCTGCACTCCGGCCGACGGCTGCTGCCCGAGCGCGCGCTGGAGATGACCATCGGCATCCTGCAAGCGCTGGAGTACTCGCACCGCGCCGGCATCGTGCACCGCGACATCAAGCCGGCCAACGTGATGCTGACCCGGCAGGGCAACGTCAAGGTCATGGACTTCGGCATCGCCCGCGCGATGGGCGACGCCGGGATGACCATGACCCAGACCTCGGCCGTCATCGGCACCGCCCAGTACCTCTCCCCCGAGCAGGCCAAGGGCGAGCAGGTCGACGCCCGCTCCGACCTCTACTCCACCGGCTGCCTGCTCTACGAACTGCTGACCGTCCGCCCGCCGTTCGTCGGCGACTCCCCGGTCGCGGTGGCCTACCAGCACGTCCGGGAGGAGGCGCAGCCGCCGTCCGTCTTCGATCCCGAGGTCCGCCCCGAGATCGACGCGATCGTGCTGAAGGCGCTCGCCAAGGAGCGCGACTACCGCTACCAGAGCGCCGACGAGATGCGCGACGACATCGAGCGCTTCCTCGACGGCCTGCCGGTGGCCGCCGCCCAGCAGGCCGCCGCGTACGGCATGGGCGCCGGGTACGGCTACGACCAGAACGGCTACCCGCAGCAGCACGACCCGTACGGCCAGACCAACGTGCTGCCGCAGCAGCCCGGCGGCGGCCCGACCACCGTCCTGCCGCAGGCCGGCGCGCAGCCCGGCTACGGCCCGCAGGGCGGCTACCAGGACGACGGCTACGGCCAGGCCTACGCCGACGGCCCGGCGGGCGGCGGCCACGACGACGGCTACGGCCGGGACGGCGGCCGGCGCGGCGAGCAGCCGCCGAAGAAGAGCAACACCTCCTGGATCGTGCTGGCGGTCGCCGCCGTGCTGGTCCTGGTCGGCACCTTCTTCGTGGCCCAGGCCATGTTCAACGGCAACGGCGGCGGCACCACGGAGACCCCGAAGGTCGCCGTGCCGAACCTGGTCGGCAAGAGCCTGGCGGACGCCAAGACGGCCGCGGCCGCGGCCGGTCCCAAGCTCGTGGTGGCCGAGGGCGACAAGCTCGCCTGCCCGGACGCCAACATCAAGAAGGACCAGGTCTGCACCCAGAACCCGGCCGTCGGCGGCCAGGTCGCGGAGAACAGCACCATCACCGTGCAGCTCTCCTCCGGCCCGGCCAAGGCCCCCCTGCCGAACGTGGTCGGCAAGACCAAGGACCAGGCGACCAAGGCGCTCGGCGACGCCGGCTTCACCAACGTCACCACCGAGTACAAGGACGACGACACCGCTCCGCAGGAGAACGTCACCGCCCAGGACCCGGCGGCGGGCACCGCCGGCGACCCGACCGCGCCGGTCAAGCTGACCGTCTCGCAGGGCAAGTCGAAGGTGACCGTGCCGAACGTGGGCGGCGCGCAGAAGGAGGTGGCGCAGGCCCAGCTGGAGGGCCTGGGCTTCCAGGTCGACGCCTCGAAGACGGTGCAGACCACCGACCAGAGCAAGGCGAACACCGTCGCCGCGCAGTCGGTCCAGGCCAACACCAAGGTCCCGGCCAACACGAAGATCACGCTGACGATCTTCAAGATGCAGGACAAGCCCCAGGTCCCGCCGCTGCAGAACGTCAAGCTGTCGGACGCCATCTCGCAGCTGAGCAAGGTCGGGCTGCTCTACACGGTGGTGTCCGGTCCGTCGGACCCGAACGCCATCGTCGTGAGCACCAACCCGGCCGCCGGCACCCAGCTGGACCCGAACACCCAGGTGATGCTCATCACGAAGCCGGCCGATCCGCCCAAAGGGGGTGACCCCCTCTCCCCCTCACCCTCCAACACCAAAGGGGGGAACAACAACTAAGCCCTGGTTCCCCTGGATCTGAGGCTTGGTGGGAGTTGTCCGGCCGTACGCCCGAGGGCCCGTCGCAGCGGTTGCGACGGGCCCTCGGGCGTTCTCGGTGCCGGGCGTTCTCGATGCCGGGCGTTCTCGGTGCCGGGCTACCGCAACCGGACCGCGGGTTCCAGGCCGCAGCAGCCGGACCTCAGCAGCGGCCGGCGGGCTCAGGGCTGACGCAGCTCCGGCGGCGGGGTGCGCTTGGCGTCCACGTCGTCCACCCGCACCAGGCTCCCCCAGACCGCCATCCGGTAGCGCGAGGTGTACACCGGGGTGCAGGTGGTCAGCGTGATGTACCGGCCGGGGCCGGTGTAGCCGGAGCCGACCGGGACGGGCGCGACGATGCCGGTGTCGTACTTGGACGTCTCCGGCAGGGTGCTGTCGACCCGGTAGACGTACCACTTGTCCTTGGTCTCGACGACGACCGCGGCGCCCTTGTGCACCGCGTCCAGGTCGTGGAACTTGGCGCCGTGGCCGTCCCGGTGGGCGGCCAGCGCGAAGTTGCCGGCCTGGTCCCAGGGCATCGCGGCGCGGTAGGGCTGCTCGTACACCCCCGCCACGCCCTCGGCCAGGGTGTCGCTGTCGGTGCCCATCCGGATCAGCACCTGGTAGTCCCGGCCCATCGCCGGGACGTGCAGGAAGCCGACCGCGTCCCCGGCCGCGAACGGCGCGGCGGGGGCGGACGTCCCGCCGGGGGCCGCCGAGGGGGTACCGGTCGGGCTCGCGGCCCAGGTGTCGCGCAGCCGGTCGGAGGCCGCAGCCGCCGAGCGGTCGGCCTCGACGTTGGTCCACCACAGCGAGTAGGCCACGAACAGGCCGAGCACCAGTCCCAGGGTGATCAGCAGCTCGCCGAAGACGCCGAGCGCGGCCAGCGCCCGACTGCGACCGCGCCGGGCGGGCGCGGGGCCGGCCTCGGGCGGCGGGAAGGCCTCCTCCCGCGGCTCGGCCGACTGCGCGGTCTCGTCCGTCATCTCCGGTGCTCCCCCTTCGTGCCGGGTGCCCGGGCGGTCACCCGCCCGTGATCGCGGCCGGCTTGCCTTGGCTGCGCGGCCGTTCCTCGGTCATCTTGCCAAAGACGATGAGGCGGAACTTGGAGGTGAACTCCGGGGTGCAGGTGGTCAGCGTGATGTACCGGCCGGCGCCCGCGTAACCGGCGCCGTTGGGGACGGGCTTGATCACGCTCACGTTGTTGGGAGAGGTCTCCGGGATGCTGCTGGTGACCTCGTACGTGTAGTACGAGGTGGCGGTCTCCACCACGATCTTGTCGCCCTTGCCGAGCTGGTTGATGTACCGGAACGGCTCGCCGTGGGTGTTGCGGTGCGCGGCCAGCGCGAAGTTGCCCGCCTTGTCGGCCGGCATCCCGGTGCCGGTGTAGTGGCCGACCAGGCCCTTGTCGAGCACCGCCGGCTTGGAGGTGCCCTCGGCGATCGGGAACTTCAGCCCCAGCTTGGGCAGGTAGATGATGGCGAAGCCCTTGCCGGGCTCGAACGACTCCGGCTTGGCCGGGTCCGGAGCCGGCTGCCCGGGCTTCGGCGGCGCCAGGGCGGCGTCGAACTGCTGCTCCAGCCGGTTGCGGGCGCCGTCGGCGGCCGCGTCGGCCTGCACGTTGGTCCACCAGAGCTGGTACGAGACGAAGAGCAGCATCACCACGCCGAGCGTGATGCACAGCTCCCCGACGAGCCGCGCGGCCACCACGACCGCGGACTCCTTGGGCCGCGCCTTCGCCCCGGCGCCCCGGCCGCTCGCCCGGCGCCGACCGACGCCCGCGCGCACGGAGGTCCGGCCCTGGGCGGCCCTGCGGCGCTCGGCCCGGCCACCGGTGGGCGGGGCCGGTTCCACGGCCGGCCCGCCGATGTCGAGGGGCAGGCGCAGCTGGAGCGTCTGGTCGGGCAGCCACGGGTACTCGGGGCCGGACGCGGCGGGCTGCTCGGCCTGCTCGTACACGCCCCAGGCGTCCTCGGCGGCGCCCTGTCCGGGCTGCGCCGGGTACGGCTGCGGGTACGCCGCGTCACCGTGGTGCTGTCCGTCGCCGTACCGGCCGTCCCCGTACGGACCGCCGCCGTACTGCGCGCCGCCGTACGGCTGTCCGTCGCCCGGGCCCGCCTCCGGCTGGTAACGCCCCTCCGGACGCAGCGCGGTCACGCCGCTCAGCCCCGGCCGATCACCGGGGCGAGCCCGGCCGACCGGTCCACGGCCTGCGGGTAGCCGCACTCCGCCAGCCAGTTGGCGAGCATCCGGTGCCCGCCCTCGGTGAGCACCGACTCGGGGTGGAACTGCACGCCCTCGACGGGCAGTTCGCGGTGCCGCAGGCCCATGATCACGCCGCTGTCGGTGCGCGCGGTGACCACCAGTTCGTCCGGCACGGTGGCCGGTTCGACCGCCAGCGAGTGGTACCGGGTGGCGGTCAGCGGCGAGGGCAGTCCCTCGAACACCCCGCCGTCCTCGTGCTCGACCGGCGAGGTCTTGCCGTGCAGCAGTTCCGGTGCCCGGTCGACCACCGCGCCGTACGCGACCGCGATCGACTGCAGGCCCAGGCAGACGCCGAACACCGGCAGCCCGATCCCCGCGCAGTGGTGCACCATCCCGATGCAGACCCCGGCCTCCTCCGGCGCCCCGGGCCCGGGGGAGAGCAGCACCCCGTCGAAACCCTGGTCGTCCTCGCCGCCGGACCGGCGGACGGCGTGCTCGACGGTCACCTCGTCGTTGCGCACCACCTCGCAGGTGGCACCGAGCTGGTACAGGTACTGAACCAGGTTGAAGACGAAGCTGTCGTAGTTGTCCACGACCAGGATGCGGGGCGCGGTCGGCTGGGTGGTCATTCTCGCGTGGTCTCCGTGGGATGCGGGGCGGGGTCGGCAGGGTGGAGGAGCAGGGCCGCCGGTTCAGCCGGCCGCGGCACCTTCGCCGCCGTCCACTGTGACGTCACCGAAGGGGAGCAACGGTTCCGCCCACGGGAAGACGTAGGTGAAGAGGAGATAGACGATCCCCACGATGAGGAGCAGCGAGATGACGGCGCGGACCAGGGTGTTTCCCGGGAGGTGACGCCAGATCCAGCCGTACATGGTGCTCCCTCGACGTAACGGACTGGGGTCAAGAGTAGACCCGGGATCAACGACCGCGGGGCCGGTCCGCTACTGCTGCCCGCCCGCCGACCGCAGCTCGGTGGTGCCGGAGTATCCGGGGAGGGTCAGATCACCGCTCTCCTGGACCTTCCAGCCGAGTCCGTACGCCTGGACGTACTGGAGGTAGTTGCGGATCGTCGGGTCGCCGTCGACGGCGGCCTTCAGCGCATCGGTGCGGCCGACCGCCCGGACCACGTACGGCGGCGAGTAGACCCGGCCCTGGAGCAGCAGGGTGTTGCCGACGCAGCGGACGGCGCTGGTGGAGATCAGCCGCTGGTCCATCACCTGCACGCCCTCGGCGCCGCCCCGCCACAGCGCGTTGACCACGGCCTGGATGTCCTGCTGGTGGATGACCAGGTCGTTGACGCCGGGCTCGGGGACGCCCGGGATGCGGGCGGTGGCGTTCGGCGGGGCGTCGTTGAGGGTGACGGTCAGGCCGCCGCCCTGCAGCGGCTCCAGGGCCGCGCCGAGCCGCAGGCCGTCCAGCCGGGCGGCGTCGGCGGGGTTGCCGCCCTGCTGCCCGGTGAGCTCCTGCGCGCGGGCCTGGAGGTCGGCCAGCTGGGCCTGGGCCTGCTGGTTCTGCGAGCTGCGCTGGCGTATCACGTCGCCGAGGCTCAGCAGCGAGTTGTCCGTCCGCAGGTCGGTGCCGCGGGCGGTCTGCGCGCTGATGTAGAAGAGCAGTCCGGCGAGCGCGAAGACCGCACAGGTCAGGGCACGCCCGACAATTCGGGTGCCGGAGCGGCGGGTAGTGGTCGGCCGAGGGGGAATCGACAAATTAGGCACCGTACCCTTATCTCCTTAAGACCCACCGAGCCACTACGCTAACGGACGCCGGTGGCGCGTGCGGGAACGGTCCCGTGCGTTCCGCACCGCCCGTCACCGGCCGACCGACCCCCGCTGCACCTCTGCGCGGTCTCACAGCGCATCGACAGGAGAGCTCCTCGTGCCGAAGTCTCGACTCCGCAAGAAGTCCGACTACACCCCGCCGACCACGGCCGCGGTGAAGATCAGTTCGGGCCGCAGTTGGGTCGCACCGCTGATGCTGGCACTGTTCCTGATCGGCCTGGTCTGGATCGTCACCTATTACGTGACCAGCGGCAGCTACCCGGTCGAGAGCTGGCGGAACTGGAACATCCTGGTCGGTTTCGGCTTCATCGCCGCGGGGTTCGGCGTCTCCACCCAGTGGAAGTGACCTCCCGCTCCTCCTGAGGCTCCGGTCGAGCCACCTCCGCCGCTTCGGACCGCTGGTGCCGGGCGGCGGTCAGGCGTGCCCGGACACGGGCGGGAAACCGGTCGGTTATCCCCATCATCAGACTGTCCTGCTTATCCACATGGTTATCCACACTGGGGAAAAGTCTCCCCAGCCTGTGGATAACTTTTCGGCCGCGGGCTTTCCACAGCTGTGCACAACTTCCCGAAAGTGGGAAAACCGCACAGCAGGACACGCGTAGAACAGCAGTCCACACCCCGGGCGGCACACAGCCTGTGCACAACCCCGCACCCGCTGTGGACAAACGCCCTCGGCGTCACGCGCCGTAGCGGGCCATCCCGATCATCAGCATCGCCGCCACCACGGCCAGCGACCCCGCCAACGCCAGCCCCTGGACCAGGCCGCGGCGCTCGCGCGGGGCGTACATCAGACCGGCCGCCGTCAGCGCGCCCACCACCAGGCCGCCGATGTGCGCCCGCCAGTCGATGTTCGTCCGCGAGAAGGTGACGACCAGGTTGAAGACCAGGAACGCCATCACCGGGCCGAGCGGGCCCCGGTTCCGCAGCTGCATCACCACCGTGGCGCCGATCAGCCCGAAGATCGCGCCCGAGGCCCCCACCGACCGCAGCGCGTTGCCGTCGATCAGGAAGGCCAGGGTGCTGCCTCCCAGGCCGGAGAGCAGGTAGAGGGCCAGGAAGCGCAGCCGGCCGAGTGCCGTCTCCAGTGCGGGACCGAGCCAGTACAGGACCACCATGTTCATCCCGATGTGCCACCACTGCAGGTGCAGGAACACCGAGGTCAGCAGCCGGTACCACTGGGAGGGCCCGGCGGCGACACCGTCCGGACCGCCCAGGATGGCCCGCCCGGCGCTGTACAGCTCCCAGACCTGGCCCAGCCGCGGCGTGAGCACGTAGGCGGCCAGCACGAAGACGACCACGTTGATGCCGATCAGCACCCTGGTGACCAGCCCGCCGTCCTGGGCGATCGCCCCGCCGAACCGGGTGGTCGCCCGCCGCGTCCCGGCATGCCCGCCGCCGACGCACTCCGGGCACTGGAAGCCCACCGAGGCGGTCACCATGCACTGCGGGCAGATCGCCCGCTCGCAGCGGGTGCAGGAGACGCCGGTGGCCGTCTGCGGGTGCCGGTAGCAGCCGGTCAGCATGAGGTTCTTCCCCTCCCGTACGGGACGCCGAAATCGCCAGCCTACTGCGGCGGATCCGACATCGGGCCCGCTCCCCGGCTCCTTCCGCACCCCGCGTACGGCCCACTCCGACATGCCGGTGGACAAATCAGCATGCATGATCAGCATTCAGGTGGATATGTGCATAAAGGACGCCACCCAGGAGGAGAGACTCGTGACCTTTTCGGACTCGGCTCGTGAGACGGCCACCAAGACCCGGGACACCGCCGCGCACCTCGCGGACGGCGCCAAGCAGCGCCTCGGCCCGGCCCTGGACACCTTCGGGCCGAAAGCCGCCCAGGCCGCCCAGAGCCTCCGCGTCCAGTACGACCGGCACATCGCCCCGCAGTTCGGTCACGCCTTCGCCAGTCTGCCGCCCGAAGCCCAGCAGAACGCCCTGAAGGCCTTCCACCGCGCCCAGGAGGCCGCTCTGGCAGCCCGGCTCTCCGCCGCCCGCGCCGCCGACCAGGCCCGCTCCACGGTCGGCCCCAGGGTCGCCCAGGCCGTCGAGGAGGCCCGCGCCGCCGTCACCCCGGTCGCCCAGGAGGCCCAGACCCGGGGCGCCGCCGCGCTGACCGCGCTGCACGGCAACGTCACCTCGGCCGAGATCAGCCACCTCGCCGCCCGCAACGCCCGGAGGAAGCGGTGCAACGGCCTGGCCACCGGCCTCGCCGTGGCCGGTGCGCTGGCGATCGGCGGCGGGATCGTGGCCTGGCAGTGGTGGCGCCGGCACAGCAACCCGGAGTGGCTGGTCGAACCCCCGACCGACCGGGCCGAGCAACCCGCCGGGGCGCACGCCGCCGGCGCGACGACCCCCGGGTCGGTCGACGCGGCCGGCGCCCCGCAGAGCGCCCCGGCCGCTCCCGGCGGGCCCCGGGCCGGGGACGCGGCCACCGAGCCCGCTCCGCCGCCCGGCCGGCCCGACAACGACGGCGACGGCGACGGCGACGGCGGCGGCGGCGGCCACCCCAGGCCGCACGACCCGCGCGGGCCGCACTGACCCGTCGCCCGGCCCTCAGGGCGTGTCGGACACGCCCTGAGGACGCGGAAACGCCGATCGGCCGCTGACCGGGATTCAGGTCAGCGGCCGATCGGCGTCACGACTGCGATGAGCTGTGGAGCATAGGAGATTCGAACTCCTGACATCTGCCTTGCAAAGGCAGCGCTCTACCAACTGAGCTAATGCCCCTCGACGGCACCGCGGGTGCCGACGGGCACTAGCGTACCGGGTTCCGGCGCCGTTCCCGGCGCCCTCCCCCCGGGCCGACCGGACCTGCCGCCGAGGCGGCGTCCGGGCGGTGCCTGGGATCCGGCCGATCCGGTCGGGTGACCGGGCCGGCCGGCCCTGGAGGCGCGGTGAAGCGCCTCCGAAGATCGTTGATCGTCGGATCGTCCGGGCTCAGCGACCGGCCGGAACCGGGTCGGTGGCCTCGGTCCACAGGTCCTGCTCGGCGCGGTCCGCCTGGACCTGACGGTAGACAAAGAAGCCGCCGAGGGCGACCAGGGCGACCAGGAGAAGCTTCTTCACCGCGGGACCTCGTCCTTCTTGCGTTGGCGGACTCAAGAGCCGGTGCTCCGGCCGGACTGACCGGGCCGACGAGTCCAGATGTGTTTCGATCGCGAACGGGCTGCCGGGTGCCAGACTGCCCTTGCGGCCGATGATACACACCAGTGTCCCAATCGTGACCAGCCACCGCTGCGGCCAACCCGGCGGTCCGGGCCGAGGATTGACGCCGCACCTCCTGCCGTACGGCCGACCCTCCCCGGCCGGGCCCTACGGCGTGCCCGGCGGGGCGCAGGACGGGTGGTCCGACGAGCGGTCGGACGGGCGGTTCGACGGCGTCACCACCACGGCCTTCCCGCCCGCCAGGTCGACCTTCGTCCGGGGCGGCGCCCCCTCGCCCTCCTCGTCGCGCAGCATCAGGGTCGTGCCGCGTTCGTCCAGCTCGTGCTGCTTGCCGGCGGCGAACTGCGCGTGCAGCTGCTCGAAGCCGGTGGCCGAGATCTGCCCCTCTCGGCCGGTCCCCCGCCACGGCACCCAGCGTGACCGGCGCGCCCGCAGCGCGAGCTGGTCGACCACCGCGAGCACCACCAGGGCGCAGACCAGTCCGGGGATGCTCATCGCCCAGAAGACCGCCATGTCGTCACCATCCCTCCACACGTTCCCTCCCCGGAGAACAGCCCGGCGGGACGCGCGGTTCCCGCAACGGCGGGGGAAACGTCGAAGGGCCCGGAGTGAATCACTCCGGGCCCTTCGCGGTGGTGGGCCTAACAGGACTTGAACCTGTGGCCTCTTCCTTATCAGGGAAGCGCTCTAACCGTCTGAGCTATAGGCCCTTGCCGCACTGAAAGATTAGCGGACCGATGGCCGATCTCCCAAATCCGGGCCGACGGGGTTCCCGGCGGGCACCCCGCCGACCAGCGGCGGCGCTCCGGCGGCCGGGCGCAGCAGCCATTCCTCGCGGGTCGCCGGGAGGCCGGCCGAGCCCTCCTCGGTGCTGCGGACGGCGAGGATCTGGTTGATCCCGATCCGGTTCTCCTCGAAGGCGAGCGCGCTGGCGGCCATGTACAGCCGCCAGACCCGGGCCCGGCCGCGGCCGACCAGCCGGACCGCCTCGCTCCAGTGCGCCTCCAGGTTGGCCACCCATTCGCGCAGGGTCAGCCCGTAGTGCTCGCGCAGCGACTCGACGTCCCGGACCTCGAAGCCGGCCTCCTCCAGCCGGGCCACGGTGGAACCGACGGGGGAGAGCTCGCCGTCGGGGAAGACGTAGCGGTCGATGAAGGGGCTGGTGCGGTGCGGCTCACCGGGACGGTCGGGGCGGCGGGCGATCTGGTGGTTGAGCAGCCGGCCGCCGGGCACCAGCAGCCGGTGCAGGCCCTCGGCGTAGACCCGGTACTGCTCGGAGCCGACGTGCTCGGCCATCCCGACGCTGGAGATCGCGTCGAACGCGCCGTCGACGATCTCCCGGTAGTCCTGGAGCCGGACCTCCACCCGCCCGGCCAGGCCGGCCTCCTCGACCCGCCGGCGGGCCAGCGCGACCTGCTCCCGCGAGATGGAGACACCGACCGCGGTGACGCCGTAGTGCTCGGCCGCGTGCAGCAGCAGCGAGCCCCAGCCGCAGCCGACGTCCAGCAGGCGCATCCCGGGCCGGAGGCCGAGCTTGCGGCAGATCAGGTCGAGCTTGGCCTCCTGGGCGGCCTCCAGGCTCTTGGCCTCCGGGGTCCAGTAGGCGCACGAGTAGACCATGGAGGAGCCCAGGACGAGCCCGTAGAAGTCGTTTCCGACGTCGTAGTGGTGGCTGATGGCCGCGCGGTCCCGGCTGCGGCTGTGCAGCCGCCCGCGGGCCCTGCGGACCTCCTCCTGGGGCGGCGTGGGCTCGGGGCCGAGCGCCCCGGCCCGCAGCGCGGCCGCGAGGACGCGGCGCCCGCCGGCGCCGAGCACGTCCCGCGGGCCGAGGTCGAGGCGGCGGATCTCCGGCCGCTCGACGAACCGGGCGACGGCCGAGAGCACCTCGTAGAGGTCGGTGCCGGGGGCGATCTCCAGGTCCCCCGCGACGTACGCCCGGGCCAGGCCCAGCTCGCCCGGCTGCCAGAGCAGGCGGCGCAGCGCCCGCCGGTTGCGCAGGACGACCGTGGGGGCTCCCGGCGGCCCGGCGACGCTGCCGTCCCAGGCCTGGACCCGCAGCGGTACCGGAACCCCCAACAGCCCGTCCAGGGCCTCGACCAGTTGACCTGCGAGCTTCGCCACCGCGCGCCTCCGTCCAGCCGTCCTGCGGAACGTTTCCTGACCCGGTCGGGCGGACCGGGGGCGGCCTGCGGCACTCCCAGGCGTGGACCGGGCGCCACCCAGCTAATCCCACCGCGACCGGCCCGCTCCCGGGCGGCACGCCGCGGGCGGCCGGCTGTCACCCGAAATGCCGACGGGCCCCGCAGGCTGCAACAGCCTGCGGGGCCCGTCCATTCCGTCCGTGGACGGCGAACTGACCAGGGGTCAGGATCCGACCGGGGTCAGTCCTCCTCGGCCAGGGTCAGCTCGACGCCGCCGGTGAAGCCGGCCGCCGCGTTGTAGATGAACGCCGAGAGCGTGGACAGCGCCGTCAGCAGGACGACGTCGACCACGGCGATCAGCGAGGTGAAGGTCATCACCTTGCCGAAGCCCACGTAGTCCATCAGGTTGAGGCCGCCGGTGCTGTCCGAGCCGGTGACGTCCTTGAGGGTCTTGGTCAGCGAGTCGAAGACGCCGAGCGAGTCCAGCGTCATCCACAGCACCGCCGCGGCCACGATGATGATGATCCCGACGGCCAGCGACAGCAGGAAGCTGACCTTCATCACCGACCACGGGTCCACCTTGGTCACCCGCAGCCGGGCCTTGCGGGTCCGGCCGAGGCCGACACCGGCGGCCGCCGGTGGGGCGGCCGGGGCCGGCCGGCGCGCCGTGCCCGGGACGGGCGTGCCGCCGGGCGGGGTGTTGCCGCTGGTCCGGGTCCCCCGGGCCGGGGTCGGCTGCCCCTTGGCATAGGTGGTCGGCTGCGAGAATCCGCTCGCGCCCGGCGCCGGGGCCCCCGGCGGCGGGGGCGTCTGTCCGCCGTAGGTCGCGCCGCCCTGTCCCGCTCCGCCGACCGGTGGCATCAGCGAGGTGGACGCGGCCGAGTGCTCGGCCGGCGGCTGCGGCGCGCCGTACCCACCCCCGCCCTGCGCGCCCGGACGGCCGCCGGAGGGTCCTCCCGCAGCACCCGTGGCTCCACTCACCTGGTCCTCCCGCACTTCCCACCAGGACGGCGGCACCGCCCTGCTTCGTCACTCGTCATCCAGCGCCCGGCGGGATTGCCCGGAACTGGTGGGCGGCCGGTGCCGCCACGCCCCTCTATCAGGACGCGACGGCACCGGCCCGTGGTTCGGTTCAGACCTCGGCGTCGCCGCCGGCCGTCGTCTCCGCACCCTCAGCCGTTTCGGTGGAAGCGGTGTCCGCGACCTCGTCCTCCACCGTCTCCTCGTCCTCGGCTTCCGCGTTGCGGGCCATGCCCACGACCGCGTCGCGCTTACCGAGGTTGATCAGTTGGACGCCCATGGTGTCACGTCCGGTTTCACGAACTTCGGAAACCCTTGTGCGGATCACCCCACCCGACAGGGTGATCGCCATGATCTCGTCGGTGTCGTCGACCACGAGCGCGCCGACCAGCGAGCCCCGGCCCTCGACGATCTTCGCCGCCTTGGTGCCGTAGCCGCCACGCCCCTGGACACGGTACTCGTCCACGGCCGTGCGCTTGGCGTACCCGCCGTCGGTGGCGGTGAACACGTACGTTCCCGGGCGGACGACGTTCATCGAGAGCATTTCGTCGTCCTCGCGGAAGGCCATGCCCTTGACGCCGGAGGTGGCGCGGCCGGTGGGCCGCAGCGCGTCGTCGGTCGCGGTGAAGCGGATCGACTGGGCCTTCTTGGAGACCAGCAGCAGGTCGTCCTCGGCGGAGACCAGCTCGGCGCCGATCAGCTCGTCGTCCTGGCCCTCCTCGTCCTGGCGCAGGTTGATCGCGATCAGGCCGCCGGAGCGCGGGGAGTCGTAGTCCTTCAGCGCGGACTTCTTCACCAGGCCGGCCCGGGTGGCGAGGACCAGGTAGGGCTTGTCCTCGTAGGTGCGCACGGCCATCACCTGGGCGATGTGCTCCTCCGGCTGGAAGGCCAGCAGGTTGGCCACGTGCTGGCCGCGGGCGTCGCGCCCGGCGTCCGGGAGCTCGTAGCCCTTGGCGCGGTAGACCCGGCCCTTGTTGGTGAAGAACAGGATCCAGTTGTGCGTCGTCGTCACGAAGAAGTGGTCGACGATGTCGTCCTGCTTGAGCTGCGCTCCGCGCACGCCCTTGCCGCCGCGCTTCTGCGAGCGGTAGAGGTCGGAGCGGGTCCGCTTGACGTAGCCGCCACGGGTGATCGTGACGACGATGTCCTCCTCGGCGATGAGGTCCTCGATCGAGAGGTCGCCGTCGGACGGGATGAGGGTGGAGCGCCGCTCGTCGCCGTACTTCTCGACGATCGCGGTGAGCTCCTCGGAGATGATCTCCCGCTGGCGGGTCGGCGAGGCCAGGATCGCGTTGTACTCGTCGATCTTGCGCTGCAGCTCGTCGTGCTCGTCCATGATCCGCTGGCGCTCCAGGGCGGCCAGGCGGCGCAGCTGCATCTCCAGGATGGCGTTGGCCTGGAGCTCGTCGATGGAGAGCAGCCCCATCAGGCCGGTGCGGGCCGCGTCGGCGCTCGCCGAGGCCCGGATCAGCGCGATGACCTCGTCGATCATGTCCAGGGCGCGCAGCAGGGCGCGCAGGATGTGGGCGCGCTCCTCGGCCTTGCGCAGCCGGAAGGTGGTGCGCCGGACGATGACCTCGACCTGGTGGTTGACCCAGTGCCGGATGAAGGCGTCCAGCGACAGCGTGCGCGGCACGCCGTCGACCAGGGCCAGCATGTTGGCGCCGAAGTTGGTCTGCAGCTCGGTGTGCTTGTAGAGGTTGTTCAGCACGACCTTGGCGACGGCGTCGCGCTTGAGCACGACCACCAGGCGAGTACCGGTGCGGGACGAGGACTCGTCGCGGACGTCGGCGATGCCGGCGACCCTGCCGTCCTTGACCAGGTCGGCGATCTTCAGCGCGAGGTTGTCCGGGTTGACCTGGTACGGCAGCTCGGTGATCACCAGGCACTGGCGGCCCTGGATCTCCTCGACCTCGACCACGGCGCGCATGGTGATCGAGCCGCGGCCGGTGCGGTAGGCGTCGTCGATCCCGCGGTGGCCGACGATCAGCGCGCCGGTGGGGAAGTCGGGGCCCTTGATCCGCTCGATCAGGGCTTCGAGCAGCTCCTCGTTGGAGGCGTCCGGGTGCTCCAGCGCCCAGAGCGCGCCGGAGGCGACCTCGCGCAGGTTGTGCGGCGGGATGTTGGTGGCCATGCCGACCGCGATGCCGGTGGCACCGTTGACCAGCAGGTTGGGGATGCGCGCCGGCAGGACGGTCGGCTCCTGCGAGCGGCCGTCGTAGTTGGACGCGAAGTCGACGGTGCCCTCGTCGATGTCGCGCATCATCTCCATGGCGAGCGGCATCATCTTGCACTCGGTGTAGCGCATGGCCGCGGCCGGGTCGTTGCCCGGGGAGCCGAAGTTGCCGTTGCCGTCCACCAGCGGCATCCGCAGCGACCACGGCTGGGCCAGGCGGACGACGGTGTCGTAGATGGAGGTGTCACCGTGCGGGTGGTAGTTGCCCATGACGTCGCCGACGACGCGGGCGCACTTGTAGTAGCCCTTCTCGGGGCGATACCCGCCGTCGTACATCGCGTAGAGCACGCGCCGGTGCACCGGCTTGAGCCCGTCGCGGACCTCGGGGAGCGCCCGGCTGACGATCACGCTCATCGCGTAGTCGAGGTACGAGCGCTGCATCTCGGTCTCGAGCTCGACCGGCTCGATCCGCATGGTCACCTGGGCGGTGGCCTCGGCGGCTGTGGGGGTCTCGGGCTGTTCGCCTTCGGGACGGTTGTCGTCGACCACTGGTGGTCAGTTTCCTTTCACGCGGACTGGTACGTGCTTCGCTGCCGGTCGGGCGGCGTCACACGTCCAGGAAGCGGACGTCCTTGGCGTTGCGCTGGATGAAGGAGCGGCGTGCCTCGACGTCCTCGCCCATCAGCACGGAGAACAGCTCGTCGGCGCGGGCGGCGTCCTCCAGGGTGACCTGGAGGAGCAGCCGGTGCTCGGCGTCCATGGTGGTGACCCGGAGCTCCTCGGCGTTCATCTCGCCGAGACCCTTGAAGCGCTGGATCGCGTCGTCCTTGGGGAGCCGGCGCCCGGCCTCGACCCCGGCCGCGATCAGCGCGTCGCGCTCGCGGTCGGAGTAGGCGTACTCGAAGTCGTCCTTGCCCCACTTGATCTTGTACAGCGGCGGCATGGCGAGGTAGACGTACCCGGACTCGACCAGCGGCCGCATGAAGCGGAACAGCAGGGTGAGCAGCAGGGTACGGATGTGCTGACCGTCGACGTCGGCGTCCGCCATCAGGACGATCTTGTGATAGCGGAGCTTGGACTCGTCGTAGTCCTCCTGGATGCCGCAGCCGAAGGCCGAGATGAGCGCCTGGACCTCGGTGTTCTGCAGCACCTTGTCGATCCGGGCCTTCTCGACGTTCAGGATCTTGCCGCGGATCGGCAGGATGGCCTGGGTGCGCGGGTCGCGGCCCTGCTTGGCCGAGCCGCCGGCGGAGTCACCCTCGACGATGAAGATCTCGCACTCGGCCGGGTCCTTGGACTGGCAGTCGGAGAGCTTGCCCGGCAGCGAGGCGGACTCCAGCAGGCCCTTGCGGCGGGTGAGGTCGCGGGCCTTGCGGGCGGCGACGCGCGCGGTGGCGGCCTGGATGGACTTGCGGATGATGTCCGAGGCCTCGTTGGGGTTGCGGTCCAACCAGTCGTTGAGGTGCTCGTGGACGACCTTCTGGACGAAGGTCTTCGCCTCGGTGTTGCCGAGCTTGTCCTTGGTCTGGCCCTCGAACTGCGGCTCGCCGAGCTTGACCGAGATGATCGCGGTCAGACCCTCGCGGATGTCCTCGCCGGAGAGGTTGTCGTCCTTCTCCCGGAGCAGCTTCTTGTCCCGCGCGTAGCGGTTGACCAGGCCGGTCAGCGCCGCGCGGAAGCCCTCCTCGTGGGTACCGCCGCCGTGCGTGTGGATGGTGTTGGCGAAGCTGTAGACCCCCTCGGTGTAGGAGGAGTTCCACTGCATCGCGATCTCCACCGAGATCGCCCTGTCCTTGTCCTCCGCCTCGAAGTCGATCACCGAGGGGTGGATCACCTCGCCCTTGCGGGAGTTGAGGTGGGCGACGAAGTCGGCGATGCCGCCGTCGTACTTGTACGTGACGGTGAGCGGCTTGCCCTCCTCGTCCACGTGCTCGGGGCGCTCGTCGGTGAGCGAGATGGAGAGGCCCTTGTTGAGGAAGGCCATCTCCTGGAAGCGCCGGGACAGCGTCTCGAAGGAGTAGACCGTGGTCTCGAAGATCTCCGGGTCGGCCCAGAAGGTGACGGTCGTGCCGGTCTGCTCGGAGCCCTCGTGCGTGGCCAGCGGAGCGGTCGGCGCACCGGCCTTGTAGTCCTGGGTGAAGCGCGAGCCGTCGCGGTGGATCTCCACCGACAGGCGGGTGGACAGCGCGTTCACGACCGAGACGCCGACACCGTGCAGACCGCCGGAGACGGCGTAGCCGCCGCCGCCGAACTTGCCGCCGGCGTGCAGGACGGTGAGCACGACCTCGACGGCCGGCTTCTCCTGGCCGGGGACGATGTCCACCGGGATGCCGCGGCCGTTGTCGACGCAGCGGATGGCGCCGTCGGCCATGATCGTGACGTCGATGGTGTCGGCGTACCCCGCCATCGCCTCGTCGACGGAGTTGTCCACCACTTCCTGCACCAGGTGGTGCAGGCCTCGCTCGCCGGTGGAGCCGATGTACATGCCGGGGCGCTTGCGGACGGCGTCGAGGCCTTCCAGCACCTGGATGTTGCTACCGGTGTAGGAAGCCTGGTCGGTCTGGTCTGGGATCTGGCTGGGGTTGCCGGAATCGGCCACGAAGCGCCCTCTCTGGCACAGCACGGGCCGCATTCCCGCCCCGTGTGGGCGGGCGTGCGACCACGGCGTTTCGACTCGGTTGCCACTAGCAACAGTGTTTGGCTCTCAGTCTACCGGTACGACTGACAGAGATGGGCGTTTGGCAGCCCTTGAAGGCAGATATGCCGCCCTGAATCCCCTCTGGACATGTCCCGATACTCGCCCCGGGGGCCCAGAGCGCCTGGAAGGGCTGTCAGGGATTCCGGAAGATCGCGGTCCGCTCCGCGCCCCCGGCGACGGGCCGGCAACCCGGTCAGCCCCAGGTGTCGCCCGGCCCCTTGCTCCCCGGAGCGCGCAGCCGGCCGTAGCCGCGGGCGGGCGCCGCCGGGCCGAGCACCTTGATGGTGCGGACCGTGCCGTGGCCCAGCTCGTGGTTCAGACGGGCTACCAACTGTCTTGCCAGCCACCGCAGTTGGGTGGCCCACGCGGTGGAGTCGCACTGCACGGTGAGCACCGCGGCGGTGTCGTCGTAGGAGGAGGGGTGGCAGTGCGCGGCGATGTCCGGACCGACGATCTGGGGCCAACGGCCCATCACCCCGCCGACCGCGGCCGAGGACTCCCAGCCCCGTTCGGTCAGCAGCCGGTTCAGCGCCGCCCCCAGCGGGACCGGGTCGCGGCCGTCCGACCGGGCTCCGCTGCGCAGGCCGTGCCGCTTCGCCTCGCGCTTCTCCCGGACCTGCTCGCCGCGCTGCCGCGCCTGGGCCCGGGCCGCCCGCAGCGCGGAGCGGGCGAGGTCGGCGCCGGTCGGCGCCGGGTCGCCCGGCCGGGGGGAGTGCTCCGCCGGCTCGCTCACGGCGATCTCCTTTCCCCAGCCTGTGGACAACGGTCGCGGACGCGCGCCGGTGAGCCGTCCAGCCTACGGGAGTGCCCGGACGGCGATTGCGAAGGTGCGGGGGGAGTCAGGCGTCGATCCGGCGGACGGCGCCGTCGGCGACCGCGAACCGGGCGCCGGCCAGCGTCTTCGGCACGTCCTCGGCGACCGCCGCGGTGACCAGCACCTGCTCGCCGCCGGCCACCAGTTCGGCCAGCCGGTCCCGGCGGGCCGCGTCCAGCTCGGCGAACACGTCGTCCAGGATCAGCACCGGCTCGCCGCCGTCGGCGCGCAGCAGCTCGTACGAGGCCAGCCGCAGCGCCAGCGCGAACGACCAGGACTCGCCGTGGCTCGCGTAGCCCTTGGCGGGCAGCGGGCCGAGGCTGAGCACCAGCTCGTCGCGGTGCGGGCCGACCAGGGTGATGCCCCGGTCCACCTCCTGCTTGCGGACCGCCTGCAACGCGTTCAGCAGCTGCTCCTCGGCCTGCTCGCGGCTGGTCGGCAGCCCGCCCTCGAAGGAGCTGCGGTACTCCAGGACGGTGTCGCCACCGCCCGGGGCCAGCTGCCCGTACGCGGCCGCCACCAACGGCTGGAGGGAAGCCACCAGCTGGATCCGGAAGGCCGTCAACTCGGCTCCGGCCCTTGCCAGATGGCCGTCCCAGACCTCCAGGGTGGAGAGGTCGGCGCCCTTGCCGCCACCGGCCCGGCGGGCCATCGCGGCGGTCTTCAGCAGGGCGTTGCGCTGCTTGAGGACCCTCTCGTAGTCCTGTCGGACCCCGGCCAGCCGGGGGGCCCGGGCGGTCAGCAGCTCGTCCAGGAAACGGCGGCGCTCACCCGGGTCGCCCTTGACCAGGCTGAGGTCCTCGGGCGCGAACAGGACGGTCCGCAGCAGGCCCAGCACGTCGCGCGGGCGGACGTTGTCGGAGCGGTTGATCCGGGCCCGGTTGGCCTTGCCCGGGGTCAGCTCCAGCTCGACCAGGGTGGTGCGGCCGCGGTCCACCACCGAGGTGCGGACCACCGCCCGCTCGGCGCCCAGCCGGATCAGTGGGGCGTCGGTGGCGACCCGGTGGCTGCCCAGCGTGGCGACGTAGCCGACCGCCTCGACCAGGTTGGTCTTGCCCTGGCCGTTGGGCCCGACGAAGGCCGTCACGCCCGGGTCGAGGGGAACCTCGACCCGGGCGTACGACCGGAAGTCGGCGAGCGACAGATGCGCGACGTGCATGGCTGTGGACTGCGCTCGCCTTCTGGGGAGGTGCGGGTTACTTGGACTCGACCGCGTGGCCGCCGAACTGGTTGCGCAGCGCGGCGATCATCTTCATCTGCGGCGAGTCGTCCTGGCGGGAGGCGAAGCGGGCGAACAGCGAGGCGGTGATCGCCGGCAGCGGCACCGCGTGGTCGATCGCGGCCTCGACGGTCCAGCGGCCCTCACCGGAGTCGGCGGCCCAGCCGCGCAGCTTCGCCAGGTGCTCGTCGTCGTCCAGCGCGCGGACGGCCAGGTCCAGCAGCCAGGAGCGGATGACGGTGCCCTCCTGCCAGCTGCGGAAGACCTCGCGCACGTCGGTGACCTCGGGGGCGGCCTCCAGGAGCTCCCAGCCCTCGGCGAACGCCTGCATCATCGCGTACTCGATGCCGTTGTGGACCATCTTGGCGAAGTGGCCGGCGCCCACGGCACCCGCGTGCACCGAGCCGAAGTCGCCCTCGGGCTTGAGCGAGTCGAACACCGGCTGGACGCGGGCCACGTGCTCGGCGTCGCCGCCGTACATCAGGGCGTAGCCGTTCTCCAGGCCCCAGACGCCGCCGGAGACGCCGCAGTCGACGAAGCCGATGTCCTTGGCGGCCAGCGCCTCGGCGTGCTTGATGTCGTCGGTCCAGCGGGAGTTGCCGCCGTCGACCACCACGTCGCCGGGGGAGAGCAGCTCGGCGAGCTCGTCGACGGTCGCCTGGGTGGCGGCGCCGGCCGGGACCATCACCCAGATCACCCGCGGGCCCTGCAGCTTGGAGACGAGCTCCTGGAGGCTCTCGACGTCGGAGATGTCCGGGTTGCGGTCGTAGCCGATGACGGTGTGGCCGGCGCGGCGGATCCGCTCGCGCATGTTGCCGCCCATCTTGCCGAGACCGATGAGGCCGAGCTCCATGACCAAGTCCTTACCTGTGGTGACGTGCCTGCCGGCGGCGCCGTTGCCGCACGCCCCGAGCCTACGCGCTGCGGCGGTGGCGGCTCCCTGTGGTCGGGCCGACCGGGGGAGGACGACCACAGGCTGTGCACAGCCGGTGTGCACAGCCTGTGGGTGACGGCCTGCGGGCAGCGGCCGCGAGGTCAGCCGGAGAGGCGGACCGGCATGATCAGGTACTGGTACGCCTTGTCCTCCTCGGCGTCCACCGAGGCCTTGCCGCTGAGCAGCGCGGGCTTGGTCGGCGTGGTGAAGCTCAGCTGGGCGTAGGCGGAGTCGATGGCCTTGAGGCCCTCCTCCAGGTAGCCCGGGTTGAAGGCGATCGAGATGTCGTCGCCCTCCAGGTCGGCGTCGATCCGCTCGGTGGCCTGGGCGTCGTCGCCCGAGCCCGCCTCCAGGGTCAGCACGCCCTGCTCGAAGCTGAGCCGGACCGGGGTGTTGCGCTCGGCGACCAGCGAGACGCGCTTGAGCGCCTCCAGGAAGGGCTGGGTCTGGATCGCGGCGACGGCGCTGAACTCCGTCGGGAACAGGCTGCGGAACTTGGGGAACTCGCCCTCCAGCAGCCGCGTGGTCGTCCGGCGGCCGGCGCCCTCGAAGCCGATCAGGCCCTCGCCCGCGCCGCCCGAGGAGAGCGCGATCGAGACGTTGTCGCCGCTGCCCAGGGACTTGGCGATGTCCTGCAGCGTCTTGGCGGGCACCAGGGCGACGGCCGAGATGTCCGACTGCTCGGGCTTCCACAGCAGGTCGCGGACCGCGAAGCGGTAGCGGTCGGTGGCGGCCAGGGTGATCCGGTCGCCCTCGATCTCGACCCGGACACCGGTGAGCACCGGGAGGGTGTCGTCGCGGCCGGCGGCCACCGCGGCCTGGCTGACCGCGGAGGCGAACACGTCGCCCGAGACGGTGCCCGTGGCGGTCGGCATCTGGGGCAGCGCCGGGTACTCGTCCACCGGGAGGGTGGGGAGGGTGAATCGGGAACTGCCGCAGACCACGCTGACCCGCTGGCCGTCGGTGGAGATCTCCACCGGCCGGTTCGGCAGGTTGCGCGAGATGTCGTTCAGCAGCCGACCGGAGACCAGGACGGTGCCGGCCTCCTCGATGTCGGCTTCCAGCTCGACCCGGGCCGAGACCTCGTAGTCGAAGCCGGACAGCGCCAGGCTGCCGTCCTGTGCCGTCAGCAGCAGGCCGGCCAGCACCGGCACCGGCGGCCGTGCCGGGAGGCTGCGGGCAGCCCAGGCCACCGCCTCCGCGAGGACGTCACGCTCCACCCGGAACTTCACCGGTAACCGCCTCCTGGATCGAGCGCTCCCGCTCGCACTCTGGTTCGTCTGATCATGATCGTCGGTCGGGCTGTCCACCGAGCTGTGCCACTCCGCTTCCAGTCGCCGAGGACAGTCTGACGTACTCCGCCGACAGACGGGGCAGACGGGCGGAAGCAAGCCGAACAGATGTCGGGGCGCGGTTGTCCACAGATTCGGGGCCCACCCACTTTCAAGCGAGTCGATGGGTCTAAATGTGTAGTGGTAGTAGTAGGGCCTGTGGAAACCGTGGATAACCCCGTTTCCCCAGGTCAGACCCACTTTTTTGTCCACAGCGGGTGTGGACGGCGGCTGTGGACGAACACGCGGTGCTGTGGACAGCGGAGCGTTACCCACAGGGCACGCTGGGTATCCACAGGTTATCCCCAGGGCTGTCCCCAGATCCGGGCCCGGTTATCCACGGGTGTCGGTCAACTTTACGTGACGCCTTTCACACCAGGGCATGAACGCCGCCCCACGCTTGTCGAACTGTGGATCATGCTGTGGACAACCTGGGGATAACCGCCCCTCCCCTGGGGACAACCGGTGGACAACCCGGATGGCCCATTGGCGGCCCGTCAATTGTCCACACCCTGTGGATAACGGTTGTGCACAAATCCACAGGCACCTGACCTGCGCGGAAGAGCGTAGCGGCGACACGCCTGTGGACGAATTCTGGATAACTTCGGACGCCCCGGCCTGTGGACTACGGGGAAGGTGCCCGCCCTGTGGACAACTGCCCTGCGCGGCCCCGGTTTTCGAATCACCGGTCAGATGTTCGGCGCGGGCTGTGGACTGGCGCAACGTCCGTCGACGGCATCTCTGCCCAGCCGGCGCCCGAGGCACACCTGCGGACATGAGAAAAGGGCGTCAGGATCGCTCCTGACGCCCTTTCCGGCCACCTCGGCGCCGGATCCGGCCCCGGCCCGCCACCGGCCCTGCGGCTAGCTCTTGATGCGGTTGGTCAGCTCGGTGACCTGGTTGTAGATCGACCGGCGCTCGGCCATCAGCGAGCGGATCTTGCGGTCCGCGTGCATCACCGTGGTGTGGTCGCGGCCGCCGAACTGCGCGCCGATCTTCGGCAGCGAGAGGTCGGTCAGCTCCCGGCAGAGGTACATGGCGATCTGACGGGCCGTCACCAGGACGCGGCTGCGCGAGGATCCGCAGAGGTCGTCCACACCCAGCCCGAAGTACGCGGCGGTCTGCTGCATGATGACCTGCGCGGTGATCTCCGGCCCGGCGTCCTCGTCCCCGCCCGGGATCAGGTCCTTGAGGACGATCCCGGCCAACTCCAGGTCCACCGGCGCCCGGTTGAGGTTGGCGAAGGCGGTGACCCGGATCAGGGCGCCCTCCAACTCCCGGATGTTGCGGGTGATCCGGGACGCGATGAACTCCAACACGTCGGCCGGGGCGTTGAGTTGCTCCTGGATCGCCTTCTTGCGCAGGATCGCGATCCGGGTCTCCAGCTCCGGCGGGGTGACGTCGGTGATCAGGCCCCACTCGAAGCGGTTGCGCAGCCGGTCCTCCAGCGTGGTCAGCAGCTTGGGCGGCCGGTCCGAGGAGAGCACGATCTGCTTGTTCGCGTTGTGCAGGGTGTTGAAGGTGTGGAAGAACTCCTCCTGCGTGGACTCCTTGCTCGCGAGGAACTGGATGTCGTCCACGAGCAGGATGTCCATGTCCCGGTAGCGCCGGCGGAAGGTGTCCGCCTTGCCGTCCCGGATCGAGTTGATGAACTCGTTGGTGAACTCCTCCGAGGACACGTAGCGCACCCGGGTGCCCGGGAAGAGGCTGCGCGAGTAGTGCCCGATGGCGTGCAGCAGGTGGGTCTTGCCCAGCCCGGACTCGCCGTAGATGAAGAGCGGGTTGTACGCCTTGGCCGGGGCCTCGGCGACCGCCACCGCCGCCGCGTGCGCGAAGCGGTTGCTGGCGCCGATGACGAAGGTGTCGAAGAGGTACTTGGGGTTCAGCCGGGCGGCCGGCTCGTCCTTGCGGGAGCCGCCGGCCGGCGGGGCGCCGGGCGGGGCGGGCACGCCGGGGACGGCCGGGCGTTCGGTGGCGCGCTCCGGCGCGTTCTTGTCCGCGGGACGGCCGCCGGCCGGGCGTGAGCCGGGGGCGCGGCGGCCGGCGCCGGCGCGGGGCTGCTCGTTCGGGCCGGGGCCGTAGGCGCCGCCGAACAGGTCGCCCTGGGTGGTCGCGGGCGGGCCGGGCATCGGGCGCGGCGCCGGCCGGGACGGCTCGTCGGCCTCGCGGTAGCCGGGGGGCTGCTCCTGGTAGCCGCCGCCCTGCTCGGGGTAGCCGCCCTGTTCCTGGTACCCGTTCTGGTCGGGGTAGCCGCCGCCCTGCTCCGGGTAGCCACCCTGCTCGGGGTAGCCGGGCCAGGCCGGGCCGGCCGCCGGGCCGCCGTACGGCGCGGGGCGCTGCTCGTAGCCGCCGGTGTCGTAGCGGGGCCGGTCGTAGTCCTGCTCGTACGGCTGCTGGTAGTCCTGGCCGCCGTAGCCGCCGGCATCCTCCCCGGTCGGGCCGGGGTACGGCTCGGCCGGGGCCTGGGCGGCGGGTGCGGGGGTGGTCGGGACGGCGTTGGCGTCGACCATCACGGCGATCCGCACCGGGCGGCTGAGCTCGCGGCTGAGGGCCTCGGTGAGCTGCGGCAGCAGCCGGCCCTCCAGCACCTGCTTGGCCCGCTCGTTGGGGGTCGCCAGCAGGGCGGTGTCGTGCATCATCCACATCGGCTGGGTGCGCTGCACCCACTGCTTGTCCATCTCCCCGACGTCCGGGTCGCTGACCAGCCGCTCGACGACTCTCGCCCAGACCGGGACGAGGTCGCTGTTGACATCAGCCACTGGTGCACGCTTTCTCGGTTCCCCGCGGCTCCAGCAGGGGGTGGTGGATCAGGAGACTGTGGATCGGCGGGTCCGTCTCCGGCGGACCGACCCCACGAGGAAGAACACGAAGAACAAACCAGACAAGTCCTGCAACGGTAGTCAGCGAACAGGGCCGGATCAAGTCGTTGTCCACAGGCTGTGGGCGAAGGGGACTCCGGGCACCCTCTGGGGGGCCGCTCGAAAAAGCTGGTTTGACCCTCGTGCCCCGTCCCGCGTACCGTAACCAGGTCGAGTTGTCGATGGCCGCTGCCGCATGTCCGCGGGTCCACCCGCTCCATAAGGCGCGCAGCACGGGCGCCGTGGATTGCCCTGAACCCCAGCCGAACTGGGGCGATGGGTCGGATTTCCGAATCAGGGGAGATCACGCGGACGCACGGTGACGGCCAAGCGATCCCCCGTCATCCTACGATTCACCTCAGGAGCCCCCGAGTGAGCAAGCGCACCTTCCAGCCGAACAACCGTCGTCGCGCGAAGACCCACGGCTTCCGGCTGCGTATGCGTACCCGCGCCGGCCGCGCCATCCTGGCTGCCCGCCGTGGCAAGGGCCGCACCAGCCTGTCCGCCTGATCCACGACAGAGTCTGTTGTGCTGCCCTCCGAGAATCGGCTGCGGCGGCGCCAGGACTTCGCGACCGCGGTGAAACGCGGTCGCCGGGCCGGCCGGCCCCTTCTGGTCGTCCATCTCAGCAGAGAAGGCGACCCCAAGGGGCAGACCGACCGGACCAGCGACTCCCGCCCGCACGTCGCCGAGGGGACTCCTTCGGCGCGTGCGGGTTTCGTCGTGAGCAAGGCCGTCGGCCCGGCGGTCGTTCGCAACCTGGTCAAGCGCCGGTTGCGGCACCTCGTTCGTGATCGTCTGTCCAGGCTGCCCGCCGGTAGCCTGATAGTGGTGCGTGCGCTGCCCCAGGCCGCGACCGCCTCGTACCAGGACCTCGAACGTGACCTGGACGCGGCGCTGAAACGGTTGCTGAAGGTGGAGTCCGCCACGACGGCGCCGACGGGAGCAGGACGATGAAGTTCCTGCTGATGGGTCTGATCAGGGTCTACCAGTGGACCATCAGCCCACTGCTCGGTCCGGTCTGCCGCTACTACCCCTCCTGCTCGCACTACGGCTACGAGGCCGTGAAGGTGCACGGGGCGGTCAAGGGCGGCGGACTGACCGTGTGGCGCATCCTGCGCTGCAATCCGTGGACGCCCGGCGGGGTCGATCACGTTCCGCCGCGTAAGCATCCGGTGTGGCACCGGCGGCTGCGAGACTGGCTGAGCAGCCGGTCCGCCACCGGACAGCCGGTGACCACGACCCCCGCCGGTCCGGACCCCGAGGGCCCGGCGACCATTGGCCCCGAGGGGCCAATCCACATGTCCAAGGAGCCTGACCGGTGACCTTCTCCTTCCTGAATCCCCTGTACACAGCGGTGTCCTGGATCATCGTCCAGTTCCACTCGCTGTACAGCAACATCTTCGACCCGGACGGTGGCTGGGCCTGGGGTCTGGCCATCGCCTCGATGGTGGTCGTCATCCGGATCTGCCTGATCCCGCTCTTCGTGAAGCAGATCAAGGCGACCCGGGCCATGCAGGCGATCCAGCCGAAGATGAAGGCCATCCAGGAGCGCTACAAGAACGACAAGCAGCGCCAGTCCGAAGAGATGATGAAGCTGTACAAGGAGGCGGGTACCAACCCGTTCTCCAGCTGCCTTCCCATCATCGTGCAGGCGCCGTTCTTCACCGCCCTCTACGGCGTGCTCGCCAAGGTCGCCAAGAGCGAGCCGATCGGCGTCATCCACGGCGACCTGCTGCTGAGCGCCGGCAAGGCGCACATCTTCGGTGCCCCGCTCTCCGCGACCTTCGTCAGCAGCCACGAGACCAGCGTCAAGATCGTCACCGCGGTGATGATCATCATGATGTCGCTGTCGCAGTTCATCACCCAGCGCCAGCTGATGACCAAGAACGTCGACCTCACGGTCAAGACGCCGTTCATGCAGCAGCAGAAGATGCTGATGTACGTCTTCCCGGTGATGTTCGCCGTGATGGGCATCAACTTCCCCGTCGGTGTCCTGGTCTACTGGCTGACCACCAACGTCTGGTCGATGGGCCAGCAGCTGATCGTCATCCACAACAACCCGACCCCGGGCAGCAAGGCGTGGGACGAGCGGCAGGTCCGCCTGAAGAAGGCCGGCCGGCTGAACCCGGACGGTTCGGAGATCAAGGGCGCGCTCTGGGGCCTGCTGCCCCCGTCCAAGTCGACCCTCGACGCCGCCTCGGCGGCGGCCGCCGTGGTCGAGGAGTCGGCGCAGGCGCGCCGCCAGCAGCCCCGCAAGCAGACCAAGGCGCAGCGCCAGCAGAGCGGTGCCGGTCAGCAGACCGCCGACCTGACCAAGGACACCGAGGCCCCGGCCGAGGAGCCCGCCGACACCGTCCCGGCCGACTCCGGTGCCAAGCCGGCGGCCGCCCAGCAGGGCCCGGCCAAGCCCGGCGCGGCCAAGCCGGGCACCGCTCGGCAGCAGCCCAAGCGTGGCGGCCAGCGGCCGAAGAAGAAGTCCTGACCGGCCCTGGACCCGTTGTGACAGCGCGCAGAGCTTCGTTCCCGGCCCACCAATCTGGGCCCATCTCCGAAGGAGTCCATCAGTGACGGAAGGCACCACCTCCGCCGTCGAGGCCGAGGCCGCCGCCAGCACCGACGAGAACGTCATCGCCCGACTGGAGCAGGAGGGCGACATCGCGGCGGACTACCTGGAGGGTCTGCTCGACATCGCCGACCTCGACGGTGACATCGACATGGACGTCGAGGGCGACCGCGCCCTGGTCTCCATCGTCGGTGAGGGCAACGACCGCGCGCTGCAGCGCCTGGTCGGCCAGGACGGCGAGGTGCTGGAGGCGCTGCAGGAGCTGACCCGGTTGGCTGTCCACCGGGAGACCGGGGAGCGCAGCCGCCTCATGCTGGACATTGCCGGCTTCCGGGCCCGCAAGCGCTCCGAGCTGGCCGCGCTCGGTGCCGAGGCCGCCGAGCAGGCGAAGAGCAGCGGCGAGCAGGTCAAGCTGCGGCCGATGACGCCCTTCGAGCGCAAGGTCGTCCACGACGCGGTCGCGGCCGCCGGTCTGCGCAGCGAGTCGGAGGGCGAGGAGCCCGAGCGGTGCGTGGTCGTGCTGCCGGTCTGAGGCCGGCGGTACGACGACCGGCCGCCGAGGCGGACGGTGGGCTTCACCGGACGCGACCCCGTCCGCCTCGTGCGGGCGGGGTCGTCGTCCCTTCGCGGGGCGTGGGCCCGGCGCGAGATGTTTCACGTGAAACTGTGCGGAGAGCGGGTCGGTGGATCCGGGGATCGGAGAGGTCGAGATGGACACGGAGAACGCGGCCGCTGGCCGGCCGGGGGCGGACGACGTGAATCCGGCCGCTGCGGGGCCGGCCGCCGAGGCGGTCGAGGCGACCGAGGTGCCCGAGCTGGCCGAGGCTCCGGCCGTCGCCCGGGAGGTCTTCGGTGATCGTTTCGACGCCGCGGTCCGCTACACCGAGCTGCTGGCCACCGCGGGCGTGCGGCGCGGGCTGATCGGGCCGCGCGAGGTGCCCCGGCTCTGGGACCGGCACGTCCTCAACTGCGCGGTGCTCGCGGAGCTGCTGCCGGCCGGCTCCACCCTGTGCGACGTCGGCTCCGGTGCCGGCCTGCCGGGCATCCCGGTGGCGCTGGCCCGTCCGGACGTCTCGGTGACGCTGCTGGAGCCGCTGCTGCGGCGGACCACCTTCCTGGAGGAGGTCGTCCGGGAGCTGGGGCTGGAGAACGTCACGGTGCTGCGCGGCCGCGCCGAGGAGATGGTCGGCAAGCTCGCGGTGGACGTGGTGACCGCTCGGGCGGTGGCGCCGCTGGACCGGCTGGCCGGCTGGGGGATGCCGCTGCTCCGTCCGCACGGGCAGATGCTGGCGCTCAAGGGCGACAGCGCCGAGCAGGAGCTGGCCGACTCGCGGGCCGGGCTGACCAAGCTGGGTGCGGTCGAGTGGAGCGTGATCTCGGTCGGCGAGGGCACCCTGGAGACCTCGACCCGGGTGGTCCAGGTCAAGGCGGGGGAGAGCCCCGGCGGGGTGAAGGCCGCGACCCGGCGGGCGAAGGCGGCCCGGGCCGGACGGAACGCGGGCGCCCGGACCGGCGAGCGCAGCCGGGGCGGGCGGCGCCGCAGCCGCTGAGGCGGGTGACGCCGGACACGCTCGACGACGGGCGGGTGGTTCCTCCTGAGGGGGGAGCCGCCCGCCCGTCGGCGTTCCGGTGGCCGTCGGGGTGACGGCCGGTCGACGGGAGGACACCGGTGTGTCGCAACGTCAGATTTCCGACATAGCGGGCATGGTGTTTCACGTGAAACGTCGCTCCTTGCTCTCGGGAATCCTCGGCCGCAGCCGGGCGGCGACTGTTGCCGCTCCGGTTTCACGTGAAACACTGACCCTCATGCAGGACTCGGAGACCATCGACCAGATCGATGACACGCCCATCGCGAGGGCTGCCCAGGCTGCGGTTCAGGCGATCGGCCGAGCGGGTGAGGGTCTTCCCCGCCCCGGCGCCACCCGGGTGATCGTGGTCGCCAACCAGAAGGGCGGGGTCGGCAAGACCACCACCACCGTCAACCTGGCCGCCTCGCTCGCCATGCACGGACTGCGCGTCCTGGTCGTCGACCTCGACCCGCAGGGCAACGCCTCCACCGCCCTCGGCATCGACCACCACGCCGAGGTGCCCTCCGTCTACGACGTCCTGGTCGAGGGCAAGCCGCTCGCCGACGTGGTGCAGCCGGTGGTGGACGTCGAGGGGCTGTTCTGCGTCCCCGCGACCATCGACCTGGCCGGCGCCGAGATCGAGCTGGTGTCGCTGGTGGCCCGGGAGAGCCGGCTCCAGCGCGCCATCGCCGCCTACGAGCAGCCGCTGGACTACGTCCTGATCGACTGTCCGCCCTCGCTGGGCCTGCTGACGGTCAACGCCCTGGTGGCCGGGCGGGAGGTGCTGATCCCGATCCAGTGCGAGTACTACGCGCTGGAGGGCCTGGGCCAGCTCCTGCGCAACGTCGAACTGGTGCGCGCGCACCTCAACCCCGCGCTGCACGTCTCGACCATCCTGCTCACCATGTACGACGCCCGGACCAGGCTGGCCGCCCAGGTCGCCGAGGAGGTCCGGACGCACTTCCCGCAGGAGGTGCTGAGCACCGCGATCCCGCGCTCGGTGCGCATCTCGGAGGCGCCCAGCTACGGTCAGACGGTCCTCACCTACGACCCGGGCTCGACCGGGGCGCTCTCCTACCTGGAGGCCGCCCGCGAGCTCGGGCTGCGCGCGGCGGGGACGGGCGGCGGCCCGCTCCTGGGGCAGCAGCGGCACGGCAGCGGTACGGGGCACGGAGCCCCGGTGGCACAGCACGGTACGACGGAGGGTCATCGGTGAGCGGTCGCAGGGGTTTGGGACGAGGGCTGGAGGCGCTGATCCGCCCCGCCGTGCCGGTGGACGGCGGGGCCGCGCCCGCACCGGCCCCGGTGGGGGCGACCGGCGCGACGTCCCCGACCTCGGTACCGACGCTGCCGACCGGCCGCGGCACGGTGGCGGCCCGGGCGGCCGCGGAGAAGCGGGCCGAGCAGGCGCAGCCGGCGCCGGCGGCCGGTGCCTTCTTCGCGGAGCTGCCGCTGGACGCGATCACGTCCAACCCGCGTCAGCCGCGTGAGGTCTTCGACGACGACAAGCTGGCCGAGCTGGTCGTCTCGATCAAGGAGGTCGGTCTGCTCCAGCCGATCGTGGTGCGCCAGGTCGCGCCCGATCGCTTCGAGCTGATCATGGGCGAGCGCCGCTGGCGCGCCTCCAAGGAGGCCGGGCTGAAGCAGATTCCGGCGATCGTCCGCGCCACCGAGGACGACAAGCTGCTGCTGGACGCCCTGCTGGAGAACTTGCACCGGGCCGAGCTGAACCCGTTGGAGGAGGCGGCCGCCTACGACCAGTTGCTGCGGGACTTCTCCTGCACCCACGACGAGCTGGCCGACCGGATCGGCCGCTCGCGTTCGCACGTCTCCAACACGCTGCGGCTGCTGAAGCTCTCGCCCACCGTGCAGAGCCGGGTCGCCGCCGGAGTGCTGACCGCCGGCCACGCCCGGGCGCTGCTCGGGGTGCCGGACGACGAGCGGCGGGAGCTGTTGGCCAAGCGGATCGTCGCGGAGGGCCTCTCGGTGCGGACCACCGAGGAGATCGTCGCGCTGATGGCCGAGGAGGAGGACCGGAAGCCGAAGCGCCAGGCGCCGAAGGCGGGCAAGCTGATCTCCCCGGCCTTCAACGATCTGGCGAGCCGGCTGTCGGACCGCTTCGACACCCGGGTCAAGGTTGAGGTGTCGCAGCGCGGCGGCAAGCTGGGCAAGGGCAAGGTGGTGCTGGAGTTCGGTTCGGTGGAGGACCTGAACCGGATCCTGGACAGCCTGGCCCCGGGCGAGGACGGTCTGCGGCTGTCGCAGGGCTGAGCCGGGCCGGGGACGACACCCGATGGGTGCATGTTCCGCGTGAGCACTGTTTCACGTGAAACATGCACCCGTCGGCGTCTGTGGGGGCATGCTCGACCGTGAAGTGGAGGAGGAGGTGCGGGGCATGGGACGCCGGATCGCTCCGCTGACCCTGGACAACCTCGCCGATCTGCCGACGACCTGCCGCTCCTGCGTGTTCTGGGAGCTGGACCCGGTCAGCGGGAAGGCGGCGGTGGAGTCCGGGAAGCCGGAGCTGGAGAAGGAGGGGTGGATCTCCGCGGTGCTGCTGGAGTGGGGGTCCTGCGGTCGGATCGTCTACGTGGACGACCAGCCGGCCGGCTTCGTGCTGTACGCGCCGCCCGCCTACGTCCCCCGGTCGCAGTCCTTCCCGACCAGTCCGGTCTCGCCGGACGCCGTCCAGCTGATGGTCAGCCGGGTGGTTCCGGGCTACCAGCGGCAGGGGCTCGGCCGGGTGCTGGTGCAGACCGTGGCCAAGGACCTGCTCGGGCGCGGGGTGCGGGCGATCGAGGCCTTCGGCTCGGCCGGTCCCGAGCCGGTCAGCTGCGTGCTGCCGGCCGACCACCTGCTCGCGGTCGGCTTCAAGACCGTCCGCTCGCATCACCGTTACCCGCGACTGCGGCTGGAGGCGCGCACCACGCTGTCCTGGCGGGGCGATGTGGAGGTGGCGCTGGAGCGGCTGCTCGGCGGGGCGCGCAAGGAGCCGGCGCTGCGGCCGTTCTGAGGCGGGTGGAAACGACGGCGGGGGGGGGGGGGGGGGGGGGGGGGGGGGGGGGGGGGGGGGGGGGGGGGGGGGGGGGGGAGGGGGGGGAGGGGAGGGGGGGGGGGGTGGGGTGTTTCCACGGGGGGGGCGTTGT